>NZ_JBEXHL010000037.1:0-91662 GCF_040607795.1 Amycolatopsis sp. NPDC005232 | reverse complement strand
AATCCCAAACCCTACGTCTGGACCAAGACCGCCGACCACATCCTCGACACCCTCGCCGCCTACTGCCAACGAATTAACGACTCAGGACACTAGCGTGGTTGGCCGGGTTGGGGAAAAGCGGAAGGAAGGGCCGTGGAGTACCTGCGCAGGCGCGTGGTCCTGATCGCGTTCGTGCCCGGTGCGGCGCTGGTGCTGGTGGCGTTGGTGATCGGGATCTTCCTGGTGCAGCAAGCGAATCACGTGCGCGGGCTGGCGGACGAGACGGCGCGGGCGTCGAACGACGTGACGCGAACCGTGGTGGGGTTGCAGGAGCGGCGGGGCAACGCGCTGCTCGCGGGCGACCGGCTGGCCGAGTACGTCAGCTATACGCAGCGTATCGACGACGCCCTCGCCGGCCTGCGAGAGCTCACCCGGGCGGCGCCGGATGCGGAGACGGCGTATCAGCAGAACACGGCCGTGGATCTGCTGGTGGCGACCGAAGGTTTGTACCGAGCGGATTCTCTCGCGCTGGCGGGCCTCGATGGAACCACGCGGCGGCTCTTCACGGACGCGGTGGGCGGGTACCGGACGACGCTGGCGAGCGCGGCGGGCAGGCTCACGCAGAGTGGTCGGGAGCGGTACGAAGAGCTCGTTCGCGGTGAGGACTGGGGCACGCTGACGGCGGTCGAGAACGCCTACGCCGACGCGGCGCCGCTGCCGGTCGCGATGCCGACGTGGCGCGCGGCGACGGCGGTTGCGGGACGTGGGTTGGGGGAGCTCTTCGCGCAGCAGAACAACTTCGCGGTGCAGATGACGGTTGATCACGCTCACCGGACTTTGGGCGGGGCGCTCGCCGGCGGGGCGGCGAGCGTGGTGTTCGCCGGCGTGGTGATGGCGGTGGCGGTGCGGCTCGCCCGGCGCGGAAAGCCGCGGAGCTGCGGCAGGCCGAGGTGGAGCGGGCGACCGGGCAGGAGACGGAGTCGCGGCAACGCTCGGAACCGCGGCGGAGCATGGTGGAGCAGCAATCCCTGGAGCCCGAGCGAAGCGCGGAGCTGCGGCAACGCTCAGCGCCGCGGCACAGGGCCGCGGCAGCACGAAGCGGCGCGGCGTCCCGCTGAGCGCCGGCACGGCACAGTCCAGGGGCCGAAGCGTGGCATCCGTGCCGTGGTGACGGGGCACGCGCCGATGCCGTGGCAATGCAAGGCCGCGGCAGAGCAAGCGAGCCGGCCCGGGACGGTGCCGAACCGATCCGCGTGGTGGCGCAGGGCCGGACCGCGGCATCGGAGCGAAGCGGCGCCGATCCGACCTGTGGCGAGGGTGTGGGAGGCCGGCCACGGGATGCGTCGCGATGGCGTCGGTCCGATCCGCGGCGGGCGGCGGGACCGGTCGCGATGGCGCCCAACCAACCCGGGAGACATCGCCGCACCGAGCCCCCACGCGCCGGCCCGCCAGAGCCCTCAACCGACGGCCCGCCAGAGCACCAAACGACGAGAACCACAGGTCACCCGCGGTGCGCGGTTGGGCCGGAAAGAGCACGCAGTTGGCCCACACGCGCGGCGAACGGCATGCGGCAGACTGGTGCCCGTGAGTGCTCCCCCGGATCTGCGGTCCTACCTGCGTACGTTGGACGCGGAAACGCTGGCGGACCTGCTGTACGCCCAGGTGCGGCGTGACCCTGAGTTACGGCATTCGCTGGAACTGCGGTGTGCCACTCAATCGGGTGAAGTTGCTGAGGCGCATCGGCTGTTGGACACGGCGGTGCAGGACGGCAATGTCGAGTACACGGCCAAGGTGGGCGCCGTGCTGGACACCTTGGAGCGGTTGCTCGATGCGGGCAGTCCGGCGGACCTGGCGCCGCTCGCGCGGCGGACCGTGGATGACATCGGTGAAGTGCTGGAGCAGTCCGGGGATCCGTTCGGTGACCTCGGGGACAAGCTGGACTTCGCCGTCGAGTTGTACGCGCGGGCGTGTGTTGCGCGGCCGCCGGATGTCGAGCAGTTGGCCGAGTGGCTGCTGGAAGTGGAGTTCGACGGGCCCGGAAGGCCGACGATCGCGCTGGCGGATTTCGCCGAGGCGTTGGGGGAAAAGGGACTTGAGCGGATCAAGTCTACTGTGGACGAAATACTGACAGCCGGGCCGACGGGGTATCGCCGGGACGTCGCGGAGCGCATGCTGGAGGAGCTCGCCGAGGTGCGCGGGGACGTGGACGCGCTGGTCGCGATCCTCTCCGCCAAGCCGCCGCGGGTGGATGTGAGCCTGAAGATCGTGCGGGTGCTGCGGGCGGCCGGGCGGCACAGCGAGGCCATCGCGCATGCGGCCCGCGCGCTCACTCCGCACAAAACGCACCAAAACCCGCACCAGAACCTCCAACAAACCCTCCCCGAGCCGGAAGACGAGACGGTCGCCTTGCGGCGCAAGGAGTTCGACGAGGCGCCGGGCAACGTCACGTACACGGCGTTGCGCGAGGCGGCCGTCGAAGCGGGCGTGTGGTCGGTGCAGCGCGTCGCGGCCCTCGCGCGGCTGAGGGAGCGCGCGGCCGACAGTGAAGAAGGCGCCGAAGAGCTCGCCCGGGCGCTGCTCGCCGAGGATCGGCCCGACGAGGCGTGGCGCGCGTGCGTGCGCTTCGGTGGGTCGCTGGCGTTGCGCGTGGAGCTGGCCGCGTCGCGCGAGGTCGCGCACCCGGCCGAGACGATCCCGGTCTACCGCAGCCAGGTCGAGCAGCTCATCGAGCAGAAGGACCCGCAGGCCTATCGCGAAGCAGCGAAGCACCTGAAGAAGCTGCGCACGCTGCACAAACGCGCCGGCACGGCGGAGGAGTTCACGGGATACCTGGCCGACTTGGTGAACGTTCACCGGCGCAAGACGCGGCTGATCGCGGAAGTGCGCGCGGCTCGGATCGCGTTGCCGAAACCGCGTAACCTTCCGGCGTCTGACTCGTTGACCAGCTGAAACACCTCGCACGTAGCTCTTCTCCGCGACGTCGCGGTGGTCCCTCTTCGCAGCCGGCTCCCTGGCCGGTCGCGGATACCGCGCCCGGGGCCACCGCGGCCGCGCGTCCCGCGGATCCGCACCCGCACCAGCGATGCAACGATGTTCCGCATGAGTCCGGTGAGCCGCGCCCGCAAGAAGACCCCCCAGCCCGCCACGCCCAGCGTGAACGGCCTGTTCAAGGACGTCCTCCGGGACTTCTCCGCCGTCGCGGCGGAGCCCGGCCCCTTCGACGTCGAGCTCCTCGCCTCCGAGGTGGTCGGGCAGTGGTGGGACCTCACGATCGAGGGCGAGCCCGAGGGCGGCGAGCAGCTGGGCCTGGAGCTCATCGCGTTCGCGCAGCGCAAGATCACGCCCGGCGCGGCGGCGCTGCTGGCCGCGCTGAAGGTGCTGGCCGAGACCGAGGAGGAGCGCTCGGCGGCCGCTGAGGCGCTCGCCGTGGTGCTCTCGCGCGGCATTCCCGAGCCCGAGTGGGCCGGTGAGGTCGGCCGCGTGTCGGTCGGTGAGATCTGGCGGACCGGCGACGTCTACGGCGACGAGTCCTCGCTGCTGTGCACGTTCTCCCGCGGCGACGCGACGCTCGGCCTGCTGGCGCTGCTCGACTTCACCGAGCTCGGCCGCGTGCGCGACCTCGTGGTGATCGACGAGCCGCACGAGGTCCTGGCCGAGATGCGCACGCAGATCGCCGACGACGGCGAGCTCGTGGTCCTCGAGAAGGTCGAGCCGGCCGACGCGCACCGCCTGCTGCTCGACGGCATCGCCGCGACCGACGGTATGGACGAGCCCGACGTCGGCGAGGACTACACGCGCTTCCACGCCGTGGCGATGGCGTGGCTGCGGGCGTTGCCGGCGCCGTCAGCCGGCCGGGGTGTCGAGGAGTGGCCGGACGCGCGGCGCGACGCGATCGTGGAGCAGTTCCTCGGGGAGGTTTCGTTCGCCGACGTCGAGGCGGCGCGGTCGGTGGCGCGGCTGCTGGTGGACCACGGGTGCCGGACGGAGCCGGCGGATCCGCTGCGCGTCGGTCCGGAGAAGCTGGCGCGGTTCCTGGAGTCGTTGCTGGGTGGGGAGTACGAGGTCGAGGACGAGGATCTCGTGCCGCCGGTGGTGCTGGCGTGGGCTTCTTGGGCCGCGGCTCGGGGCGGGTTGTCGGAGGTTGCTTCGGCTGCTCTCGTCGAAGACGTGAAGGAGTATTTGGCGGAATACCTGTCCGATGAAGATGAGTCCGAAGAGGATGAGGTTTCGGATTATCTGGACGGGACGGAGTCTGCCGAAGAGGTTTTGGGGGTTGTGGAGCGGCGACGGTTTGCTGTGCCGGAGTTGTCCACGGTGATCGGGGATGAGGAGCTGACGGATTTGGATCCGTCGGATCCGGAGCAGCGGCGGATGCTGGTCATCGGTGGGCATCCGGAGTATCACGAATCGTTGGCGAATGACGAGTTCGATGGTGCTGATGGACTGAGGCTGGCGTTGGAGACGTCGGTGGTGGATCAGCTTTGGGAGGACTCGCCTGAAGAGGTTTGGGTGGCGGCCCAGAAGTTGATCGAGAAGGGGTTGACGAGGGAAGAGGTTTTGGGGGAGTTGGTCTCTGTGCTGGAGGGGCAGCTGGAAGAGGCTGAGGATGAGGATCGGTTGGATTATGATTTGGAAGGGTATCGGGAGGCGTTGACTGCGGTTGAGTGATCGCGGTTTCGGCTCGATCCGCTGGCGCGGATCATTGCGCTGGGGGTAGCGCAGAATGGCACCCCGATTTTTTAGTGTCACTACGGTCTGGACTATTTGTCAAGGCGGGAAAGAGTGCCTTGACAAATAGTCCAGACCGCGTGGAAGGCGGGGATCGAGGTGCAGGACCGGGTCTGGGTGCATTGGTGAGTGTGTAGATCTGGTGCGGTTGTGTGGTGAGAAAAGCGAAAAACATAAAAGAAAGCCCCGGCCGGTGTGGCTGGGGCTTTGTTGTTTATGCCGTTGGAGTTTGGCCAGGGACTGCGGGGACGGGGACGGTGGCGGCTGCGGTGGCGGCCTTGCGGCGGCGTTCGCGGATGGCTTCGTCCAGGTCGACCAGGAAGGTGCTGGCGGCCATGGCGACGAAGAGGGCCAGTCCGAGTACTGCGCCGATCCACGTGAGGACGATGGAGAACATCGGGGGCCTCCTTCCCAGGTCAGGTGCGAATTTCCCTTCTGTTCAGGGTCGCTTTCACGAGGCTCGCCCGGTATCGGCCAACTGGTTACGAAGCCGCCCCCCGAACTGGCCGATCGGCCGAGGTCGGGGGGCGGAGGGTGAGGGTGTGGGGCAGGTGAGGGCTATGTGGGTGACAAAGCCGCCGACAGAGCCGATGACAGAGCCGCCGACTCGGCCGCCGAACAAGCCATCGACGCGCCGAAGGACGGGCCACCCGCAGGGCCGACCCCGAAGCCGTCAGAGCTTGCGCAGGCGCACGCGGTTGATGGAGTGGTCGGCGTCCTTGCGCAGCACCAGCGTGGCTCGTGGGCGCGTCGGTTTGATGTTCTCCATGAGGTTCGGTTCGTTGATCGTGCGCCAAAGGTGGCGGGCTTCCTCGCGGGCCTCGTCGTCGTCCAGGCCGGCGAAGTGGTGGAAGTGCGAAGCCGGGTCGGAGAACGCGGTGTGGCGGAGCTTGAGGAAGCGCTCGACGTACCAGCGTTCGATGTCGTCGGTGTGCGCGTCGACGTAGATGGAGAAGTCGAACAGGTCCGAGACGGTCAGGCGCTGGCCCGGCTGCAGGACGTTCAGCCCCTCGATGATGAGGATGTCCGGGCGCTCCACGACCTGTTCCTCGCCGGGCAGGATGTCGTACGCGAGGTGCGAGTACACGGGCGCCGACACGCGCTCGGCGCCGGATTTCACCTCGGTGACGAAGCGCAGCAGGGCGCGCCGGTCGTAGCTTTCCGGGAAGCCCTTGCGGTGCATGATGCCCCGGCGGGTCAGCTCGTCGCGCGAGTACAGGAACCCGTCGGTGGTCACGAGGTCCACGCGCGGGTGGTCCGGCCAGCGGGCGAGCAGCGTGCGCAGGATGCGGGCCGTGGTCGACTTGCCGACCGCGACGCTGCCGGCGACGCCGATCACGTACGGCACCTTCGTGCTGACGCACTCTTCGCCGAGGAACGTGGTGGTGGCTTCGTACAGCTGTTGCCGGGCTTTGACCTGCAGGTTGATCAGTCTCGACAGCGGCAGGTAGACGTCGGCCACCTCGGCCAGGTCGATCTGCTCGCCGAGACCCCGCAGCCGAACCAGCTCATCGGCGGTCAGGGGCAGTGGGGTCGAGCTGCGCAGCTCCCGCCACTGTTCCCGGTGAAGCTCGACGTAGGGACTGAGTTCACGGACCCGTGGCATCGCACACTCCTCGGCCGTCGCCTGCGCTGGCTCCGTACTGGGCACTACCTTGCGAGTAACGCTCCATCAACGGTAGGGCCTACCGCCCGTGAACGCGCTGTGATGTGCTGCACGCGGCCCGAACCGTTGCCTACGCGGTCACCGAGGGTTACGGCGGCGGCCGAAGACTTCCACCCACGCCGCGGCCACCTGGCGCGCGCACGTGGCCGGGTCGACGCCGCCGACGCCGGTGCCCAAGCCGGGCATCGCGATGGTGTCCACGACCTCGCGCACCGGCCCTTCCTCGAGCTTCCCGTGCTGCCACTGCAGGAACACCGCGCGCGCCGCGAGGTAGGGGTGCACGGTGTCCGCGGGCAGCCGTTCGCCGGGCTCGCGCATGGTCGGCGCGCTGATCAGCCACGCCGGTTCGGCCTCGCCCGTGGGCACGATCACGGCCTCGCCGATCGGCAGTTCTCCGCCGTATGAAGCCAAGACCGCGCTGCGCACGCTCTGCTCGACGCCCGGGAACGCCAGCGCGTAGACGGCGTCGATCCCGCCGCGCATCCAGCCGTAGGAGTTGGCGGGGCTCACCACGGCCTGGGCGACGACGTCCAGCACCGACCCACGGTGGACCCGGACCGTGGCGGCCTCGGTTTCGAGGCGGCCGAGGGCGTGGGTCCACGCGGCGGCGAGCGGTTCATCGACGGCGCACAACACGAGTTCCGGCGTCCGGGACGAAACCGGCGGGCCGATGTCCTCGCGCCCGGTGTGTGTGCCCGATTCGGCGGTCACGGTTCAAGCATGGCAAAAAAAGCCACCCGGCGTAACCGGTTGGCGCACCGGATGTCCGAGTGAAAACCGCCACGTGTGTTGTAAGTAGCCTGGCGGTCGTGTTGCGGATCGCGTATTTCGGCCCTCAGGGCACGTTCACCGAACAGGCCGCCCGTGCGCTCGCGCCGGGCGAGGACCTGATTCCCTACGAGACCGTCCGGCTGGCGCTCACGGCCGTCCGCGAAGGCGCTGCCGACGCTGCGTGCGTACCGATCGAGAACTCCGTCGAGGGCGTCGTGCCGACGACGCTCGACGGCCTCAGCGACGGAGACCCCCTGGTCGCCGTCGCGGAGACCATCCTGCCCATCCACTTCAGCGTGCTGACGCGTCCTGGTGGCGGCGAGATCCGCACTGTTGCGAGCCACCCGCACGCCCTCGCGCAGGTGCGGGAGTGGCTCGAGGCGAACCTGCCGGGCGCGACCGTGGTGGCCTCCTCGTCCACGGCGTCGGCCGCCGTGGGCGTGGTCGAGGGCACCTACGACGCGGCCGTGTCCGCACCGGTCGCCATCGAGCACTACGCGCTGGAGGAGCTGGCCACGGGCGTCGCCGACGTCCACGACGCGCAGACGCGCTTCCTGCTGGTCCGCCGCCCCGGCGAGCTGCCCGAGCCCACGGGCGCCGACCGCACGTCGATCGTCGCGGCGGCCGTGAACCGCACCGGCACGCTGGCCGAGCTGCTCGCCGAGCTCGCGAGCCGCGGCATCAACCTCACGCGCCTCGACGCGCGCCCGACCCGCAACAACTTCGGCGAGTACCGCTTTTTCATCGACTTCGAGGGGCACGTGGCCGAGCCGCGGATCGTCGACGCGATGGCCGCCCTGCGCCGCCGCTGCCACCTGCGCTTCCTCGGCTCGCACCCGCGGGCCGACGACGTCGCCGCCACGGTCGAAGCCGGCGCGGGCAACCAGGACTTCGTCGACGCCCAGGCCTGGGTCGACGCCGTGTTGAAGGGAGAAGGCGCGTGAGACTGTTCCTCGTCCGCCACGGCCAGACCGACGGCAACGTGCGGGGCGCGCTCGACACAGCGCTGCCCGGTCCGCCGCTCACCGAGCTGGGGCAGGAGCAGGCGAAGGCGCTCGCGGGCCGGCTCGCCGCGGAGCCGATCGTGGCCGTGTACGCGTCGCAGGCCACGCGCGCGCAGCAGACGGCCGCGCCGCTGGCCGAGGTGCTCGGCCTCGAGGTGCAGGTGATCGAGGGCGTCAAGGAGGTCGACGCGGGCGACCTCGAGGGCGCCACCGACGTCGAGTCGATCCGGACCTACCTCGAGACGGCCAAGCGCTGGACCGAAGGCGACCTCGACGTCGCGATCCCCGGCGGCGAGTCGGGCGCCCAGGTGCGGGCCCGCATGGTCGGCGCCGCTGACGACCTGCGGGCGAAGCACGAGCAGACCGACCCGGACGGCATCGTCGTGCTGGTCAGCCACGGCGGCGCGATTCGGCTCGGCGCGGAGTTCCTGGCCGCCAACGTGCCCGGCGACCTGGCAAGCAGCGCGCTCATCCCGAACACGGGCGTCGTGGAGCTGGAGTCTCAGCCCGACGGCTGGCGATGCCTTACCTGGGTCGACACGCCCCTATAGCAACCACGACGCGAGATCGCGCCGACCTCTTCCCTCGCGATGTGTCTGGCCCCCCGGGCCGGGCACATTGGGAGGGAAGAGGTTGGCTTGAGGCGATCTCGCCCGCCTCGGCGGAGCCTAGGCAGAAAACACAGGCCAGCCCTCTTGCCGGTAGGCGCTGTCCCAGAACATCCACTCGTACTCACACGCCCGGGTGAAAGCGGCGAGCATTTTTTCGCGCGTCGCCTCACCGGCGGCGTCGGCGGCGCGGTCGAGGGCGTCGCGGCCCGTGCGGACGGTCGCTTCGAACTCGTCGCCTGCGTAGGTGTCGATCCACGGCCGGTACGGATTGTCGTTTTCGGGCGACTGCCGCTTGAGGATTCCGGCGCCCACGCTCTGGTACACCCAGAAGCACGGCAGCAGGGCCGCGAGGAGTTCGCCGTAGCTGCCCGTGTGGGCCGTGGCCAGCAGGAACGACGAGTACGCGACGCACGTCGGCGACGTCTCGATGTCGGCCAGATCGGTCTCCGAAAGCCGGAACCACTTGAAGTAGCTCTCGTGCATTTCGCGCTCGATCACGATGGCGTCGCGCGCCGCTCCGGCCAGGAAGGCGACGTCGTCGACCTCCGGTGCCTTGGCCGCCGCGGCGGCCAGCGCGCGGCCGAAGCCGACGAGGTACCGCGCGTCCTGGACCAGGTAGAACTGGAATCGCTCGCGCGACAAAGTGCCGGTCGCGAGCTCTTCGTTGAACGGGTGAACCGACATGGCGTGTTGTAGTTTCACCGTGTGTTGCCATGCCTGGTGAGAAAAGCCCGTCATGATCGCCTTCCGTCTGGTGAAGAGTTCACGATGCCGGCGCAACCCGGTGCGGAGGTCGCACGTCCACTGAACGGTGGTTACCCAGCACGGGGAGGCAACTGAGATGGTAAGCACGACAAAACCACGAATTCCCTTGGTCTTTCTTGCTGCGCTGGGCGCGTCCGGCGCCCTGCTGTTGTCGGCTTGTGGTAGCGGAACCACGCCGACCGCGAGCAACACGCCGAGTTCCGACACCTCGGCCAGCACGTCCGACACGTCACCGGCGCCCACGGCCAGCTCGTCCGAGTCCTCTTCGGACGACAGCACGCCGGCGTCCGGCCGGCCGGTGGACAACGGCCTGTGCAAGGCCGGTGACGTCACGCTCTCCCTCGGCCAGGGCGACGCGGGCGCGGGCTCGATCTACCGGCCGATCCTGATCAAAAACTCCAGCAGCAAGCCCTGCACGATCCAGGGCTTCCCCGGCGTCTCCTACGTGACCGGCGACGACGGGCACCAGGTCGGCCCGGCCGCGTTCCGCGAGGGCACCAAGGGTGACGCGATCAAGCTGCAGCCGGGTCAGTCGGCTGCGGCGGACGTGCAGTTCGCGCAGGCCGCGAACTTCGACCCGGCGGTGTGCAAGCCGACGTCGGTGAAGGGCCTGCGCGTGTACCTGCCGCAGGAGACGGCGTCGAAGTTCCTGGCTGACCCGGGTACGGGATGTGCCGGGGACAAGCTGCCGGGGTTCCAGCTCGCGGTGAAGACGGTGCGGCGGGCCTGAGGTCCTAGCCCCTTGCGCAGAGTTGTTGGATGCGGATGATGTCGTCCTGTCCGGATTGGCTGTCGAAGCGGCCGGACAGGACCATTCCGTTGACGCCGGCGAGGCTCTGCGCCAGGGGTTGGTACTGGCCGTCGAAGGCGGCTGCGGCCTGGGCCAGCTCGTAGGCCGCGGTGATGCGGTGGGCCGCGTCGTCGGCCAGGCGGGTGAAGGCGGTGGGGTCGTAGCCGCTCGTCGTGTCGGGGAGGTGGCCGGCGCGGTTGAAGGCGTCGCAGGCGGCTGCCGCGTCGACGTTCGCGCCGCCGCGTTGGCCGGAGAGGCCCCAGAGGAGGCCGGTGATCAGGATTCCGATGGCGAATCCTGAGGCGGCGGCCAGGACCAGGGGTCTTCGGGACTTTTCGGCCCGGGCCGGGTTGTCGGCGGTGTCGGCGCTGTCAGTCGTGGCAGCGGCTGGGTTTTGCCGGTCGTCGTCCGGTAGGGGTGGGGTGTCGAGAGCAGTCATTCACGTCCTCCCGGCGGCCGGGTGATGTGCTATTTCAGCACCAAAACAGCCGGTGGGCACTGCTCTCGATGGAGTAGTTCGGGTGTTGAAGCTGATTCGTCATCTGGCGTCGCCGGAAGCGAGCGCTCAGCCCCAGCCGAGTTCGTGGAGGCGGTCGTCGTCGAGGCCGAAGTGGTGGCCCAGTTCGTGCATGACGGTGATGAGGACCTGCTCGACGACCTCGGCCTCCGTGGAGCACATCCACAGGATGGGGCGGCGGTAGATGGAGATGCGGTCGGGCAGGACGCCGCCGTAGTTCGTGGTGCGGCGGGTGAGGGCGACGCCGTGGTAGAGCCCCAGGATCGTGGGGGACTCGTCGTTGAACTCTTCGACCAGGACGACGACGTTGTCCATCGCGTCGGCGAACTTGGGTGGGACCTGGTCCAACGCCTCGGACACGAGCTCCTCGAAGCGCGCGCGGGTCATCTCGACCGGCATGTCAGCGGGACCCGGTGGTGCTGGGCGGGGAGCTGCTCTGGCCGCCGCCGTTGTCGGCGGGCGGACCGGCGGCGTCGGGCTGGCCGGCGTTGTCCTTGACGCTGCCGGTGACGGCCACGAAGCCGCTGCCGTCGCCGAGGGTGGCGGCGACCTTGCAGTTGACCTTGGTGGAGCCGGCGTCCCAGCTTTCCTGCTCGCGCAGGTCCCAGCCGAGGATGAGTTTCTTGGCGCTGAGGTCGGCCTTGCCGGTGTAGTCGTCGGCGGCCTTGTTGCACTCAGTGTCGAGCCACTTGTTCTGCTTGTCCTGGTCCGGGTAGCCGTCCTTGAACTGCGTGGCCAGGTCGAGCGTCGCGATGATTTCGTACGAGTGGGGGCGGCCGCAGTCGATCGGGTCGCCGACGCCCTTGCCCGCCAGCGCCAGGCACGTGCCGGGCGCCCACACGGCCGACTGGTCCTGCGTCTTCGCCTGGCCGGTGGTGGGCTGCAGGCCGCCGCCGGGGCCGGCCCACTGGAGGCCGCAGCGGAGCTGGCGGTCGCCGTCGGCCCACTGGTCGGCGCTGGGGCGCAGCAGGTTGGTGGTGAGCTTGCCGTACGGGTCGAGCGCGTGCCCGAGGTACGGCGTCACGTCGGCGTTGCACTTCGTCTGCGCGATCTGCTGCCACTGGTCGAGGTTCGGGAACGGCGCCTCGGCGTTGTACTGCGCGCCGATGTCGGCCAGGCCCGTCACCTCGAACAGGTGCGACTGGGTGCAGGGGACCTTGCGCACGTCGGACGCGTCCGGTGCGTTCCAGGTCAGGCAGCTGCCCGGGGGTGACTGGAACGCCTCCTGGGCCGCGGCCGACAGCTTGCCCTCACCGCCACCGGCCCCTCCGGCGAAGGAGTCCGTCCACGAGAACGCGACCGACAGCCCCAGTGCGATCACGGCGCCCAGGAACACCCCGGTCATCACCACGCGGGTGGTCAGGGTCTGCAGGGGCGAGCGGAACCGCTCGGCGTCGGGAGACATCGATACCCATGATGCCCGCGCCGCACGAGCCGTGCGCGTCCCGGGTCGTTAGTGTGGGAAGAGACTTCGCGGTGCCGGGGGATTACGGAGCGCAGATGACGCAGGACGACAGCAACGGGGCCCAGCCACCCCAAGAGCCGCCAACGGAGCCGACCCAGCGCGGCTCGATGCGGTTCCAGAACGAGAGCACGACGCCGAAGGAGCCCTCGCTCGCCGAGCAGCGGGCCCGCCGGCAGGCGATCGCCGACCAGGAACGCCAGGAGGCGGAGGCCGCCGAGGCCGCGCGCAAGGCCGACCAGAAGGCCGCGACCAAGCGCAAGATCCTCATCGGCAGCGGTGTGACCGTGGGCTTGGCCGGGCTCGTGGCGACGTTCTACACGGTCGCGAAGCCGACCAACGAGACCGCCGTGTGCACGGACGCCAACGGCGTGATCCAGAACGACCAGTTCTGCGACGAGAGCTACGTCACCAGTCAGCACGGCTACCAGAGCGGCGGCTTCTGGATCATCCCGCTCGTGGGCGGTGGCTTCAACAGCTACCGCTACAACTACGGCGGCACCGGCACCGTCGGGCAGCGCGTGGCCGGCGGCACCTTCACCGCGCCGTCCGGGAACACGAACGTTTCGACGAAGTCGGGCAAATCGGTGCAACGCGGCGGTTTCGGCATCAGTGGCAAGACGGGCACGTCCGGCGGCACGGGCGGCACCGGCAAGAGCGGGGGCTCGTAGGTGTACCGGGACAGGTCCGAGCCGCGGCGCGACTGGCAGCGGATCGTCGAGGAGCAGGGCCTCGTCTACGGCACCCCGGCACGAGACGGCGCCGGCAAGGCGCGCCCGTACTGGGACGAGTCCGTGCACTACGTCTTCGACATGGACGAGGTCCTCTCGCTCGAAGCCGACGTCGAGCTGCTGCATTCCATGTGCCTGGAGGCCGTGGACAACGTCGTCACCACCGAGGGCTACCGGCGGTTCGGCATCCCGGAGTGGGTCTGGCCGCACATCGCCGAGTCGTGGAAGCGGCAGGACCCGCACGTCTACGGTCGCTTCGACCTGCGCTACGACGGCAAGTCGCCGGCCAAGCTGCTGGAGTACAACGCGGACACGCCCACCACGCTGCTCGAGGCGTCGGTGCTGCAGTGGCACTGGAAGACAACCGTCTTCGAGAACGACGACCAGTGGAACTCCATCCACGAGAAGCTCGTCGAGCGCTGGCGCGAGATCGGCGACAAACTGCCGTCCAACGAGCTGCACTTCACCTGGTCCTCGGCCGATCCGTCCGGCGAAGACCACGTGACTACCGCGTACCTGCAGGAGACGGCCGCGGAGGCCGGGCTCGACACCGTGGGGCTTTCGATCGAGGAGATCGGCTGGGACCCGGTGCTCAAGCGGTTCGTGGACCTCGAAGAGGCCCAGATGTCCACGGTCGTGAAGCTCTACCCGTGGGAGTGGGTGGTCGACGAGGAGTTCGGCCGCTTCGCTGTGGAGACGATGCCGCGCACGCTGTGGGTCGAGCCGCTGTGGAAGATGCTGCTCTCGAACAAGGCGCTGCTGGCCGTGCTGTGGGAGAACTACCCCGGGCACCCGAACCTGCTGCCCGCGTTCACCGATGACCCGGGCCTGCTCACGGAGTACGTGCGCAAGCCGAAGCTGGGCCGTGAGGGCGCCAACGTGCAGATCGTGGCCACCGGCTACGAGACCCAGACCGACGGCGTCTACGGCGCCGAGGGCTACGTCTACCAGGCGTTCGACCCGCTGCCCGAGTTCGACGGCTTCCGGCCGGCGCTCGGCGCGTGGATCGTCGGGGACTCGTCCGCGGGGCTGGGGATCCGCGAGACGAGCGGGCTGGTCACCGACGACGGTGCCGCGTTCGTCCCGCACCGCATCCCCGAGTCGTGATACAACCTCCCCGCCTGATCTGCACGGTTAGCTCTGATCGTTCTGGGAGACCCCTGTGACCACGACCCTTGCGCTGTCCGACACGTTCGGCTCCGACCTCCTGCGGGGGGTCGGAGCGATCCTGTTGTACGGCGTCGTCGGCCTGCTGCTGATGTTCGCCGGGTTCTACGCGATCGACTGGACGACCCCGGGCAAGCTCTCGCAGCTCGTGCACCGCGGCCTGCCGAACGCGGTCATCGTGACCGCGTCCGGGCTGCTGTCGATGGCGTTCATCGTGGTCGTCGCGATCTTCAACTCGGCGAGCGACCTCACCGAGGGCCTGGTCACGTCTCTGGTCTACGGCCTGCTCGGCATCATCGTCCAGGTGATCGCCGTGCGGCTGCTCGAGTGGGCCACCCGCATCGACGTCGGCTCCACGATCGAGAGCGAGAAGTTCGCGCCGGCGAGCATCGTCGTCGCCGCCGCGCACCTCGCGCTGGGCCTCGTGGTGGCGGTCGGTATTTCCTGAGTACTGCTTTGCGGTCCGGTTCCCACTAGCGTGGAACCGTGCGACTGCTCAGGACGCCGGAAGACCGGTTCGCGGACCTGCCCGAGTTCCCCTACGAGCCGCAGTACGCGGAGCTCGCCGATCCCGACGGTGGCCTGATCAGAGTCGGGTACGTCGAGGCCGGCCCGGCCGACGGACCGCCCGTGCTGCTCCTGCACGGCGAGCCCAGCTGGTCGTACCTGTACCGCAAGATGCTGCCGGTTCTCGCTTCCGCGGGCCTGCGTGCGATCGCACCGGACCTCGTCGGGTTCGGCCGCTCGGACAAACCGGGCGACATCGTGGACCACACGTACGCGCGGCACGTGTCGTGGATGCGGGGGTTCGCCTTCGACGCGTTGGACTTGCGTGACGTGACCCTGGTCGGCCAGGACTGGGGCGGGCTGATCGGGCTGCGGCTGGTGGCGGAGAACCCCTCGCGGTTCGCCGGGGTTGTCGCGGCGAACACCGGGCTGCCGACGGGTGATCAGGACATGCCTGAGGTGTGGCACCAGTTCCGGTCGGCGGTGGAGAACGCGCAGGTGCTGGACATCGCGCGGTTCATCCAGTCGGGGTGCCACTCTGTGCTGTCTGATTCGGTCCGCGCGGCGTACGACGCGCCGTTCCCGAACGAGATGTACAAGGCGGGGCCGCGGGCCATGCCGGGCTTGGTGCCGTATCGGCCGGACAACCCGGCTTCGGACGCGAACCGGGCGGCTTGGAAGACCTTGACGGCGCTGGATTTGCCGTTCCTGGTCGCGTTCTCCGACGGCGACCCCATCACGGGGGCGATGGGGCCGATCCTGCAGCGGACGATGCCGGGGGCTGCTGGTCGGACGCATCCGGTGATCGCGGGGGCGGGGCATTTTCTGCAGGAAGACGCGGGTGAGGAGTTGGCGGAGCAGGTGGCGCGGTTCGTGCGCGGCTGAGCCGGAGCGCCCCAATGTGGCGTTGGTTGCGCTCAACGCACCCAAAGCGGCGTTCGGTGCGCTCAACGCAACGAACGCCACATTGGGGCGCTGGGGTCAGGAGAGTGCGGCGTGGGTGGCTGCCAGCGCGTCCACCAGGATGGCCAGGCCTTCCTGCGCCTCGGCTTCCGTCAGGGTCATCGGCGGGCCCAGGCGGAGGACGTTGTTGTGCAGCCCGCCCTTGCCGATGAGGAGGCCGCGGGCGCGGGTTTCCTCCAGCATCTGCTTGGCGGCCGCCGGGTGCGGCGTCGTGGTGCCGGGCTCGACGAGTTCGATGCCGACCATCAGGCCCTTGCCGCGGACCTCGCCGATCAAGGGATTCTCAACGGCGCGCAGGCCGGACAAGAGCTGTGAACCCCGGGCCGAGCAGTTGGCCTGCAGGTCGTGGTCCTTGATGTAGTCCAGCACCGCGGTCGCGCCGGCCATGGCGACGGGGTTGCCGCCGAAGGTCGAGATGGACTGGGCGTTGATGGCGTCCACTACGTCGCCGCGGCCGACGACGCCGCCGATGGCCAGGCCGTTGCCCAGGCCCTTCGCGAAGGTCATGAGGTCGGGCACGACGTCGTGGGACTGGATGCCCCAGAAGTGCGAGCCCGTGCGGCCCCAGCCGGTCTGGACCTCGTCCGAGACGAACAAGATGCCGTACGCGTCGAGGACCTCCTTCATGGCCTTGAACAGGCCGTCCGGCGGGAGCGAGAAACCGCCGACGCCCTGGATCGGCTCGGCGACCAGGCAGGCGACGTCGCCGGAGGTGGCGGTTTCGAGGATGTCGACGAGGTCGGCCACACAGGCGTCGATGTAGGCCGCGTCGGACAGATCGCGGAACGGGCTGCGGTAGCGGTAGCCGCCGTGCACGTAGTTGACCTTCACCGGCGAAAGCGATGAAGCGGACCAGCCGCGGTTGCCCGTGATGGCGATCGTGCCGAAGGAACGGCCGTGGTACGAGTTGCGCATCGCCAGGACCTGGTTGCTGCCGCGGTACTGCGTGGCGAGCATCAGCGCGGTGTCGTTGGCTTCGCTGCCGGAGTTGGTGAAGAAGACCTTCGCGTCCGGGATGCCCGACAGCGCGGCGATCCGCTCGGCGAGCTCCACCTGCGAACGGATCAGGTACAGCGTCGACGTGTGCAGCACGCCGGTGTCGAGCTGCTTGCGCACGGCGTCGCTGATCTCGGCGACGTCGTATCCCATCGAGTTGGTGAGCACGCCGGCGAAGAAGTCGAGGTAGGTGCGGCCGGCGGAGTCGATGACGCGCCGGTCCTGCGCGTGGACGATCTCGATCGGCTCGTCGTAGAACAGCGCCATCCAGGACGGCAACACCGCTCGGTGCCGGGCGAGCAGCTCGTCGGTCATGTCGTTCTCCATCCGTCTCGGCCTCCTCGGAGTATGGGCAGCGCCGGAAACGGGCGACAACGATCAGACTGCTCCGTCCTCGGACGAGGGCCGCACAGTTTGTCCGTGGACGACCAAGGGGCCGCGCAATCCCCAAACCGCTTCGAGGTACCTGCTGGCCTGCGACTACCCTTTCTTCCGTGATTGACCCCAGGACTCTGCGCGAAGACCCGGAAGCCGTGCGCGCGTCGCAGCGTGCCCGTGGTGAGGACGAAGGAGTGGTCGACAAGCTGCTCGGCTTCGACTCCCGCCGCCGCTCCGCGATCGCCAACGCCGACAAGCTGCGGGCCGAGCAGAAGTCCGTGAGCAAGCTCGTCCCGAAGGCCGCCCCCGACGAGAAGGCTTCGTTGCTCACGCGCGCCAAGGACCTGTCCGCCCAGGTCAAGGCCGCCGAGGTCGAGCAGACGGAGGCGTCGGAGGAGTTCGACCAGCTCTTCCGCACCGTGCCGAACCTGGTGCACCCCGACGCGCCTGTCGGCGGCGAAGACGACTTCACCGTGCTCAAGACCGTCGGCGAGCCCACGAAGTTCGACTTCGAGCCGCGTGACCACCTGGACCTCATGGAGGGCCTCGGCGCCGTCGACATGGAGCGCGGCGCCAAGGTGTCGGGGTCGCGGTTCTACTTCCTCACCGGCGTCGGCGCGCAGCTGCAGCTCGGGCTGCTCAACATGGCCATCGCGCAGGCGCTCGAAAACGGCTTCACGCCGATGATCACGCCGTCGCTCGTGCGCCCGGAGATCATGGCCGGCACCGGTTTCCTCGGCTCCCACGCGTCGGAGATCTACCGGCTCGCCGACGACGACCTGTACCTCGTCGGCACCTCCGAGGTCCCCCTCGCCGGCTTCCACGCCGACGAGATCCTCGAACTAGGCGACGGCGCGCGCCGCTACGCCGGCTGGTCTTCGTGCTACCGCCGCGAGGCCGGCTCGTACGGCAAGGACACCCGCGGCATCATCCGCGTGCACCAGTTCGACAAGGTCGAGATGTTCGTCTACACGACGCCCGCCGAGGCCGAGGCCGAACACCAGCGCCTGCTCGGCTGGGAAGAGCAGATGCTCGCCAAGATCGAGGTGCCCTACCGCGTCATCGACACGGCCACGGGTGACCTCGGCACGTCCGCCCACCGCAAGTTCGACTGCGAGGCCTGGGTGCCCACGCAGGAGACCTACCGCGAGCTGACGTCCACGTCCAACTGCACCACCTTCCAGGCCCGCCGCCTGTCCGTGCGCTACCGCGACCCCAACGGCAAGCCCCAGATCGCCGCGACCCTCAACGGCACGCTGGCGACCACGCGTTGGATCGTCGCGATCATGGAGAACCACCAGCAGGCCGACGGCTCGGTGCGCGTCCCGGAGGCCCTGCGCCCCTTCGTCGGCGGGCGCGAGGTGCTGGAGCCGAAGAAGAAGCGCTGATCGGCGGTTTTACGCGGCCGGGACCCTGCGGGGTTCCGGCCGTCGTCGTTTCCGCCGATAGCCGGTGCGAGCCCGGTGTGCCCGCTAGTGTTCGGGCGCGAGGAGGAGACGCCGATGGGGTTCAGGGGAGTGCGGGCGGCCGTGGCCGTGGCCGGTGTGGCCGTGGTGGTGGCCGGGTGCACGGTGCGCGTCGGGGGCGTTGCGGCGCCGGTGCCCGGGCAGGGGCCCGTGCAGCAGGTTGTGGACGCGTGTTCGCTGGTCGGCCGGCAGCAGGCCGATGCGCTCGGCTATCGCGCGCCCGGCAAGGGACAGGCCGCGAGCGAGAAGCTGCGCACGCCGGCGATGTGCCTGTGGAACAGCAAGGACGACAGCGCGGCGCTGACCATCCTCACCGTCGGCTGGTCGGTGGACCAGTCGCTGGACGACTACTTGCAGGGCGCCGTCGTCAAGGCCCCGCCCTTCTCCGATGGCGGGTTCCAGTGGACGCGCTACGGCTCGTTCATCCCCGGCAGTTGCGACCTCTACACCACGCTCGGCCCGAAGTCCTACGCGTTCGTGAGTGTGTCCAACCCGGACGAGGCCAAGGCGTGCGACGCGGCGAAGCAGGCGGTGCCGCAGGTCGCCGCGCACCTGCCGGGTGGGCAGCCCGCGCCGCAGATCACGCCGACGGCGCCGAGCAGCGCGGCGCCGCCGAGCGGGCCGCTCGTGGGCCTGGACCCGTGCACGCTGCTGAAGCCCGACCAAGCCGCCTCGCTGCACGTGGCGCCGCAGGGCGAGAAGCAGAACTCCAGCGTCGTGCCCAACGCGGTGTTCTGCCTGTGGGACGACACCGACGGCGACCGCGGCCAGAAGGCCTTCGAGGTGTGGCTCGGCCCCGACCTGCCGATGACACAGTGGCCCGGCATGGACGTGCCGCCGGTCTCGACCATCGACGCCAACGGTCACCACTGGTCGATCTTCGCCAACTTCAACGACTCCGGCGGCGTCAACTGCGGCGCCGGACTGGCCGTCACGCCGACGTCGTCGATCCAGATCGTGTCCGGTTACCTCGACGACCCCTCGAAGGCGTGCGACGCCGTCAAGGCGGGAGTTCCCCTGGTTTCGGGGAACCTCCCGGCCTGAAAGTCCTGAGTGGACTGTCGCGTCAGGACACGCCGGCGGGCCGGCGCGGCCCGGCCGGGGCGGTGCGCGCCACCGGGATGTTGCGCGACGCGGGGCGGGCCGGGCGCTGGGGCGACGGGGCGCGGCGCGTCGGCTCCGAGGCGTTGGTGTCGGCGGGCGCCACCTCGATGTTCACCGCCACTTCGTCGCCGCCGATCTCGCGGGTGATCCAGGCTCCGGACTCGACCATCACGCCCAGCGTCTTCACGTCGAGCGAGTTGATGCGCGAGCGGTACCAAGCGTCGTCGGCCAGCGTGCCCATGCGGCCTTCGAGCCGGGACTTCACGGCGAGGAGCCGCTTGTACAGCGTGTCGGCCAGCGCCTGGCGGTCCTCCTTGCTGGTGAGGCCGGCGCGGATGCGGTCCTCGATGCCGCGCGGCAGGCCGTTCTCGTCGGGAATCAGCATCGTCGTCCAGGCGCGCGACTTCTCGCGGTACTGCAGCTGCTGCATCAGGCCCTCGTGCGGCGCGAAGTCGGCGGCGCGGAACGCCCGCCCGGCCCAGCGAGACGCGAGGTTCGCGGCGAGCGACTGCACGCTCTTCACTCCGGTGTTGAGGCCGCGGCCCGGCCAGAAGTGCAGTGAGTTGGCGGCGTCGCCGAGCAGGAACCCGTACGTGGACGGCGCGAGCTGCGCGGTGAACTTCGGGTTCTGCTGCATGCCCAGCTTGAACGACGTGATGCCCACGATGTCGGCCATCGTCGCACCGAAGAACTTGACGCCGTCGGCGATGCGCGGCCACAGGAACGACAGCTTGTCCACCGAGGGCTTGAACACCGAGCGGTGGCGGTCGCACACGAACTTGTCGCCGTCCGGGCGCATGGTGCAGCCGAACTTGCCGATGCACGGAACTGGGCCGTTTTCGCCGTAGGCCAAGACTTCCGAGGCCTCCTCGGCGGTGAGGCGCATGTTGATGAAGCCGCCGCCGAGGGAGTTGAACAGGAAGCGGTTCTGGCACACGGTGAGCGGCACGGTGTGCTCGTCGGGCACCTTCCCCTTGATGCGGATGCCGAGCACGGTCTCGTCGAGCGGCGTGCCGCCCACGGAGTAGAGGTCGCGGCTCGACGGGCCGAACGCCTCCTTGAGGTCCTCGCGAGTCTTCGAGCGGGCGCCGTCGCAGATGGCGAGCACGTCGAGGCCGTCCCAGGACTTCGGCTGCGCGTAGGGCTCGGGGATGAGCTCGATGCCGTAGAAGTCCTGCGCCATCTCCAGCAGGCAGTCTTCGATCCAGCGGACCTTGATGTTGCGCGGGCGGCCGCGGTGCGTGGGGGAGTCGGGGCCGAGCGGCCACATCTCCGAGTAGTTGCCGGCGGTGAACAGGCGGCGCCGCACGAGCATCGGCAGCTGGCCCCAGACGTTGCTCTGCAGCGTGACGACCTGCTCGCGGCGGTTGTTGCCCTCCGCCGTGCCCTGCCAGGCGATCCGGCCGTCGCGCCGCATCCAGCGGCGGTCGAACACGCGGATCTTGACCTTGTCGCCCAGCATCGAGCGCAGCGTGCACGCGAAGATCAGCCCGACCGGGCCACCGCCGGCCACGTCGACCCGCAGCGGCCGGGACGCACCGGGGCGAGCAACCGCCTGAACCACCCGGCCCAGGTTCGCCGGGTCCTGGCCGAGGTTCGGCTTCAGGAACGTGGTGGCCGGCTCACCGAAGTGCGAGGCGTTGTGGTTCATGGCTTCCGGGACCTCCAGCGTGATCTTCCGCGTGCGGCCAACACACGGAGCGAGAGGGCCGGACGGTTCACGGAAATTTCAAAAACTTTCCGCGGACGCGTTTGCGCTGGTTACGCCGCTACCTGGTCGGCGATGTGCTTCGCGATCTCCAGCGCGCTCGTCGCCGCGGGGCTCGGGGCGTTGAGCACGTGGACCTGGTCGCCGGCGGTCTCGATGAGGAAGTCGTCCACGAGCGAGCCGTCCGCGCGCAGCGCCTGGGCCCGCACGCCGGAGCCGTGGCGAACGATGTCGTCCTCCGTCACGGCGGGCACGAGTCGGGCGAGGCTCGCGGCGAAGCGCTTCTTCGAGAACGAGCGCAGCACTTCTTCCAGGCCCGTCGGGAACGCGTACTTGCGCGCCAGCCGCCAAGCGCCGGGGAAGCGGGCGACGTCGGCGAGGTCCTTCACGGACACGTCGGCCCAGCGGTAGCCCTCGCGGCGCAGCGCGAGCACGGCGTTGGGGCCGGCGTGCACGCTGCCGTCGAGCATGCGGGTCAGGTGCACACCGAGGAACGGCAGCGTCGGGTCGGGCACGGGGTAGATCAGGCCGCGCACGAGGTGGCGGCGCTCGGGCTTGAGCTCGTAGTACTCGCCCCGGAAGGGCACGATGCGCGCGCTCGGCGTGACGCCGGCCAGCTCGGCCACGCGGTCGGACTGCAGGCCGGCGCAGTTCACGAGCGCGTCGGCGTGGATGACCTCCGTGCCGGTGGCGACCTCCACGCCACCGTGGGCGCCGGGGCGGATGCCGACGACCTCGGTGTCGAGCCGCAGGTCCGCGTCGGCCTCGTCGAGCAGGCGCACGAGCGAGGCGCAGACGGCCGGGAAGTCGATGATGCCCGTCGACTCCACGCGCAGCGCCCCGACGCACGCCACCTCGGGCTCGTACTCGCGCGCCTCGGCGGCGGTGACCTTCTTGGCCGGCACGCCGTTGGCCTCGGCGCGCTCGGCGAGGGTGTTCAGGGCCGGTAGCTCCGACTCGCTCGTGGCCACCACGAGCTTCCCGCACACCTCCACGGGCACGCCGTACTGCCGCGCGAAGTCCACAATGGACCGATTGCCGGCCACGGACATCCGCGCCTTGAACGAGCCCGGTTTGTAATAGAGGCCGGCGTGGACCACGTTGGAGTTGTGCCCCGTCTGGTGGGCCGCCCAGCGGCCCTCCTTCTCGAGCACCGTGACGTCCTGCCCCCGCCGCGACAGCTCCCACGCCACGGCCAGGCCGACGATTCCACCACCGATCACCACCACGTTACGCACGGACAGAAAGGCTACGCGACCTCGGCGTCGGTTGCGTAGCCCAAGTGGTCTGAAATGCGGTTCTTCACGCATCAGGTGACCCATTTGCCAACCCCGGTCCGAAGTGGACTTCCGCCCACCCCGGACCGAGGTCGTGGTCACTCAGCCGGGTCTTCCAGCACCTTCGGCACCCCGCGCAGCGCGACCCACGCCACGCCCGCTACCAGCACCATCAGGCCTGCGGCGCCGAGCATCGTCACCTGCAGGCCGCCGATGAACGCGTGCTGCGCGGTGTGCAACAGCTGCGCCCCGGGACCGGCCGGGAGCTGCGTAGACACCTCCGCGGCGCCGGCCAGCGTCTCGCGGGCCGGTTCCGGGACATTCGCGGGCAGACCCTGGCGGTAGAGCGAGCCGAGCACGCTGCCGAGCACCGCGATGCCCAGCGCGCCGCCGAGCTCCGTGGCCGTCTCGGAGATGGCCGACGCGGCGCCCGCGCGGTGCTTCGGGACGACGCCGAGCACGGTGTCCGTCGCGACGGTGAGGATCAGCGCAAGACCGATGCCGAAGACCGCCATCGTCACCACGAGGTACGCATACGCGGTGCCGACGTCCGTTCGGCTGTAGAGCGCGAACCCGATCGCCGAGGACAGGCAGCCGAGCGTGACCGTGCCGGCGCGGCCGAGCGACTTGATCAGCACGGCGCCGAGGGTGCCGCCGATCAGCGCACCGCCCATGCCCGGCAGCCCCGCCAGCCCCGACTTCAGCGGCGACCACCCGTTGACGAGCTGGAAGTACTGCGTGGAGATCACGCTCACGGCCAGCTGCGCGAACATCGCGAGCACGGTGGTCACGACCGTCGCCGAGAAGGCGCGGTTGCGGAAGAGCCGCAGGTCCATCAGTGGCTCGGCCAGGCGCGGCTGGCGCAGCACGAACGCGAGCAGGCTGCCGACGCCGAGGATCGCCGCCGCGTAGACATCCCAGTGGTTCAGACCTTCGTACGCGATCTCCTTGATGGTGTAGACCACGCCGAGGATGCCCACGAGCGACAGCGCGACACTGACTCCGTCCAGCCGCCCGGGCACGGGATTGCGCGACTCCGGCAGCACGAAGATGCCGACGGCGATCAGCACGACGACCACGGGCACGTTGATCAGGAACACCGAACCCCACCAGAAGTGGGACAGCAGTGCGCCGCCGATGAGCGGGCCGAGGCCGAACCCGAGGATCGTCAGCCCGCTCGACACGCCGATCGCCGCCGTGCGCTCCTTGCCGGTGAAGGTGTTGCGCAGGATCGACAGCGTCGACGGCATCAGAGTCGCCGCGCTCGCCCCGAGCAGGATCCGCAGCACGATCAGCAGCTCGGCACTCGGCGCGTACGCCGTGGCCACCGACACGAGCCCGAACACCGCCGCCCCGGCGAGCAACAGCTTCTTGCGCCCGATCCGGTCGCCGATGTTGCCCGCCGTGATGAGCAGCCCGGCCAACGCGAACCCGTACCCGTCGGCGATCCAGAGCGCCTGCGTGGTGGTCGGCCGCAGCGACTCGGACAACGCCGGGATCGCCAGGTGGAGCACCGTCATGTCGACGGCCGTGAGGATCTGCACGAGCACGCAGACGCCGATGATGGCGGCTTTGCGCGCCGGCGTCAGCGTTCTGCCCGGACTGGTGGACGCTGCGGTGATGGTCATGGTGGGCCTCCGTGGTTCGCTCCGGGCCCTCACGCTGCCGGGCCCCGCTGACGACCCACGCACCAACGACGCACGATGGCTGACAGTGCGGGTCAGTGGGGGACTACGGAGCGATCCCCGCCGCTGTCAATGCCTTCTGCACCGTCAGCTCCCGTCCGCTGGCGTAATACCGGTCGTAACCCGGGCCCAGCTGAGCGCGGGCGCGGTCGGCCACTTCGGCGACGTCCGGTTGGCCCGCGACGTCCGTGCCGCGTGCGGCGACGGCGGCGCCGAGCAGCATGGCGGCCTCCTCCGCGTGGCCCTCCAGCAGAGCGGCGCCCGCGACGCACTCCAAGGCCGAAGCCAGCACGGTGCTGTCCTGCCACTGGTGCGCCGCCTCCACGGCCTCGCGCATGAGCGCGCGGGCTTCCGAAGCGTGGCCCGACGCGACGGCAACCCAGCCCAACGCGATCGTCGCCGCTCCGCGGACCGCGGCGACCGAGAAGGAGCCGCTGGTGCACTCCGCCAACGCGCGCTCCGCCAGTGAACGAGCCCCCGCCAAGTCGCCGTCCCGGCGCGCCAGAGCCGCCAAGCCGACGTATCCCGAAGCGCGCGTCTCCGGCATTCCGGAGCGGCGGGCCAGCGCGATCACCTTCGAATAGTCCTCGCGTGCGCCCGCGACATCGCCGCGGCGGGCGCGGCTGTCGGCGCGGCGGCAGAGCAGGTCGGCGTAGTCGTCGGCCGCGCCGAGTTGCTGCATGAGGTCCATGGACTCGGTCATGGCGGCCATGGCCTCGTCCCAGCGGCCGCGCCAGGTGAGCAGCTGCGACAGGTGGTCGAGCGACATCGACAGCCCCCAGCGTTCGCCGAGGGCGCGGTAGCGGGACTCGCCCTCGCGCAGCTTCGTCTCGGCCTCGTCGAGGTCGCCGGTGAGCATCGCGCGCAGGCCCGTGCCCATGGGGACGAGCGCGCTGCTCCACGGGTCGGCGCCGGCCATGATGCTGCTGCGGTTGAAGAGCGTCTCCTCGTCGGCGGGCGGGCCGATCACCACGCCCAGCAGGAGGCTCAACGTCGGATGCCTTGGCGCCCAGGACATGTCTCGCGCGTAATGCTCCACTGTGGACCGGTACGGCAGCGTCGCGTCGTGGCCCGGGGCGCCGGACATCGCGTTGAGCACGCACATCAGGAACTGCTCCTCGTACCCCTCGGGAGCGACCGGACCGCAACGTTTCACGACTTCCAGCGACAGCATCGCGCCCTCGTAACGCCGGCCGCGCATCCACCAGTACGTGGCCAGCGCGGCCGTCAGCCGCAGCGCGCTGCGCTGGTCCGCGTCCGTCGACCAGCGCAGCGCGGCGACGAGGTTGTCGTACTCCGCGTCGAGCCGGTCGAGCCAGCGCAGCTGGTCGGCGGTGCGCAGCAACGGGTCTGCTTCTTCGGCCAGCTGCAGGAAGGCCGATGCGTGCGCCGCCTCGAACCGCGCCGTTTCGCCCGCGCCCGAAAGCTTCTCCGCGCAGAACGCGCGGATCGTCTCCAGCATGCGGTAGCGGTCGCCCGTGGTCTCGACCAGTGATTTGTCCGCCAGACCCGGCAATAGGTCGACGGTGTCCGGCACCTCGCACACCAGCTCGGCAAGACCCAGCGTCGCCCCACCGGAGAACACGGTGAGCCGCCGCGCGAGCCGGCGTTCGTCGTCGTCCAGCAGCTCCCAGCTCCATTCGACGACGCCGCGCAGCGAACGGTGCCGCGTCTCCGCCGTACGGCTGCCGCGCGCGAGCAGGTGGAAGCGGTTGTCCAGCCGGGCGGCGATCTCGCCGACGGGCAGCGTCCGCACGCGCGCCGCCGCCAGCTCCAGCGCGAGCGGCAGGCCGTCGAGCGCGGCGCAGATGTGCTGGACGTCGCCGATCGTGTCCTCGTCCACACGGAACGCCGGGTCGCTCGCGGCCGCGCGGTCCGCGAACAGTCGCACGGCCGGGAACCCCAGCGCCTCGCCGGCGGGCGTGCCCGGCGGCGGCACCTCGAGCCGCGGCACCGGCGCCAGCTGCTCACCGGTGATGCCGAGCGGCTCCCGGCTCGTCGCGAGCACGCGCAGGCCGGGACACGCGGGCAGCAGGCGCGCGAGCAGCCGCGCGGCCGCGTCGACCACGTGCTCGCAGTTGTCAAGCACCAGCAACGTCGATTGGTCGCGCAACGCCGACACCAGCCGTTCCACCGGGTCCTGCACGCCCGAACCCCGCAACGGCGACGCGCCTTCGCGCAGACCCAGCGCGCTCAGCACGGCCTGCCCGACATCATCGGCGACGTGTGGCGCCAGCTCCACGAACGCCGCCGACCCGGCATGAGCCGTCGCGACTTCCACGGCCAGCCGGGTCTTCCCGGTGCCGCCGGGACCCAGCAACGTCACCAGCCGCGCGTGCCGCAGCAGCTCACCGACCTGCCGCAGCTCGCCGTCGCGGCCGACGAAGCTGGTCAGCTGCGCGGGCAACGGCGACGACGCGGCCGCCGGCTCACTGCGCAGCGCGGCCAGATGCGCCTCGGCCAGCTCGGGCCCGGGGTCGGCGCCGAGCTCGTCGGCCAGCGTGCGGCGCGCGTCTTCGAACGCCGCCAGCGCCTCGGCCGAGCGGCCCGCCGCGTGCAGCGCGCGCACGAGCTGGGTGCGCGACCGTTCGCGCAGGGGCGCGGCGACGACGGCCGCCCGCAGCTCGTCGAGCACTTCCGCCGCGCGGCCCAGCGTGATCTCGGCGTCGATGCGGTCGCTCGCCGCGTCCGAGCGCAGCTCCTCGAGACGGGTTGCCTGCGTCGCCGCGAAGGGCGCTTCGGTCACGTCGGCGAACGCCGGTCCGCGCCACAACGCCAAAGCTTCACCGAGCAGGTCGCTGGCACGCGTGGCGTCGGCGGCCGCGAGCTCGCGCCGCCCGTCGCCCGCCAGCCGCTCGAACCGGTGCACGTCGACCTCGTCGGGCTCCACGGCGAGCCGGTAGCCCGCGCCCGTGAACTCCACCGGCGCCACAGTTTTCAACGCGCCGCGCAGCCGCGACACCTGTGACTGCAGCGCGTTGGCCGCGCCGTCCGGCGGCTCCTCGCCGTAGAGGCCGTCGATCAGCCGCTCCGCCGGCACGAACCGGCCCGCCTCCAGCGCGAGCTGCGCCAGCAGCGCCCGCACCCGGGGACCCCCGACGACGACCGGCTCCCCCGCCGCGTCCCACGCCGTGACCGCCCCCAGAACCCCGATCCGCATGCGGCAAGACTAAGCGCTCCGCCCGTCCGTTACCGGCGCGTTTCGTCCCCACGCCCGGCTCGGCGGAGTACGTGTATATACACTTCGGGACGAGCTTGCGCAACGACTTTGGTGCGAGAAACAAACTGGAGCGGGGATGTCTGGACAACCGGCCGACCAACAGGTGCTGCTCGGGAGGCCGACAGTCGGCGAGGAGGAGCTGGCGGCGGTCGCCGAGGTGTTCCGCTCGGGCTGGCTCGCCGGCGCCGGTCCCGCGTGCCGCCGCTTCGAGGAGCGGTTCGCGCAGACCACGGGCACCGCGCACGCCTTGACC
Organism: Amycolatopsis sp. NPDC005232; assembly: GCF_040607795.1. Classification (NCBI taxonomy): domain Bacteria; kingdom Bacillati; phylum Actinomycetota; class Actinomycetes; order Pseudonocardiales; family Pseudonocardiaceae; genus Amycolatopsis; species Amycolatopsis sp. NPDC005232. Next base: position 63,914 of record NZ_JBEXHL010000037.1, on the reverse strand, counting down.
ACCAGCAGCTGCGGCGCCGCGTTGTTCCTCGGACTCAAGGTGCTCGGCGTGCGGCCGGGCGACGAGGTCATCGTCGGCGACTACACGTTCCCCGCCACCGGCCACGCCGTGCTGCAGGCCGGCGCGAAGCCAGTGTTCGCCGACATCCGGCCCGACATCTTCAGCGCCGATCCCGCCGCGATCGAAGCCCTGATCACGCCGCGCACGGTCGGCATCCTCGCCGTAGACGTCGCCGGTCTGCCGGGCGACTTCGACGAGTACCGCGCCATCGCCGACAAGCACGGCCTGTGGCTGTTCGAGGACGCCGCCTGCTCGGCCGGCGCCACGTACAAGACGCGCCCGGCCGGCAGCCTCGCCGACCTCGCCGCGTTCTCCTTCCACGGCCGCAAGGGCATCACCGCGGGCGAGGGCGGCGCGCTCGTCTCGAACCGCGAAGATCTCATCGCCCACGCGCGCAAGATGCACACCTACGGCATCGAGCCGGCCATCAGCCGCGAGGGCTCGGGCACGCTGCCGATCCCGGAGTTCCACGAGCTGGGCTGGAACTTCCGCCTGTCGGACATCCAGGCCGCGATCATGGGTGTGCAGCTCGACCGGCTGCCCGACCTGCTCGCCGCCCGCCGTTCCGTGGCCAAGCGCTACCACGAGGCGTTCGCCGACGTCGAACTGCTCACCGCGCCCGTCGAGCTGCCCGACCGCGAGCACCCTTGGCAGGCCTACCTGCTCACCGTCGCGCCCGAGGTCAGCCGCGACGCGCTGGCGTTGCGTATCCGCGAACAGGGCGTTCAGTGCAATTTCGGGACGTACGCTTCGCACCTGCAGCCGGTGTACGGCGAGCAGCAGCCGCTGCCCGTCTCAGCCGACGCGTTCCGCCGGCAGCTGGCGATCCCGATGCATGCGGAGCTGACAGAAGCCGAGGTGGACCGTGTGGTGACGACCGTGCGTGACGCCGTTCGCGCGCTCGGCTGATGACCCGAAACCGACTGAAGATCGCCGACCGAGGAGAAGCAGCCACCATGTCCGAGAAGAAGGTGTTCTTCACCGGCGGCGGTGGGTTCATCGCCGCGCACGTCATCCCGCTGCTGCTGGACGGCGGGTACACCGTCCGCATCTTCGACAACATGACCCGCGGCGACCGCGCTCGCGTGAACGAATTCGTGGCCACCGGCAAGGTCGAGCTGGTCGAGCAGGACGTGCGCTACGGCGGCGCGGTGCGCGAGGCCATTCGCGGCTGCTCGCACGTGATCCACTTCGCCACGGTCTCGATCAACAAGTCGATCGCCGACCCGCACGAGTCGATCGACATCAACATGACCGGCAACCACAACGTGTTCGCCGCGGCCGCCGACGAGGGTGTCGAGCGCCTGGTGTTCGCGTCTACTGCGTCGGTGTACGGCGAGCCCAAGCGCCTGCCGATGCACGAGGACGACGAGCTGCGCCCGCTCACGCCGTACTGCATCTCCAAGCGCGCCGGCGAGGACCTGCTGGGCTTCTACGAGCGCACCAAGGGCCTGTCGTCGAACGCGCTGCGCTTCTTCAACGTGTACGGCCCGGGCCAGAAGATCGAGGCCTACTACACATCGGTGATCAACCACTTCATCCAGCGCCTGCGCGCCGGCCAGCCGCCGATCATCGACGGCCGCGGCGACCAGTCGATGGACTTCGTGCACGTGTCGGACCTGGCCCGTTCGGTCGTCGCCGCGCTGGAGTCGGAGCAGTCGAACCTGCCGATCAACATCGGCACCGGCGTCGACACCTCCATCGCCACGCTGGCGAAGATCCTCATCGAGGCCGTGGGCGTCGACGTGCAGCCGCAGTTCAACGAGCGTGACGTGCTCGTGTCGCGCCGGGCCGCGGACATCACGCGGGCCCGCGAGATGCTGGGCTGGGAGCCGACGATCTCGGTTGAAGAGGGCATGCGAGCCCTGGTTCAGGAATCAGAGTGAACTCCGCCGACGGACTCCCTCCCGCGGAGGCGGCATGAACTCCGCCGCGGGCCCAGCCCAAGGACGTGCGATGCGCATCGCGGTGGTGAACAACTTCTTCCCGCCCCGTGTGGGCGGCAGCGCCCACATGTCGGCGTCGCTCGCGGGTGAGTACGCGGCGTCCGGCCACGAGGTCCTCGCGATCACGGCGGCCTACGGCGACGCGCCGGCCGACGAACAGCGCGACGGCTACCGCGTCGTGCGGCTGCCTGCGGCGAAGATGCCGCAGCTCGGCCTGTCGATCGACTTCGACATGAGCTTCGCGTCGCTCAAGCCGGGCAACTGGCGGCGGGTGTGGAAGCTGCTGGACGAGTTCAAACCCGACGCGGTGCATCTGCACGGCCAGTTCTTCGACCTGTCGTGGCTGGCCGGGTTCTACGCGCGGCGCCACAAGCTGCCCGTGCTGCTGACCATCCACACGCTCCTGATCAGCGAGAACAAGCTGTACTCGCGCGTGTTCCGGATGCTCGACGCGGTGCTGGTCAAGCCCGTGCTCTCCTACATCCGGCCGCGTTACGTCATCCTCGACAAGCTCGGCGTGGACTACTGCGTCGAGCGCTACGGCACGAGCGACGCGAACTCCGAGTACTTCCCGATCGCGGTGGACACGGGGCACTTCGAGAAGGCGGTGACCAAGGACGTGCGCGCGGAGCTGGAGCTGGGCGACGCGCCGCTGATCGTCTCGCTCGGCCACGTGATCCCGCTGCGCAACCGGCTGCCGCTGATCGAGTCGCTGCCCGCGATCCTCGACCGGCACCCGGGCGTGCGCGTGGTGATCGTCGGGCGCGTCTACCACGACGCGTTCCTCAAGCGCGCCGAAGAGCTCGGCGTGGCCGAAGCCCTGGTCGTGACGGGCGCGGTGCCGAAGGAAGACGTGCCGGCGTACTTCGCGGCCGCCGACATCGTGACCCACGACCTCAACGGCGGCTGCGGCACCGCGTCGCTGGAGGCGATGTTGTCCGGCACGGCCACCATCGCGTCGGTCACGGAGGACAACTACCCGGGCATCGAGCTGCGCAACGGCGAGAACATCCTGCTCGTGCGCCCGGACGACGCCGAGGCCGTGGAGACGACCGTGCTGTCGCTGCTCGACGACCCTTCGCTGAGGGAACGGATCGCACAGCGGGAAAGCGCCATGGTCCGGGCCAATTTCGGCCTCGACGTGGTGGCCGAAGAACACCTGCGCGTGTTCACGAAAATGGTGGCGGACGACGATGTTCTTCGATGACGACCGCAGCAACCGCCTGCGGCCGATGATCATGAACGACCTCGTTTCGCAGTACCTGAACGACGCCGAGCGGGCGGCGTTCTACGGGCTGCCTTCGACGTGCCGCGTGCGCGAGCGCGTGAAGATCATCAGCCCCGAGAACCTCACCATGGGCGAGCACTGCTGGATCGGCGAAGGCGCGGCCCTCGACGCGAGCGGCGGCCTGGAGATCGGCGAGCACACCAGCATCGGCCTCAACACGCTCATCTTCACGCACTCGAGCTGGCTCGCGAACATGACGCTGCAGAACCACTCCGGCAGCGACCTCATCGAGCGCAAACCCGTGAAGATCGGCAAGGGCTGCTTCATCGGCGGCCTGGTCGTCATCATGGCCGGCGTGACGATCGGCGACTTCGCCACCGTGCAGCCCAACTCGGTGGTGGCCAAGGACGTCCCGCCGCGCACCCTGGTCGCCGGCAACCCCGCGCGCGTGTTCCAGCGCTACGACGAGGAGTACATCCAGTCCGAAGTGGAACGGGTGCGCGCGGAGAACGCCCGCCGCCGCGGCCTGTTGGACGACGCCTCCGGCTGGGGCTCCCCGGCGGGAGACTTCAGCGGGTAGCCTTGAGGTGACCGGTGAACGCGGACGGTAGTCTTGATCACTGTTCCGGTCACTGAAAGTGAAGGAGTTTCCATGAGCGCCCTCGAGTGGCCTCACCACCTCCTGACCCTCGACGACTGGGCGGAACTTCCGGAGACCTCGGAGTTCCATGTCGAAGTCGTCGAAGGGGTTCTCGCTGTGTCGCCGCGCCCGTTCTTTTTCCACCAGCGTTCGATTGCGCGGATCACGTACCTGCTCGACGAGCAGCTCGCACCAGGCTTCAGCGCGGGCAACGAAGTGGAACTACTGCTCAACGAGGTTCCGCCCACCGTGCGCGTGCCGGATGTGCTGGTCACTTCAGCTTCCGTGGCCGACCAAAACCCGGCGCGAGTGCGTGCCGAAGATGCCCTCTTGGTCGTCGAGATCCTGTCCGAGGGCACCAAGCGCACCGACCAGGTCACCAAGCACTTCGAGTATGCCGACGCCGGGATCGAGCACTACTGGATCATCGATCTCGACGCACCCGTCAGCATGATCACCTATCGTCTTGTCGACGGCGACTACGAGAACTTCGGCGAGCACTCCGGCAAAATCGAGCTCGACGTCGCGGGTATGCCCGTCGTGCTCGACCTGGACGCGCTTGTCGCCGGGCGGACGCAAAAGCTCTAGCGGCAGCAACCTGGCGTGCACCCAGCCGTCCCGTAGACGTGGAGATCGGGGGTACGCGGGTGGCGCGCAGTGACGACGAGTTCGTCGAGTTCGTGCAGGCCTCGTCGAATCGGCTCACGCACGCGGCGTACCTGCTGACCGGCGACCGCCACCAGGCCGAGGACGCTGCGCAGACCGCCTTCACCCGCACCTACGCCGCCTGGTCGCGCGTGCGCCGCAAGGACGCCTACGCGTACGCCCGGACCGTGCTGGTCAACCACGTGATCGACGGCTGGCGGCGCCCGCTGCGCGAGTACGCCTCCGAGGAAGTGCCGGAGCGGCCGACGAGCCAGGACGTCGCGCAGGCCGTGACGCAGCGCGAGTGGCTGACGTCCGCGCTGGCGCGGCTGACGGGCCGCGAACGGGCCGTGGTGGTGCTCAGGCACTTCTTCGACCTGCCGGAACAGGCGGTCGCCGATGAATTGGGCGTGTCGGTGGGTACCGTCAAGAGCACGAACTCGCGGGCGCTCGCGAAGCTGCGGGTGGACGCCGGGCCGGAAGACGTGCTGATCGGAGGGAGCGGGCGGTGAACGACCTCGACAAGCTGCGCTCCGCGTTGCGCGAAGAGCCTGACCAGCCGTTCGCCGCGCCCGACCTGGGCCGGATCATCACCGAGGGCCGACGCATCCGTCGACGGCGCAGGATCGCCACGGGCGCAGGAGCGGCCGCCGCGGTGGCCGCCGTCGTCGGGATCGTGTTCGGCGCCGTCGCTCTGCGTACGCCGGCCGAGCCGACGCAGGTGCCCGCCGCCGCGCCGCCGGCCCCGGCGACCAGCGGCCCGGTCGCGTCGGACGGCGCCCTGCCGACCACCTCGCCACCGCCGACGTCGGCGATCGACCAGGTGCCGAACTCGGCGACCCAGCCCTACGGCGACGTCATCCACACCGGCATCAAGACCGCCGCCGGCGGCGAGCTCGTCTTCTACGCGACCAAGATCGACGACAACGCGGCCCTGCCCGACGTCCACTTCGGCATCATGGCCGCGGTCCAGACCAAGACCGGCTACCTGTCGCTCTACGCCAGCAACGAGATCCGCGGCGCCGACCGCTCGTTCGGCTTCCACGCCACCGCGGGCGGCATGGCAGCCGGCGGCACCTGGGTGCCCGTGTACGGCTACTTCTCCGGGCCCGCCGTGAAGATCGTCAGCACCGTGCACGGCAAGCCGGTGGTGGCGCAGACGGCGGCGTGGAGCGTGGACCCCCGCGTGGTCGTGTTCTGGTTCGACCAGCGTGAAGTGCCCGACCCCGCCGTACTGACCCCGCTGGTCGCGTACGGCAAGGACGGCACCCGCCTCACCAAGTGACTCCGTCTTACCGAAAAACCGCCTTACCGAAAAAGCTAAGCGGCGGCCTGCGTGAGCACCTGCGCCACCACGTGGTGCGACGGCAGGATCAGGTCGCGCTCCACGGCGGCGTCGATCTTGCCCTCGAGCAGGTCCAGGAACCGGTCCAGCTGCGTGGCCAGCGGCTCGCGCGCGGTGACCAGCTCCGGGATCTCGATCACGGTCTGCTGCCGATAACCGAGGCCGTCCGGTGTCACGGAGTCGTGCGACACGTGGCGGTAGATCGTCACGTCGCGGCGCAGCAGGTCGATCTCGATCAGCCGGTCCAGTTCGGACACGACCAGCGAACGCACCTTCTTCTGTCCCAGCCGCGAAGCCGACACCGTGGCCAGGCCGGTCGGGAACGACAGCACCGTCTCGATGGCGTCCTCCGCGCCCTCGACCGAACTCGGGTGGAAGTAGCCGGCACCCGAGGTGACGCGGGCCGGCGTGGCGCCGCCGAAGAACTGGATCGCCAGGTCGACGTCGTGCACCAGCAGGTCCCACGCGACGCCGGTCTTGATGCGCGGCGCGTACGGGCCGTGGCGGCGGGCCATGAAGTGCACCGGCTCGTTGACCAGCGCCCGGGCCGTCATCACGGCGGGGTTGTAGCGCTCGAGAAGGCCGCACATCAGCGGCACGTCCTTCTGCTCCGAGAGCGCCACGATCTCCTGCGACAGCTCGAAGCTGTTGCACACGGGCTTCTCGACGAGCATCGGCTTGCCCTGGCCGAGGATCTCCTGCGCGAGGTCGTAGTGCACCTCGGTGGCCGACGCGAGCACCACGGCGTCCACATCGGACAGTGAGCCGAGCTCGGGCGTCCACTGCGTCTCGTAGCGCTCGGCGACGGCGCGGCCGGCTTCCTCGCGCGGGTCGATCACGCGGACGAGGTCCACGCGCTCGTTGGCCGCCAGCACGCGCGCGTGCAGCGAGCCCATGTTGCCCGTGCCGATCAGGGCGATGCGGTGGGTCATGCGCCGAGCACCTCGCGAACCGTTTCGATGATCTTGTCGAGCTGCGCGTCGGTCAGGTGCGGGTGCACCGGCAGCGAAAGCGCCTGCGCCGCGACGGCCGTGGCCACCGGGAAGTCGTTCACGTCGGCGCCCGGGATCAGCGGGTGGCCGCGGTAGCAGTCGTAGTCGAACACGATCTTGGGGTAGTAGATCCCGTTGCCGATGCCGCGCTCGGTGAGCGAGGCGGCCAGCTCGTCGCGCGAGAGCATCGCGTGCGGGCCCACGAGCACGGTGTACTGGTGCCACACGTGCTCACGGCCCGGCAGCACCTGCGGGATGTCGAGGCCCGGAGTGCCCGCCAGCCCCTCGGACAGCCGCTTCGCGTTGGCCTGGCGGGCCGCGGTGAGCTGGTCGAGCTTCTCCAGCTGCGGGATGCCGACGGCCGCGTGCAGGTCCGTCATCCGGTAGTTGTGGCCGGCCATCTCGTACTGGTAGCGGGCGCGCATGCCCTGGTTGCGCAGCACGCGCAGCTTGTCGGCCAGCACGTCGTCGTCGGTGGTGATCACGCCACCCTCGGCGGTGGTCACGTTCTTCGTCGCGTACAGCGAGAAGCAGCCGATGCCGTACGAGCCGGCGGCGCGGCCCTCGAACGACGCGCCGACCGCCTGCGCCGAGTCCTCGATGACCTGCAGCCCGTGCTCGGCGGCGAGCGGGGCGAGCTTGCCCATGTCCGCCGTCTGGCCGTACAGGTGCACCGGCATCAGGACCTTGGTGCGGTCCGTGACGGCGGCGCCCACGGCGTCGGGGTCGATCGCGAAGTCGTCGCGCCGGATGTCGGCGAATCGGACGGTGGCGCCGGCCTCGAGGATGGCGTTCAGCGTCGCGACGAACGTGAACGGCGTGGTGATCACCTCGTCACCCGGTGCCAGGTCCAGCGCCTGCAGTGAGGCGACCAACGCGGTGGTGCCGTTGTTCACGGCGATGGCGTGCTTCGTGCCCGCGACGTGCGCGAAGGCGTCCTCGAAGCGCTTGACCATCGGCCCCTGTGCGATGGCGCCGGATCGCAGCACCTCGACGACGAGGTCTTCCGCGTCACGGACGTCGACCACGGTAATGGGGATCATCGGCAGTCTCTCTCGGCAGGCGATTTCGATGCGTCCGGTACAGTGCAGTGCGCTCAGGCCGCGAGGCCGGAGAGCCGCCGGTTCTGCGCCCGGCCGCGCCTTGCGTGAACGCGGGCCACACGTTACCGGGCGCCGCCGCCTGCCCCAGACCCCAGGCCGCTCGGACCCGACAGCGGCAGCGTACGAAACGGAAACGGAACGGATCACCGCTGTGTCTGACGCTCAGGCCGCGAGGCCAGGGACCAACCGAATCCACCCCACCGCGATCATCGGCGAAGGCGTCGAGCTCGGCGACGACAACGTGATCGGACCGTACACGGTGATCGTCGGCCCGACCAGGATCGGCGACGGCAACTGGATCGGCCCGCACGTGACCATCGGCACGCCGGGCGAGGACCGTGGCCGTGAACACCCCGCTGGGTGGGACACCGCCCCGACCGGCGACGCGGCCGCCGACGGTCACGGCGTGGTGATCGGCAGCCGCAACCGCATCCGCGAGTACGCGACCGTCCACCAGGGCACCTGGCGCACCACCACGCTCGGCAGCGACGGTTACTACCTGCGCGGCTCCCACATCGCCCACGACTGCCTGGTCGGCTCCGGCGTCACCATCGCGTCCAACGTGCTCACCGGCGGCCACTGCCACATCTGGGACGGCGCCAACCTCGGCATGGGCGCGATCCTGCACCAGAAGGTGGTGGTCGGTCCCGGCGCGATGGTCGGCATGGCCTCGGCCGTGCGGCGCGAGGTGGGCGCGTTCACGATCGCCGTGGGCAACCCGGCGCGCGTCACCGGCGTGAACGTCGTGGGCCTGTCCCGCCGAGGTCTGGACGAGGCCACGATCGAGGCACTGGGGCCGTGGCTGAAGGGCAAGGAGGGCCTCCCGGAGGATGGGCTGGCCGACCGTCTGCCCGGCGACCTCTCTACCTTGGTCAAAGCGTGGGACGCCCGCCCGCGCGACGAGCACTAGGAGCGTTGAAATGTCGGAAGTCGCCCCCAAGCTGCGCGAGGTCTTCGTAGAGGCGCTCGACCTCGACGGTGATGTGGACGTCGAGAACCTGAAGTACCGCGACATCGAGGCGTGGGACTCGGTCGGCCACATGGCACTGGTCGCGGCCATCGAGGACGAGTTCGACGTCGAGTTCGACACCGACCAGGTCATCGACATGTCGAGCTTCAAGGTCGCCGTGGACATGGTGACCGAGCTGAAGTCGAAGAATGACTGATCTCACCGGGCGCGTCGCGCTGGTGACCGGCGGTACGCGCGGGATCGGCCTGGCCACCGCGCGCGCCCTGGTCGAGGCCGGCGCCACGGTGGTCCTGACCGGCCGCGACGAGGCCCGCGCGAAGGCAGCCGCGGAAGCCGCCGGTGCCGCCGCCGGTCTCGCGCTCGACGTCACCGACGCCAAGGCCGTGTCGACGGTCGTCCGCGGGGTCGCGAAGGAGCACGGCAGGCTCGACGTCGTGGTCGCCAACGCCGGGATCATGGAGGACGCGCTCCTCGGCATGATCCGCGAGGAGCTCGTCGACACCACGCTGGCCACCAACGTCGCCGGCACGCTGCACACCGTGCAGGCCGCGGCGCGGGCGATGATGCGTAAAAAATCCGGCGCGATCGTGGTGCTCGCCTCCGTGGTGGGCCAGTACGGAAGCGCAGGTCAGACCGTGTACGCGGCGTCGAAGGCGGCGGTGGCCAACATCGCGCGCTCGGCCGCGAAGGAGCTCGGCCGCTCGGGCATCCGCGTGAACGCGGTGGCGCCCGGCGTGATCGAGACGGACCTCACCTCGGGGCTGTCCGAGGACGCGAAGGCGGACAACGTCGCGAAGACACCGCTGGGCCGGCTCGGGACCGCCGAGGACGTGGCGAAGGCGATCCGGTTCCTGGTGAGCGACGACGCCGCGTTCATCACCGGACAGGTGCTGGGGATCGACGGAGGCTTGGTGCTGTGACGCTGTGGGGTGCGGGTGCCCGGCTGGTCGACGCGGCCGGGGGCCGCACGCTGGCGGGCGACGAGCTGGACGCGGAGGTCGCGCGCGTCGCGGCCGCGCTCGACGAGCTGCCGGCAGGTGTGCTGTTCGCGCGGATGTCCGTCGACCTGGTGAGCGTGCTGCGGTACCTCGGCGCCGTCGAGGCCCACCGCGCGGTGGCGCTGATCGACCCGGCGCTCGACGCCGACGTGCTCGCGGGCCTGATCACGCGGTTCCGGCCCGCCGCCGTGCTGGCCGCGCCGGACGCCCCGGCGCCCGAGGGCTACACGGCGTCCGGCGAGAACTGGGTACGCGAGTCGGCCGACGGCGTGAAGCCGCACCCCGACCTCGCCGTGCTGCTGCCGACGAGTGGTTCCACCGGCAACCCCAAGCTCGTTCGGCTCTCGCGCACCGGTTTGCTCGCCAACGCCGAGGCGATCGCCGAAGTGCTGAGCGTCGACGCCGACGAGATCGCCCCCACCTGCCTGCCGTTGCACTACAGCTACGGCCTTTCAGTGCTGAATTCGCACCTCGTGCGTGGCGCGACCGTGGTGATCGAAGCGTCGGGCGTGCTCGGCCGCGGATTCTGGGACGCGGTGAACGAATACGGCATCACGTCGCTGTCCGGCGTGCCGTACCACTACGAAATGTTGCGGCGCCTCAAGTTCGACCCCGCGAAGTACCCGACGCTGCGCACGCTCACGCAGGCCGGCGGCAAGCTGCGCGACGAGCTCGTGGTCGAGTTCAACGACAAGATGCGCGCGGTCGGCGGCCGGATGTACGTGATGTACGGCCAGACCGAGGCCTCGCCGCGCATGACCACCGTGCCCGCCGAGCGCCTCGCCGACAAGATCGGCTCCGCCGGCCCCGCGCTGCCCGGCGGCGCGTTCTCCGTCCGCCGCGACGACGGGATCGAGACCAAGCACCCCAAGATCGTCGGTGAGGTCGTTTACCGTGGACCCAACGTGATGATGGGCTACGCCGACGACGAGGCCGGCCTGGCCGCGGGCGACGAGTGCGGCGGGCAGCTCGCCACTGGTGACCTCGGGTACCTCGACGAAGAGGGGTACCTGTTCATCACCGGGCGGCTCAAGCGCATCGGCAAGGTGTTCGGCAACCGCGTGAGCCTCGACGACTTGGAGCACGCCGTGCGCCAGGCCGCGGTGGGCATCGACGTGGTGGCGGCCGTGCCGGCGGGCGACAAGGTCGTGCTGTGGGCCGAGCTGCCCGAGGGCGACGGCGCCAAGGCGATCTGCAAGGACGCGTCGCGCGCGTTGTCGGAGCGGCTGCACCTGCACACCAGCGGGTTCGACGTGCGGCCGATCGACACGGTGCCGCTGCTGGCCAGCGGGAAGATCGACTACCGGTCGTTGGAAGGACGGGTATGAGTGTGTTCACGCGCTCGCAGGCCGAGCGGGAGGCGCAGCTGCTTCCCGAGCTCGCGGAGCTGACCGCGCACCACCGTGCGAGCTCCGAGGGTTACGACCGGATCCTGACGTCGCTCGGAATCGCGCCGAACGCGCCGTTCGCCACGATCGCGGACCTGCCGTGGCTGCCGGTGCGCATGTTCAAGACTCACGACCTCAAGTCCATCCCCGACGCCGAGGTGTTCAAGACGCTCACGTCTTCGGGCACCACCGGCGCCGGCGCGTCGCGCATCTATCTGGACAAGGACGCGGCGGGCGCGCAGACCAAGCAGCTCGGCGCGACGCTGCAGGAAGTCCTCGGCGGCGAGCGGCTCCCGATGCTGATGGTCGACACCATCGGCATCATCAAGAACCGCCGCTCGTTCTCCGCTCGCGGCGCCGGCGTGCTGGGCATGGCCAACTTCGGCCGCAAGCACACGTACGTGCTCGACGAGAACGACCAGCCCGATGTCGAGGCCGTGAAGAAGTTCCTCGCCGAGTACGGGGACAAGCCGTTCCTGATCTTCGGGTTCACGTTCATGGTGTGGCTCTACCTGTACGAGGTGGCGCGCGACCACGGGCTTGATCTCTCCAACGGCATCCTGATCCACTCCGGTGGCTGGAAGAAGCTGATCGACCGCGCCGTGGACAACACCGAGTTCCGCCGTCGGTTCAAAGAGGACACCGGCCTCGCGCGGATCCACAACTACTACGGGATGATCGAGCAGATCGGCACCGTGTTCCTCGAAGGACCGTCGGGGAACTCCCTCTACTGCCCGGATTTCGCCGACGTCGTGATCCGTGACCCGGAGACGTGGCGCGAGCAGCCGGTGGGCAAGCCGGGTGTGATCGAGGTCGTCTCGACGCTGCCGCGCTCGTACCCGGGGCACGTGCTGCTGACCGAGGACCTCGGTGTGTACAACGGCATCGACGACGGTGACTGGCCCGGCAAGCACTTCTCGGTGCTGGGGCGGCTGCCGAAGGCCGAGGCGCGGGGTTGTTCGGACACGTTCTCGGGGGCGGCCGCATGACGTATCTGGAGCAGCGGTTCCCTGTCGCGGAGCCGGTCGAGGTTGGTTCGCTGCTGGCCGAGGTGCGCGCCGAACCGCCGGGTGGCCGGCTGACCGTCGGCGACCCGCGCGTGGTCGAGTTCGTCACGAAGTTCGCCCGCAAGCTCCTCGCGCCCGCCCTCGCGCGGCGTTACCCGGAGCTGGCCTCGCTGGGTTTCTTCCTGCGCAAGGGAGAGCTCGCGAAAGCACTGTCCACTTTGGAAACTTCCGGCGACTCGCTGCGGTTCCCGCGCGGTCTTGTGTTCCACGTGCCGCCGGCCAACGTCGACACGATCTTCGTGTACTCGTGGGCCCTTTCGGCGCTGGCGGGCAACCCGAACGTCGTGCGCGTGTCGTCCCGCTCGGCGGGGGCGGCGGAGGCCGTGCTGGAGGCGTTGAACGCGGCGCTGGACGACGTGTCGCCGGAGACCGCGGCGACCATCCGCGCGACCCAGCGCATGGTCACCTACGACCGCAGCGACGAGATCAGCGGCGCACTGTCACTGGCCGCCGACCTGCGCGTGATCTGGGGCGGCGACGGTTCCGTCGCCGCCCTGCGCAAGTACCCGCTGGCGCCGCACGCGCGCGACCTCACGTTCCCGGACCGCTCGTCGTTCGCCGTCGCGTCGGTGCGCGGCTGGCAGGAGGCCACGCCGGAGCAGCGGCGGGCCGCGGCCGAGGGCTTCTACAACGACTCGTACTGGTTCGACCAGGCCGCGTGCTCGTCGCCGCGGGCGGTGTTCTGGGTCGGCGACGCCGACGGTGCGCGCGTGGCGGGCGAAGAGTTCCGGGCGCTGCTGGCGTCGGTGCTCGAGGCCAAGCAGCACGTGACCGAGCCGGCGATGGCCGTGCAGAAGCGCGTGTCGGCCTACGGCGCGGCAGTCGACGGGCTCGTGTCGGCGATCTCTTTCGACGGAAATTCCCTGGCGACGCTGGAGCTCACCGACGCCACCGTGATGCCGCGCGAGTGGCTCGGCGCCGGCACTTTCGCCAACGCGCACCTCGCCTCCTTGGGTGAACTCGTGCCGCTGGTCCTGCGAAAGGACCAGACCGTTGCCCAGTTCGGATTTACCCGCGACGAGCTGCTGGAGTTCGTGACGGAACTGGCCGGGCGCGGTGTCGATCGGGTGGTTCCGTTCGGGTCGGCGTTGACGTTCGCGGGCGTCTGGGACGGTTACGATCTGCTTGCCGAGTTCAGCCGTCTGGTCACGGTGCAGACCTGACCAGCGGTGATGCGTCTGTGTTGCGTTGTGAGGAGACTGGTCAGTGACGACCGTTCGAACGCCTGAGGAGGACTCTCCGGCTCCTGCGCAGCCGAAGAAGTCCACCAAGGCGAAGATCCTCGACGCGGTGCGGTGGATTGCCATCGTGCTCGTGGTCGTCTTCGCGGCCAAGGCGCTCACCGACAACTGGACCGAGTTCTGGCACACGCTGTCCGATGTGGCCTGGCAGTCGTCGGTGCTCAGCCTGGCCGCGCTGGTGCTGGCGATCATGGTGTCGACCTGGGGCTGGCAAGTCCTGGTCGACGACCTCGGCAAACCCATCGGCTACATCCGTGGCGCGCAGATCTGCCTGGTCGGCTCGCTCGGCAAGTACGTGCCGGGTTCCGTGTGGGCGTACCTGCTGCAGATGGAGCTCGGGCGAAAAGCAGGCCTCGCGCGGGCCCGAATTTTCACCGGTTCGCTGATCCAGCTGGGCGTCGGCGTCGTGTCGGCGCTGGTCGTGTCGCTGCTGGCCGCGCCGGCGGTGTTCAGCAACAGCCCGCGCGCGATGTGGCTGTTCGTGCTCATCCCGGTCGGCCTGGCGCTGCTTCACCCGCGGGTGCTGACGTGGGGCACTTCGCTGGTGCTGAAAATTTTGCGCCGCCCGCCCCTCGAACGCCCCCTGAGCTGGGCTGTGGTCCTCAAGACCTTCGGCGCGTCGACGCTGGCCTGGGTCTTGCAGGGCGTGCACCTCTGGCTGCTCGCCAACTCCGTCGGCGCGCCGGGCTTCAACGGTTTCGTGCTCTGCGTCGGCGCCATGGCCGTCGCGATGACCGTGGGCACCTTCGCCTTCATCCTGCCCAGCGGCATCGGCGTCCGCGAGGTGGCCCAGGTCGCCGTCCTCACGGCCAGCGGCCTCACCGTCGGCCAGGCCACCGCCTTCGCCGTGGCCTCGCGCGTCATGTTCACGGTCGCCGACCTCCTCACGGCGGGCTTCGCCGCGAGCGCGGCCTGGGCCACGAACCGCCGCACGGTCGCCGCCGCCTGACGCGGCTGGTCGCCGGCCGGCTGCGGTCCGGACCTCAGCCGGCTGAAAAACCCGCCGCCTCAGCCCTTCAACCGGTAAATCACCGCGTCCGAGTTCCGGTACACCTGCTCCAAGAACGGCAACCCGGCCAGCCCTACCAGCCCCGGCGACGCGTACGGCGGGTTCGGCGGCGCCATCGGCCGGCCCTGGATCACCCAGTGGATGTTCAGCCGCTGGACTGCCGAGCGCACCGCCGGGTCCGTCTCGTACTCGCGGAAGTTCCACGCCAGGTACAGCGCGTCCGAAGGGGGAGATGTTCCGTCGTCGTGGGCGGCGACGGTGCGGACGCCCGTGAGGGCATACGTCCAGACCGTGCCGTCGAGGCGGTCGTTCATCGCCCACTCGCCGGGGGCCGCGAGGTGGCCGAGCTGGACCATCGCGGCTTCCTCGCCGGGCGTGATGTTCTGGTCGCGGGGGTTCGCGGAGCGGTAGCCGGAGGCGACGCGGTCGCTGTTCGATAACGCGTACAGGCCCTTCGTCGCGCCCACGAAGCCCAGCAGTACGAGCACCGCCAGGATCACCGACGGCACGCGCGGCGGCAGGTGCTCGCCGAGCCACTGCTGCACTGACGCCACGCCGTGGCCCGCGATGAACGACAGCGGCACGATCGCCATCGAAACGAAACGGTACGGGTCGTCCCACCACGGTCGCGAAAACGCCATCACCAGCGGCAAGTTCGACGACGACACGGCGGCGTACGCGAGACCGGTGATCAGCGCCGTCACGCCGATCCACCGCAGGTCGCCGAGCCGCCGGAAGAAGATGAAGCCCATCAGCAACGCCGCGGAAAGCCACAGCTGCGGATGCGGTTCCCAGTGCTGGAAGCCCAGCAACGCGCCGATCGCGGTACTCGCGCGGTACTCGCTCGGCCAGCCCAAGTACGGCAGGCTGCCGTTGGCCAGGCCGAGCGCGCCGAACAGCTGCAGCCACGCCACCAGCACCGACGCCACCGCGATCGGCAGCAGCGCGAGCAGGTCGTGGCCGAAGCGGTGCCAGCGCCGGCCCGGGGAGAACCAGCGTTGCAGCAGCAGCGGCCCGGCGAACAGGATCGCGCCGAACAGCGTCGACGAGTGGATGCACAGCAGCCCGACCGCGGCCGCGACCAGCAGGAACCCGGTGTCGGGCGCCACGCGCTCCAGGTAGCGCCGCAGCACCACGGCCGCGAGCGGCGTCAAAGCGAGCCCCAGCAGGAACGGGAACAGCGGCCCGCGGTTCATCGACTCGTACGTGCTCATCACCGGTGCCGCCGACACGAGCGCCACCGCGCCGGCCAGCACCGCGCGGCCGCGGAACTCGCGCACCAGCACGACCAGCGACAGCGCCAGCAGACCCGGCAGCACGACGGTGTTCACGTCGAGCGTCAGCGGGATCGACGACTCACCGGTCAGCGAGTACTGGATCGCGGCGAGCAGGTGGTACGCGTTGGGGTAGAAGGGCGGGTGGGCGTCGCCGTACCAGTTGAGTGTGCCCATGCCGAACAGGCTGCCGTCGCCGGTGGTCGCGATGTAGCGGACGCCGTTGGCCGCGTACGGCGCGTCACCGCCCTGCGCCATCGCGCCGAGGTGTCCCATGCCGCGCACGGCGGCGTAGAACCCGAGCCCCGTCGCCAGCAGCAGGCACCCGATCACGCCCCACTGCCCGCGCGCGGACCACACCCGCGGTTCCGCCACCGGCGGCCGGCGCCGCACCGTCAGCCGCCTCAGTCCGAACGCGACAGCCACGAAGACCACAGTGGTCACGCAGAACGTGAGCGTGTTGAACGGAAGCCCCATCGCCGCGGTCCACGGCCCCGCGAGACCGCCGATCGCGTAGCTCAGCAGCGGCGTGAGCCCGGCGAGCACCCAGCCACGCAGGCCCGCGGCCAGGCCGGTGAGCACCCCGGGCAGACCGACCACGAGCAGCAGGACGGCGAGACTCGCCACATCGGACAGCAGCGTGGGTTCGCTCGGCAACAGACTTCCTCGGCTGTGACGGATCCGCTCGGTACCTCCGGGTCGCGGATCGGAATCGGAGTCACAGATTAGCTGGCCCGATATACACCCGAACGGCTTATGTCCGAGAAGCGTAGGGAAGCGATTGACTGGACCGGTGTGAAGTGACGGCCGGAACCGCAAGACAACGCTGTGTATTCCGGCCAATTGCTCACCCGAAAGTGAGGTTTCGTCGCGGGGATTCACCGTGACAGCGGGTGGCGTCGGGGTGGCGGCCGGTGGGGACCGGTCGGGGGCTGGAGGCAGGGGGTCGCGTGGTCTACGCGGTCGTGGGGGGCTGGCTGGTGCTCGGCGCGCTCGTCGTCGCGACCTGGCGCCGGATCGCCACCGACGCCGGGTGGCGGGCGTTCGTGGTGGTGCTCGTGCTCGCGTTTTCGCTGGTGCACCAGCTGTTGTTCGCCACCGTGACCGAAGACGCACTCGTCACCTTCCGTTATGCGCAGAACATCGCCGACGGCAACGGGCCCGTGTTCAATCCCGGTGACCGGACCGAGGGTTACGCGAATTTCCTGTGGCTCGTGGTGATCGCGTTGCCGCGCGCGGCATTCGGCGCGGATATCCCGACATCGGCCGTTGTACTGGGTGTTGTCGCGGTGTTGGGGTGCGTTCTTCTCGCGTACTTCCTCACCAATCGCATCGTGCGCCTCGCGCTGCCGGAAGGCGCGGAACCGCAGCCCGCGATCGGTGTCGCGGCGGCCGTGCTGACGGCCGGCGCGAGCGGCCTCGCCGTGTACGGGCCGTCGGGCACCGAGCTGCCGATGTTCGTGCTGCTGGTGCTGGCCGTGGCCTACGCGCTGGTCGCACGCCGGTCCGTGGTGGCGGGGGTTCTCGTGGCCGGCGCGGTGATGACCCGGCCGGAAGGTCTGGCGCTCGTCGTCGCCGCGGGGCTGTGGCTGGCGCTCGCCGCCGCGCGCGGCCGGCACGACTGGTGGACGCCGGCGGGTTACGTGCTGGGCGCGCTGGTGTTCCTCGTGCCGTGGACGGCCTGGCGCGCCACGTACTACCACCACTTCCTGCCCGACTCCGCCGTGCGCGTCCTCGGCCCCGACTGGCGCTACCTCGCGGGATTTTCACTGGCACACCTGGGTTTCCTGGTGCTTGCCGTTGCCGCTGTGGTGGGGTTGCTCGCACTGCGCACGCCCGAACGCGCGGCCGAACCGCGCGCGGCGCTGTGGCTGCTGTTCGCGTTGGCCTTGTGCTTCACGGTTTTCGTGGTCGTGCTCGACGGCGACACCGGCCCGTCGTGGCGGCTGCTCGTGCCTGTGCCGCCGTTGTTGGCCGTGGCTTCGGTGGGCGCGTACGGCGTGCTGACGGCCGCGAACCCGTCACCGAAGCCGCGCACGGTGTCGCATCTGGTGCCGGTGGTGGCGGCCGTGCTGACCGGGTTCGCGGTGCTCGTGTCGGTGGTGAGCCCGGACGTGCTCAAGAGCGTGCGGGCGTGGCACACCGACAGCGCGCAGCTCGCGGAAGTCGGCGACTGGCTCGCTTCGTACCTGCCGCCCGGCTCCGTGGTGAGCGCCGGCGCGCCGGGTGCCATCGCCAGCCGCGCGGGCTCGCGGCTGCTGGTGGGCACCAACCTGATGCGCGCAACGGTGGCCGTCCCCGAGGAATCCGGCTACGCCAAGACCCAGCACTGCGCCGCCGACACCCGCGCCTGGTACCGCGTCGCGACGTTCCGCCGCACCGGCACGCCGTTCTGGATCTCCGTGTACCCGCGCGCAGACGAGGCCAGCCTGCTCATCGACTACCTCGATCGAGCGCCGGACTTCCAGTACGTATCGTGCCCGGGATGACGGTGGCGCGCCGGTCCACGGCCTTCGGGTTCGGGGTCTTCGGCGTGTCCCTGGCCGTGTTGCTGGTGCGCTTTCTCGTGCCGCGCCCCGTGTCCATGTCCGACAACGGCGACGGATTCCGCGTCCTGTGCGGTGCCGGCATCACGTGGACCAGCAAGCCGGAGCAGTACGTCCACCTGGTGTACGAGGCCACACCCGGCGGCTGCGACCCGACGTACCAGCTGAGCCAGAGCTGGCTCGCCCGGCTGGCGGTCGGGTTCGGGTCGCGGTCGGAGCTGAGCCTGGTCGCGCTCGGCGTGATTTCTTCGGTTGTCGCCGCGGCAGCGGTGGCCGTGGTGGTGGCCGGGTTGCCGTACGGGCCGCGGGTGCGCTTGCCCGTGGCCGTCGGTTTGCTACTGGTGGTGGCGGATTCGGCGTTTTTCGGCTATTTCTCTTCGACTTTGGGCGAGGGGACGGCTTTTCTCGGCATTTTGCTGGCCGTCGGCGGCCTGCTGCTGATGGGACGACGGTGGCTATGGGTCGGCGCCGCGGTGACCGTCGTCGGCGGGTTGATGGCGGTGAACGCCAAGGTGCAGACGTTGATGGTCTTGCCGTTGCTGGTCATCGCGGTGCTGCTGGTGACGCGTTCGCGTTGGGTACCGGGGGTTCTGGTGGTTCTCGCTCTGGCCGGCGGGACCTGGTGGGCTCAGACGGCCGTCGCCCCGGCTGTCGCTCCCGACGGCACGGCGTCTGCCCGACCCGGCGACGACTCGCGCGACATCAACATGGTGAACACGGTGTTCCTGAACATCATCGACGGCCACCACGACACGGCCGCGGATCTGGCGGCTCTCGGCCTGCCGGCTTCCTTTGCGCAGTACGCGGGCAATGGCTGGTGGCACCCGCATCCCGTGACGTTGGATCCGCAGTACGCGCAGTACCGCGACCGCTTGAGCCGGCGCAACGTCGTGGAGTGGTTCGCCACGCACCCGGACCGCACCGTGGGCATTTTGAACCGCGCGGCCGGCGATCTGCTCACGGCGCGCCCTCCGTACCTGGCCTCCTTCGACGCTTCGGCCGGCTTGCCGCCGGCGGCGCAGGAGTACCGGGTGCCACTGTGGTCTGGCCTGACGGGGTTGCTGGCGCCCCTGGACTTGTTCGCCTTGCTGCCCGTGTGGCTCCTCGTCGGTTGGCGCGCGTGGCGACATCGGAGGGCTGCGCTGGGCGTCGCCCTCGCGCTCCTCCTGACGACTGCGGTGGGCCAGTTCGTCGTGGCCGCGTTGGGCGACGGGATCGAGAACGTGAAGCACCAGGTTGTCGCGTTGTTCTGCACGCTGGTGGCGGTGGTGCTCGGCTGTTGTCCGGCCGTGGCGAAAGTTCCCGAATGACGGGTTTCGTGCCGACGATCACTTTGAGTAGCCGCGAAAAACCTACGGTCCCGTAGCCTCGCGGTATGGCTGACTTCGTGTACCCGCCCGTGCTGGTTGCCGCGCGGACGATGTTCCGGGTGCTGGACAACCGCATCCGCATCGAGGGCGCGCAGCACGTGCCGGCGCGCGGCGGGGCGGTGATCGCGTGCACGCACGTCAGCTACCTGGACTTCATTTATTGCGGCCTGGGCGCCCGGCCGGCCAAGCGGCTGGTGCGGTTCATGGCCAAGCACGAGATCTTCGCGAACCGCGTGGCGGGACCGTTGATGCGGGGCATGCACCACATCCCCGTCGACAGGTCTGCCGGCCAGGCTTCGTATGAGGAGGCCGTCGCGCGGCTGCGTGCGGGGGAGGTCGTCGGCGTGTTTCCTGAAGCGACGATCAGCCGGTCGTTCACGGTGAAGGCCTTGAAGACGGGCGCCGTGCGCATGGCCGCGGAGGCCGGGGTTCCCATCGTGCCGATGGCACTGTGGGGCACGCAGCGCCTGTGGACGAAGGGACACCCGAAGGACCTCACGCGGCGCCACGTGCCCATCTCGATCCTGCTCGGCGCCCCGATGCACCCGGGGCTCGCGGACGACTGCGAAGCGGGGACCGCCGAACTGCGCTCCCGCCTGTCGGAGCTCCTCGACCGCGCCCAGGCGGACTACCCGGAATCCCCCACGCCCTCCGAACGCTGGTGGCTCCCCTCCCACCTCGGCGGCACCGCCCCCACCCCGGAGGACGCCGCAGCTTTGGACGCCCGCCCCGCCACCCGGGACTGACTTGCCACTGCGGCTGGCAAGTCGCCATGTCGATCGGCAAGCACTCCATGTCGGCGGCAATCGGCCACGTCGATCGGCAAGCTCGCCACTTGATGGCAAGTCGCCATGTCGATTGGCAAGTAGGAGCGGCAAGCGGCAACTAGCTGGTGAAGTGGCAAGCCAGGCCTCGAGTGGCTAGGCCCGTGCCATGGCAAGTGCGCCGGTGAGCGGCAAGTCGTCCTGCCCGTTGGCAAGACAGATCGCCCAGTGGCAAGTCGCCGTCACCACAGGCAAGTGCCGAAGCCAGCGGCAAGATCCCACCGAGATCCCACACCGAGTGGCAAGACCGCCTAAAACCACCGCTCCAAAACCTGCGCCACCCCGTCCTCCGCAGCCGGCCCCGTCACCTCGTCCGCCACGTCCAGCACTGCGCGGTGACCGTTTGCCATCGCGACCCCGTGCCCGGCCCACTGCAGCATCTCCACGTCGTTCGGCATGTCACCGAAAGCGATCACCCGCTCGGCCGGCACCGAAAACCGCTCAGCCACATCCGCCAACCCCGTCGCCTTCGTGACCCCGTGCGCCGACAGCTCGATCAGCCCGCCCGAAGACGAGTAGGTGATGTCCACCGCCCCATCCAGCACCGCCCGCGCCGCCCTCGCCATTTCTTCCGACCCCAGGCCCCGGTGGCTGATCAGCAGCTTGATCGCCGAGTGCCCCAGTACCTCGGCGCGCGGAGCCGTCCGGCCCTCGCCGTCGCCCCACGGGTTCCGGTACTCCGGCTCGATCACGAAGCTCCGGACATCCGTGCCGATCCGCTCCGTCGCCAGCCGGCACCCCGGCAGCGCCTTGTCCAGCGCCGAGGCCAGATCGTTCAACAGCACAGGCGAAAGCAGCCCGTGCACCGCCACCACCTCCGAAGAAGCGATATCCAGCAGCACCGCGCCGTTCGCACAAACCGCGTACCCCGTCAGCTCCAACGGCCCCGCGATCGGCGGGATCCACCGCGGCGGCCGGCCGGTGCACAGGACGAACGGGACGCCGTCGGCGCGTACCCGTTGCACGACCTCGATGGTGCGGGCGGAAAGGACCTCGGTGGGGCCGAGCAGGGTGCCGTCGACGTCGGACGCGATCAAGCGGGGTTTCTCCACTGGCCCATTGTCCCCGAACCGGGCACGGGCACCGCCCTTTCGAGCGAATGTCGGTGGTTGCCGATACCGTCCACCCTCGTGCGAGCAGGCATCGTGATCCTTCCGGAAGATCGTTGGTGGGCGGCCGAGCCCAAGTGGCGGGCCGCCGAGGAGTACGGCTTCGACCACGCGTGGACCTACGACCACCTGGGTTGGAGATCCCTGGTCGACGGCCCGTGGTTCTCGGCCGTGCCCACCCTCACGGCCGCCGCCATGGTCACGTCCACCATCCGGCTGGGCACGTTCGTCGCGTCGCCCGTGGCGCGGCACCCGGTGCCGTTCGCGCGCGAGCTGATCACCCTCGACGACGTGTCCGACGGCCGGTTCGTGCTGGGCGTCGGCGCGGGCGTGGACTCGAAGAACTACGACGTGCAGGTGCTCGGCGCGCCCGACTTCACGCCGAAGCAGCGCGCCGACCGCTTCACGGAGTTCGTCGAGTCGCTCGACGGACTGCTGATGACCGACCGCTTCGACTTCGAGGGCGAGTACTACCAGGCCCACGGCGCCCGCAACCTCCCCGGCACCGTGCAGCGCCCGCGGCTGCCGTTCGTCGTCGCGGCCAACGGACCGCGCACGATGACGCTGGCCGCCCGCTTCGGCGCCGGCTGGGCCACCACCGGCCGCGGCGGCGCGACCACCGACGAGTGGTGGCAGGGCATCGCCGAGCTCAGCCGCGTGTTCGACGAGCGTCTCGACGCCGCCGGCCGCGAGCGCGACTCCGTGCACCGCTACCTGAGCCTCGACGCGGCGCCGGTCTTCTCGCTGAGCAGCGTCGACGCGTTCCGCGAAGCCGTCGAACGCTCGCGCGAGCTGGGCTTCACCGACGTCATCGCGCACTGGCCGCGTTCGAGCGGCCCGTACGAGGGCCACGAGTCAGTGCTGGAGCAGGTTGTGGAGAACGTGCTGCCCACGCTCAAGGACAGCTAGGCCGTTCAGGTGACTTCATCCCCGCCGGGAAACCGATTTCCCGACCCGGGCGTCAAGCAGGTGAGAAGAGGGGGAGACGGTCCTTCACCGGGCCGCTCTTCTCACCCGTGAGCACCCCGGGGGTGCTGGGGAATGGGAGGTCCTCGTGGCCGCGGCCGGGGCAGCCGCGGCCACGAGGCTCACAAAATCACTTCACGATCGTGTAGATCACCGCACCGGGATTCCGGTAGTCGACCCGCAGGAAATCGAGCCCGTCCAGCCTCTGCAGCCCGGGCGCGATCGGCGTGTCCTTGCGGATCGTGCCGCTGCCCACCAGCACGTGGTGCACGTCCAGCCGCCGCACGGCGTCGCGCACGCGGGGGTCGGTGTCGTAGTCGCGGAAGTGCAAGGCCAGGTACACGGCGTCCGGATCGACGTGGCCGCCGCCGTCGTAGTGGCCGGCCACCGGGTGCACGCCGGCGATCGCGTACATCCACGCGGTGCCGTCCATGCGGTCGTTGAGCACCTTCTCCTGCGCGGGGATCCCCATCGTGCCGAGGTGCTCCATGGCGGCGATCTCGTCGGCGCTCACCGGCGGCGTCACCTCGCCTTCGGGCCCGTTGTAGTACAGGTACGAGACGGCAGTCGCGTTCGCGTTGCGGTAGAAGCCGCCGGTCAGCACGGCCATCGCGGCCACCACGACCACGGCCGTCACCAGGCCGAGCCGCGCCAGCACCTGCGGCCGCGAGCGCACCCACGAGCCGCTGCGGGCCAGGCGCGCGATCCACCGCTGCAGCTCCGCCATGCCGTGGCCCGCGAGCAGGCACAGCGGGATCGCGGCCAGCGCCATCAGCCGGTACCGGTCGTTCCACCACGGCCGCGACAGCGACACCACCCACGGCAGGTAGCCGTAGCAGGTGACCAGCACGAAGAATCCCGACAGCCCGATCGCCGAGAGCAGCACCCAGCGCATCCGCCGCAGTGTGAAAAACGTGAGCGTGCCCAGCGTGAGCAGCACCGTCAGCCAGATCTGCGGCCGGCTGAGCACCTGCTGGAACGTCACGAGCAGCTTCAGCGCGAGCGGGATCGGCAGGTTCGAGTTCCACGAGTAGTACGGGTACGCGCCGGAGGTGAACCCGATCGCGCCCAGGATCTGCGGCGCCGCCAGCACGGCGCTGACCACCAGGACCGGCAGCATCCGCAGCACGTCGCCCAGGATCACGCGCCACGCCGGCGTCTCGAGAGCCACGCCGTCCACGCGCTTGCGCCGCAGCGACCGGTACCAGCGCTGCACCACCAGCGGCAGCGCGAACAGCACCGCGCCGAACAGTGCGCTCGAGTGCGCCGCGAGCAGCCCGTCGGCCGTCAGCGCCAGGATCAGGCCCGTGTCGACGCCCGGGCGCACCAGGAACCGCTGCAGCGCCACCACGGCCAGCGGCGTGAGCACGATGCCCAGCGCGTACGGCAGCAGCCCGCTCGACACCGACTCGTACGCACCCGTCGTGGCAGCCGCCGCGACCAGCGCCGTGCAGCCCGCGTACACCGCGCGTCCGCCGAGCTGGCGGATCAGCGCCACCATCGACAGCGCGAACAGACCCGCGACCGGCATGGTGATGGCGTTGAGCGTGACCGGGACGCTCGTGCCCGAGATCTGGTAGACCAGCGCGCCGACCAGGTGATACGCGTTCGGGTAGAAAGAGCCGTCGGGGTACCAGTTGATGGTGCCCATGCCGGTGAGCGAGCCGTCGCCGGTGTCGGCGATGTAGCGGATGCCGTTCGCGTGGAACACGGTGTCCCAGCGCTGGAAGACGGCCGTCGTGCCGCCGCGCGCCGAGAGCACCACGGCGATCGACAGGCCCACGGCCACGACCAGGCACCCGGCCACGGCCCAGTGCGCCCGTTTGCTCCACTCGATCGGCGGCTCCTCCGCGCCCGGCCGCAGCCAGCCGCGGGCCATCAGCAGCCGCCGGACGCCGTACATGAGGGCCGCCAGACCCACGGTGCACAGGGCGGCGGATCCGACGTTGTACGGGAGCCCGGCGTCGGCCAGCCACGGGCCGGCCAGACCCGTCACGGCGTAGCTGACCAGCGGCGCGAGGCCGACCAGCGCCCAGCCGCGCACTCCGGCCGCCCAGCCCACCAGGCCGCCGGGTATCGCCAGCACGGTCAGGTAGGTGACGACCGCTACCAAGTAGCTCCCAAAGGTGTCCGGTGCAGGCATGCTTCTCACGTGTGTCGGTGCGGTACGGCCGGCGGTATGCCGAGGTCGGTTCGGGCCACGGTGTCAGGACTGCGTACCCTGGGCGCCCGTGAGCGAGCACACGAACCCCGCCAAGATTACTGAACACGAGTTCGCCGGCTACGACCTCGTCGTCGTCGGGTCCGGTTTCTTCGGGCTGACCGTCGCCGAGCGGGCCGCGGCCGAGCTCGGCAAGAAGGTTCTGGTGCTCGAGCGCCGGAGCCACCTCGGCGGCAACGCCTACTCCGAGGCCGAGCCCGAGACCGGTATCGAGGTGCACAAGTACGGTGCGCACCTGTTCCACACCTCGAACAAGCGCGTGTGGGAGTACGTCAACCGCTTCACCGAGTTCACCGGCTATCAGCACCGGGTGTTCGCCAAGGTCAAGGACCAGGTCTACTCGTTCCCGATGAACCTGGCCCTGATCAACCAGTTCTTCGGCAAGTCCCACACCCCGGACGAGGCCCGCGAGCTCATCGCCAAGCAGGCGTCCGAGTTCCAGACCGACGCCGCCGAGAACCTCGAGGAAAAGGCCATCTCGCTGGTCGGCCGTCCGCTGTACGAGGCCTTCATCCGCGGGTACACCGCGAAGCAGTGGGAGAACGACCCCAAGAACCTGGGCGCGAACATCATCACGCGCCTGCCGGTCCGGTACACGTTCGACAACCGGTATTTCAACGACACCTACGAGGGCCTGCCCGTCGACGGGTACACCGCGTGGCTCGAGAAGATGGCCGAGCACGAGAACATCGAGATCCGCCTGAACGTCGACTACTTCGACGTGCGCGACCAGATCCCGGCGGGCACGCCGACCGTCTACACCGGGCCGCTGGACCGCTACTTCGACTACTCGGCGGGCCGGTTCACCTGGCGCACCGTCGACTTCGAGTCCGAGGTCGCGGAGACCGGTGACTTCCAGGGTGCCCCGGTCGTGAACTACAACGACCAGGAAGTGCCTTACACCCGCATCATCGAGTTCCGCCACTTCCACCCGGAGCGGGATTACCCGAAGGACAAGACGGTCATCTTCCGCGAGTTCTCGCGCTTCGCGACGGAAGACGACGAGCCGTACTACCCGATCAACACGCCGGAGAACCGCGAGAAGCTCGAGAGCTACCGCGAACTGGCCAAGGCCGAGGCCCGCGAGAAGAACGTGCTGTTCGGCGGCCGCCTTGGCACGTACAAGTACCTCGACATGCACATGGCGATCGGCTCGGCGCTGTCGATGTTCGACAACAAGATCGCGCCGCACCTCACCGAGGGCAAGCCCCTCGACGGGTCGATCGATGCTTGAGCAGCGTGCTGTTCCGGCCGAGGCCGGAACTCCCGTCGTGACGCCGGCGGCCGAACCGAGTGGTGAGGTCGCTGTGTTGTCCCAGGCCCAGCGCTTCCTGAAGAAGCCGGGCACGGTGCAGGTCGCGCGCGGGATGTCGCTGTTCGGCGAGCACAGCGCGGGCTGGTTCGCGCTCGGCCTGATCGGCGCCGCGGTGGACAAGCCGCGGCGTAAGGACTGGCTCGTCGCGTCCGTCGGCGTCGTCGGCGCGCACGCCGCCTCGATCGCGGTGAAACGCGTGGTCAGGCGGCGTCGTCCGGACCACCCGAGCGTCGAGGTCCTGGTCGGCACGCCGAGCAAGCTGAGCTTCCCGTCTTCGCACGCGACGTCCACGACGGCTGCGGCAGTGCTCTACTCCGGACTCACCGGGCGTAACCTGGTCCCCGCCCTCGTACCGCCGATGCTGGCCTCGCGGCTGCTGCTCGGCGTCCACTATCCGACCGACGTACTGGCCGGTGCGGCCCTGGGAGGCCTCGTCGGTGGTCTGATCCGACGGAAGCTGAAGAGACGATGAGCGAAACGACCGACGAGCGTGCCGAGAACTCGACCGACCCGGCTGAATCCGCGAAGGCGGACGAAGCCGTGAAGGTCGAGACCGAGGAAGCTGCCGCTGACGCAGCCGCGTCCTCGGCTGCCGTTTCGGAGCCGGCGACCCCGGCTGCCGCTTCGGCCGGCACGAACCCCGTGGCGCTGGTGCTGGGCGTGATCAAGACTGCGCGTCCGAAGCAGTGGGTGAAGAACGTGCTGGTGTTCGCCGCACCGTTCTTCGCGTTCTCGAAGGCGACCAACCGCACCGAGCTGGTCATCGACGCGCTGATCGCGTTCGTGGCCTTCTCGCTGACGGCCTCGTCGGTCTACCTCATCAACGACGCCGTCGACGTCGACGCCGACCGCGCCCACCCGACGAAGCGCAACCGGCCCATCGCGGCCGGGATCGTGCCGGTGCCGGTGGCCTACGCCGCCGCGGTGGTGTTCTTCCTGGCCGGTCTCGCGGTGTCCTTCACCGCGAGCTGGGAGCTGGCCGTGGTGCTCGGCGTGTACGAAGCCGTGCAGCTCGGGTACTGCTTCGGGCTCAAGCACCAGCCGGTGGTGGACCTCGCGATCGTCGGCTCGGGCTTCCTGATGCGCTCGATTGCCGGTGGTGTCGCCGGCGGGATCGCCATGTCGCAGTGGTTCCTGCTGGTCACGGCGTTTGGCTCGCTGTTCATGGTGGCGGGCAAGCGCTACGCGGAGATCATGCTGTTCGAACGCACGGGCGCGAAGATCCGGTCGTCGCTGAAGAAGTACTCGGCGAGTTACCTGCGGTTCGTGTGGGCGACGTCGGCGGCCATTCTGATCATGTCCTACTGCCTGTGGGCGTTCGAGATCCGGCAGGCGGAGCACGATTCGCTGTGGGCTGTCGTGTCGATGGTGCCGTTCGTGATCGCTGTGCTGCGGTACGCCGTGGACGTCGATGGTGGCAACGCCGGGGCGCCGGACGAGATCGCGTTGCGGGACCGGGTGTTGCAGGTGCTCGGGTTGACGTGGGTTGTGACGTTGTTCCTGTCGTTCTACCTGTGAGTCGTTCTACCTGTGAATTGCGCTGGAATTTAGACAGCTGAGCTTCAGGCTGCGCACAGAAATACCGGTCATCCTCGGACGTGGGGGCGAGCAGGCCGCTCGTTCCCACTTCAGCCGGAGGAGCCGAAGATGAGTGACCAGGTCCCGCCGGAGCAGTCCGGTGATGGTGGTTTGCCGCAGGATGCGACGGCGGAGGGTTCGCAGCCCGGTGTCGGTGGTGCGGCTGCTGCTGGTGGTTCTGGGGACGACACGCACGTGACGGCGGAGAACCAGCAGCAGGGGGTTGGCGCCGGCGGGCAGCAGGCGCCGGGGCCGCAGCAGGTCCCGCCGGGACAGCAGCAGGCAGGAGCTCCACAGCCTGGAACGCAGCAGCCGGGTGTGCAGCAGCCCGGCGCGCAGCAGCCTGGAATGCCGCAGCCTGGAATGCCGCAGCAGCCGTACGGTCAGCAGCCTCCGCCTGGTGCGTGGGGCGCACCGCAGCCGGCTCGCCGGCCCGGCGGGTTCCGCCGGTTCGTGGGCAACCGGGTGACCCAGCTGGTCGGTGTCGGCGTCCTGGGGCTGCTCGTCGGCGGCGGGATCGTCGGTGGCGTCATGGCCGCGACTCAGCACGACGGGCGGCCGGGGATGTCGCACTTCCGCGATGGCGGTGGTGGCGGGTACCGAGATTTCCGTGGTGGGCCTGGGTTCGGCCAGGGTGGGCCTGGTGGCCCCGGTGGTACTGGAACCAGCAACGGAACGGGAACCGGAACCGGGACTGGCGACGGGATCTGATCGCTCGGTCCCGCGCGAGCTCGTGCGCGGCCTGAAGGGGCCGAAGCTCCGGACATAGGTCACAGGAAGATCACGGCGGTTGGGTACGGTGTCGCGTGATGCGAAGCGACACCGTTGTCCGGCCGGCCATCGACAGGTGGCTGCCGTTCGGTGTCGCGGCCGTGTCAGCCACCGTGTTCCTGCTGGCCAGCCGGCATTTGGTCGACGACGCGTACGTCACGCTGTCCTACGCCCGCAACCTCGCCCTGCACGGCCACTGGGGCCTCGTCGAGCAAGACACGGCCAACACGGCCACCTCACCGCTGCACGTAGCCTCTGTGGCCGCCGTGACGGTCGTTGTGCGCGACGCGGTGGTGGGGGCCGGCGTGGTGTTCGTGGCCGCGCAGGTGCTGCTCGCGACGGGACTCAACAGGCTCGCCGAAAAAACCGGCCTCCCGCACCAGTTCGTGCTGCTCGCCTTCGCCGCCTTGCTGCTCAACCCGCTGCTCGTGTCAGCGGTCGGGCTGGAGGTGTTGCTGGCGGCGGCCGCTGCGGTGTGGGTGCTGGTGTTCGCGACGGAACGGCGGTCGGCGGCGCTGGGGTTTGCCTCCGGGGCCTTGCTGCTCGTGCGGGTTGATCTGCTCGTGGTCGCGCTGGTGGTGTTCGTGGCGCGGCCGAGGTTCTGGGAGGGTGTCTGGCGGACGACATTCGCGGCTCTTGTCGTTGCGGTGCCGTGGTTTGCGTTCAGCTGGTTCGTGCTCGGGTCGGCGGTGCCGGACACCGTCGTCTTTCAGCAGCCGACGGTGCCGTGGCTCGACTTCCCGGCCGCCACGCTGATTTCGTTTCTGCCGGTGCCGCTCGCGGCCATCGTGGCGCTGGTCCGCCGGGATGAAGCCACTCGGCCGTTTGCCGTACTCGCGGGGGCCGGGATCGTGCATTCGATCGTGGTCGCGTCGCCTGATCCGTGGTCGTACGCGCCCGCGATCGTTGGTGCGACGGTGTTTCTCGCGGCGTGGATCTGTGTGACGCCGCACCGCGTCCCGGCGGCGGCCGCGGCGGGGCTGGCGCTCGCCGCCGCGGTCGGCGTGTACGTGGCGCCCGGTCTGCCGCGACGGTTCGCGCCGATCACAGGCAACCTCGCCGCGACGGATGAGTACCGCGAGATCGGCACGCAGCTGGCCACGCTGGCGAAAGGGCGCGCCGTGGAGAGCCCCGGCGAAACGGGCGCGCTCGCGTACGCGTGCGATTGTCACCTCGTCGGCGAGTTCTCCGACCGCGGTGCCGTCGACCCCGCGATCACCGAGACGAAGCTGCGCAGCAACGAGCTCGGCCGGGCCCTGATCGAAGCCAACTTCCACCACTTCGACCACGGCGTCGCGCCCACGACCCCGGACCTGGTGCTCGAAACGACGCCGCGCGCGCCTCCGCCGACGGCGCTGGCGGCCTGGACCATCGACTCACCCCGCGCCGGCACGCAGCACCTCTACCTGGCGCGGGCGCGCGGGCAGTGACCGGTCAGCGAACGGTCGCCGGCCGCTGCCACACCGTGCGCATCGAACCCTCGCGCACGAGCAGCACCTGCGTGACCACCTGCAGGAGCACGAAGAACGCGATCGACACCACCGTGTCCAGCGCGGGCACGTCGTCGATGGGCAGCGTGTACGCCATGGCGATGCTCACGCCGCTGTGCACCAGTCCGCCAACGCCCCAGACCACGGCGAGCACCCGCCACAGGCGCCGGAACGACGGCCGCTGCTCCCACGCGTCGTCGAGCTGCGCGCCCTTGCCCGGCAGGAGTGCGCGGGCGGCCTCGTAGGTGACCGGCCGGCGGCCGATGACCAGGCTCGCCAGCAGCCAGACGCCGGCGAGCGAGCTGAACCACGCGTTGCGCACCAGCAGCAGCCGCGCGTCGCCGGTGAGCAGCGTCGTCACCACGCTCACGGCGACGATCGCCAGCACGAACAAGCCCATCCCGTCCACTCGCCGCCGCGTGACGGCCGTGTAGAGCACGCGCAACGCCGGCGGCAGGCCGCTCAGCAGCAGCGCCCACACGGGCACCACGCCGAACGCCCTCAGCAGGTAGTAGCCCCCGACGGGTGCGCCGATGTCGATGAGCAGGGCGAACGCGGACGAACGGAAGTCTTTACCCATACGTCCGAGTCTTCGGGGGAACGCGGGCCGGAGCCATCGTCGGTCCGGCCACCCGGCATCCACCGATCGGTTGATGCCCGTTACCAGTCCGGCCAAAAGCAGGCCGACCCCCACGCGGGACGTAACCGTTGCCACGAAGCCATTCGGCCGTGACTGTGGTCCGATTAGTAACGATCGGCACACTAGCGACGCGAGAGGGCCCTTCGCACCTTCATCGGCGCCACCAGGTCACGCTGGGTCAGCGTGGAGCCGTCGGCGAAGGTGAACCGGATCCCCGGCTCGGGTGGGAAGCTGCGGCCGGGGGTCACGGCGTCGAGCCGCGCCACGACGTCGGCCGGGAACTCCTCGGCCGTCACGAAGAAGTCCTTCGTGTCCGGCTCGGCCACGAACTTCGTCGGGTACACGAGCGCGAGCCGCCGATCCGTCCAGGTCAGGCGCGCGGCGCCGGCCGAGAACGCCAAGTGGTCGGCGATCCGCACGGCCACTGCCGTAGGCGCCGCGGCTTCCACGCGGTAGGCCAGCGACGGGTCGTCGGTCCAGTCCTCGTCGGGCAGCCTGGCGGGCGTCGGCCAGCGGCCCGGCGCCGTCGTGACCTTCACCGGTTCGCGCGCCGGCGCGTACGGCAGGTGTAGCGTGCCGCCGACCCATGCGACGACGTGGCCGTGCGCCGGCGGACAGCCCAGCAGCAGCCGTTCCTTCTTGCGCAGCCACACTTTCGCGTAGTCGCGCTCGATGATCTCGTCGACCTCGCCGGCCTGCTTCAGCTCCTGCGCGCGCATCACGCGGCTCCGTTCGTGCGGGCCAGCAGCCAGTCGAACGCCTCGGGCTCGGCCACGCCGAACCGCAGGTCGAGCCCGGAACCGTCCACAAGCAACATCCGCAGGCCCGGTTCACGGCCGCGCGAAGCCACGGCGAACCCCGCGATCTGCTCACGCGGCAGCGACGCCGCCACCTCGAACTCCCGCACCGCCACCGGCTCACCCTCGCGGTTGGCGCCGTACGTCTTGCGCCGGTCCGTGACGATCTCCGCCACGTCCTTGCCGAACTTCGCCATCCCGCGCCCGAAGCCCATCGCCTTGCCCAGCAACGACTTCTCCGGCTCCTCCACGGGCTCCGGCGCCACCACGACCCGCAACAACACCAGCCGCGTCGACGTCAGCGCCCACAACGACGCCCGCGACCCGCGCGCGAGCCCCTCGGCCGCCATGCCCGTTCGATCGCCGAACACCACGACCGACGGCTCCTGGGGCACGGAACCGCCGCTGCCACTGTCCTCACTGGACAGTGCCGCGTCCACGACCCCGCCCGCGAAGCCGGCCACGCCGGATCCGACCTTGCGCAGCAAGCTCTTCGCAGGCTGCCCGAATTCATCGAGGCCCCGCACGGCGTACCCGACAACACCGCCGTACGCGGCCCACAACAACCGCTCGTCAGCACGCAGGTGCGGCCGCGCCTGCGTGGCGGCACCCAGGGGATCGGCGAGATTCATTCTTCGAGTGAGAACCCTCGGTCGGTCGCCTCGCGGCGCTCGTCTTCACCTTCGGTCTGAGACTGGTTGTAACCGTACTTCACACCTTGCTCGATGCCCTGCTCGGCGATGTTGCCCGCGCTGCCCCGCCACGCCGCCTTGCCCACGCTCGAAGTCCCGCTCATCCCCGCCAGCCGCAGCCCGGTCTCGGTCAGGTTGGTGGTCAACGCATCCGCGCCATTCGAACCGATCCCCAGCGCGTTGGCGAACCGGTTGCCCGTGCGCGAAGCCCCCGTGGCCGCGTCGGCCTTCGTCAGGATCTTCGCGAGCGGGTTCTTGTCGATCATGTCCGCCACGCGCTTCTCGAGGAAGTTGCCGTTGCGCAGGCCTTCCACGCGCTCCACGACCTTCTTCAACGGCCCCGTCCGCAGCTTCTGCAGGATCTTCTCCAGCTCCTCGATGAGCGGCCGAAGCTTGCCCAGCAGCTGCTTGACCTTCATCCCGAGCCGTCCGCCGGTCACCGCGACCTCGCCCGTGGTCGCCGCACCCGCGGCCCCCACCGACGCGCCGGCCGTGATCCACGACGCCGCCAGCGCCGCGAGCCACTCGATGATCAGGCCCATCACCAGCTCTTGCAGGATGTCGATCACGATCTCCACGAACGCGTCGAACAGGTCCGCGGCCAGCTCCAGGATCTGCTGCAGCCCGCGCACCTCGTCCGCGAATGCGGAGGCGCCCTCGGAGAACTCGCCCATCTGCTTGCGGAACGCGTCGCCGCCCGAGCCTTCCCACGGCTCCTTCGTGAGGTCCGCGCGCTTCTGCTCGTGCTCGCCGACGCCGTCGAGCCACTGCGCCACCTGCGCCCAGCCCTGCGCGGTGCTGCGCATCTGCTCGGGGTCGCCGATCGCCGGTTCCAGCACGAACTCCACGAGCGGGCTGATCACGATGCCGATGAGGAACCCGAGCCCGTTGTCGATCAACGACTGCCCTGGGCTCGTCACGAGCTGGATCTGCTCCATGCGCGTGTGCACGGCTGCGATCGCCACGTCGGGCGGGCTGCCGGCATGCGAGACCTCAGTCGACGTCGAAAGCCACGAGCTGCCGTAGCCGCCGTTCTGCTCCAGGTAGCTCTTGCGGCCCGCGTCGCCCGCGTGGTTCACGTCCGACAGCGACCCCGCGCCGCTGCCGCCGTCGGCGAGCTCCTTGCCGAGCCCGGTCACGGCGTCGGTGGTCGCGTCCTCGTGGCCCTGGTACGCCTGTGCTGCCATCGTGGTCTTGTCCGCGATCGCGTCCAGGAATGTTTTCGCCTGGTCCGCGAGGTCCTGGCACTCCTGCAACGAGTCGAAGTACTTGTACGCCATCAGCTCGCCGAGCGGGCCGAAGCAGTCGTCGCTCACGCGTGCCTGCTGCAGCAGCTGGGCGAGGCTGCCGAAGTGCCCGGCCGCTTCCTTCGAGCCGCTCGCGTGCGCGTTCAGCGCCGCCGGCTCGATCTTGAACCCACTGGTCACGATCACTCCCGCCGAAGAATGGGACCCCCGAAGTCGTCGTCTTCGACGGCTCGCGGGTTCGCCCGGTTCCGAGCGTTCTGCGGCGGTTGCGGCATTTGCGGCGGCTGAGCGGGCTGCCCAGGCTGCCCAGGCCCGGCCAGCGAGCTGGCGGGCGGCGGCGCACTAGGCCCGAGCGGCTCGACGTGCGCGTTGAACGCCTCGCGGAACTGCTCCGCCCGCTCACCCAGCACGGGCTCCACGGTCTGGTTCAGCGCCGCCGCGGCCTGCTGTGTTGCCGAGCGGATGGCGCCGAGGATCTCCTGCTGCAAAGCGGTGTGCGAGCGCCGCATCGCCTGCGGGCTCAGCTGCAGCCCGAGCACGGCACCCGACGGGGCGACGGTGACCGTCACCGACCCGTCGGCGTTGCGGGCGTGCCCGCGCAGGTTCGCGATCTGGTCCTTGAGTTCGGCGGCGCGGGCCGCCTGCTCCTGGAACCGCTGGAGCACGGCGTCGAGCCGCGCTGCCTGGTCCGGCATGGTGGAACCCCCAGAAAGGTGAAAGACCTTCGTCCACCATATGCGACGAAGGTCCCGCCTCGGGCGTTCCTTCTCAGAACGGCAGTTTCCGGAAAATCGGACGCGGCACGTGCCGCAGCACCGACATCACCAGCCGGAACTGCGCCGGCGCCCAGACCAAGTCCTTGCCGGTGCGCGCCGCGGCCACGGCGA
The DNA here is from genome assembly GCF_040607795.1 of Amycolatopsis sp. NPDC005232. NCBI lineage: Bacteria > Bacillati > Actinomycetota > Actinomycetes > Pseudonocardiales > Pseudonocardiaceae > Amycolatopsis > Amycolatopsis sp. NPDC005232. Next base: position 29,555 of record NZ_JBEXHL010000037.1, on the reverse strand, counting down.
TGTCGGCCACCTGCTCGGCGGTCTGGGCCAGGGGAGCGTCCTTCAGTCCTGCCGTCATCTTGGTCTTCACGTGACCCGGGCGGACGACGGTGACCTTCACACCGTGGTCGGCGAGTGCCTCGCCGAGGCCCAGGTAGAAGCCGTCGAAGCCGGCCTTGGTGGAGCCGTACACGAAGTTCGAGCGCCGCACGCGCTCACCGGCCACCGAGGACAGCGCGATGATCGTGCCGTGGCCCTGGCCCTTGAGCTTCTCCGACAGCGCCACGCCCACCGACACGGCGGCCGCGTAATTCACGGTCGCCAGCTCCACGGCCTTGGCGTGGTCCTGCCAGACCTCCTCGGGGTCGCCGAGCAGGCCGAACGCGACCACGGCGACGTCGATGTCGCCGCCGGCGAACGCGCGGTCGAGCACGGCGGGGTGCGAAGCTGTGTCCTTGGCGTCGAAGTCCACAGTGGACACCTCAGCGCCGCGATCCTTCAGGCGCTGTGCCGCGGCGTCGAGCCGGGGCGACGGACGCGCGGCGAGCACGACCCGCAGCGGCTTCTCCGCGAGGTACTTCTCCGCGATGGCCAGCGCGATGTCGGACGTGCCGCCGAGCAGCAGCAGGGACTGGGGGTTGCCAACGGCGTCGATCACAGTGCGAGCCTCCGGCTCATGTCAGAGGCGAAAACGCCTTCGGGGTCAACGGCGGCGCGGACCTTGCGCCACTCCTCGAGCCGCGGGTACATCTTCGCGAACGTCTCGGCGCCGGTCCGCGAGTCCTTCGCGGCGTACAGGCGGCCGCCTGCGGCGAGCACCTCGTCGTCGAGCTCGAGGCAGAACCGGCTCAGGCCGGTCTTGATCGGGAAGTCCACGCTCAGCATCCAGCCGGGCGAGGGCCACGACATCGGCGCCGGGTTGGCGTCGCCCATGCGCTTGAACACGTTGAGGAACGAGTAGTGCCCCGACGTCGCGATCCGCCGGCAGATGGCCTTGAGCTGGTCTTCCGCGCCGAACGGCACCGAGAACTGGTACTGCAGGAAGCCCTTGGAGCCGTACGCGCGGTTCCACTCCGAGATCATGTCCAGTGGGTGGTAGAACTGCGTCAGGTTCTGGACCTTGCCGCGCACGCCCTTCTTGGGCACGGTCTTCTGCCACAGCTCGTTGATCAGGCCGAAGGTGAGCTTGTTGCCCAGGCCGTTGGGGAACACGTCGGGCAGCGTCGCGAGCTTCGGCGCGTCGAACTTCAGCGGTTCGCTGCGCAGCTTCGCGGGCAGCTGATCCAGCGTGGCGAGCGAGCCGCGCGAGAACGTGGCCCGGCCCAGCCGCGAGTCCGACGAGATCAGGTCCGGGACCGACATCGAGTAGTCGTAGTTCAGGTCTGAACCGTCGGTGAACAGCGCGAGGGTCTCGTCGAGGCTCGACGTGCGGTCGGCGTCCACGTAGAAATATGCCGACTCCGTCTTTTTCATCCGCACGGTGGCGCGCGTGATGATGCCGGTGAGGCCGATACCGGCCACCGTCGCCCAGAACAGTTCCGCCTCATCGCCGTCCGGCGTGAGCGTGCGGACGCGACCGTCGGCCGTGAGCAGGTCCATCGACACCACGTGGTTGCCGAAGCTGCCGGCCGAGTGGTGGTTCTTGCCGTGGATGTCGTTGGCGATCGCGCCGCCGATCGTGACCTGGCGCGTGCCCGGCAGCACCGGCACCCAGAGGCCGTGGGGGAGCGCCTCGCGCATGAGCTTGTCGAGGCTCACGCCGGCGTCGAGGTCGACCAGGCCGGAGTCGGGGTCGATCGAGTGGATGCGGTCGAGCGCGGTCATGTCGACCACCAGGCCACCGGCGTTCTGCGCCGGGTCGCCGTAGGAGCGGCCGAGGCCGCGCGCGATGACCCCGCGAGGGCCGGCCGACGCGACGGCGGCCGCGATGGTCTCGACATCAGGTGTGCTCAGGACGTCGGCGACGGTCCCGGCGGTGCGGCCCCAGCCGGTGAGCGTGCGTCGCTGTGTGTCGGGTGTCTGGGTCACCCATCCAGTAAACACACTGGTGCGGAGCGCCTCCGTTGAGGGTGGTGGTGGGGGCACGGGTAGGAGTAGACACGCGCTAGGACGCCCGGAACGTGACCCTGAAGTGCCCGCTTCTACACTTTGCGCATCAAGGCACAAGCGTCCGCGCGTCAAAGTCGACACGGACAGGGCTTCCCGAGACGACGACGCATCGAGCCGAGAAGGTATTCCAGTGGTGGCTACGGAACCGCAGAGTGAGACGACGGTGACAACACCGGTTGGCCCCGGTCTGCTCGGTCAGCTCATCCGCTTCGGGCTGATCGGCGGGTTCTGCGCGCTGCTCGATCTGGGTACATACTCGCTGCTCAGGGCTGTCGGCATGGACGCGGTGCCGTGGGTCGACATCGCTCGCGCGATCAGCTTCGTCGTGGGTACGACCACGGCGTTCTTCCTGAATCGCCGGTTCACGTTCGCCGGCGGCCGTCGCGATGGCGGCACGCAGGTCGGCAGCTTCATCCTGCTCTACGCCGTGACCTTCCTCGTGGCGGTCGGTGTGAACCAGTGGATGCTGCACCTGCTCCCGGAGTCGACGTGGAAGGCCACGTTCGGCTGGGTCGTGTCACAGGCGACGGCGACCGTGATCAATTTCGTCATGCTCAAGTGGGTCGTGTTTCGTGAGCGGCCGGTAAAGGAGAACTGAGTTCGATGCCCGGTAAAGCAGCCCCGGTCGCGGAGGCGGCCCCCGAAGGCGAGACCCGGTTCGCGGAGCACGCGCCCGAAGGGAGGCTGACGGCCCAGCGCGGGCTGTACGCCGGCCCGGCGCCGATCGTCAGCAAGGACCTCTACGCCGAGCTCGAATGGGGCTCCGCGGTGCGTGACCGCGACGCGCTCACCGTCGAACCGTCGTCGAAGGTCACCGGCAACACCTATTTCGGCCGCTTCCCGGCCAGCTACTGGCAGCGCTGGACCACGGTCACCTCGGTCACCGTGGAAGCCGTGGTCAGCGGTGACGGCCTGCTCTCGGTCGGCGCGTCCGACCTCCAGGGCGACGCCCGCGTGGTCAACGCCGAGCAGGTCTCCGGCGCCAAGGCCCGCAAGGTCACGATGACGGCGAGCCTCGACAAGTTCTACGACGGCGGCGCGCTGTGGCTCGACCTCGAGACCGAGGGCGGCCAGACGCTGCGGGTCGAGCAGGTCCGCTGGACGGTCGACGCGCCGGAGAAGATCCGCCCGACCGCGGTCACGATCTGCACGATGAACCGCGCGGACGACTGCCTCAAGAACCTGCAGGCGCTCGCCGCCGACGTGTCGTCGCTGCACACGCTGGACGCCATCTACGTCGCCGACCAGGGCACCGACCTCGTCGAGTCGCGCGACGGCTTCGAGCAGGTCGCGAAGGACCTCGGCGACAAGCTGCACTACATCAAGCAGCCGAACCTCGGCGGCGCCGGCGGCTTCACCCGCGGCCTGTACGAGGTGGCCGGCCACACCGCCACCGAGCACGCCAACGTGCTGTTCATGGACGACGACGTGCTCCTGGAGCCGGACCTCGTCGTGCGCATGACGGCGTTCTCCAACCGCGCGGCCAACCCGATCATCGTCGGCGGCCAGATGCTCAACCTGCTGCACCCGAACCAGCTGCACGTCGGCGCCGAGTACGCGCGCCTGAACACGCTGGAGCCGGGCCAGCCGGTCACGCACTCGCTGTCCACGGCCGACCTGCTGGGCGTCGACGAGGAGACCCTCAAGCCCAACCGCCAGGAGCGCCGCCTCGACGCCGGGTACAACGGCTGGTGGTCGTGCCTGATCCCCTACGAGGTCGTGAAGGCCATCGGTTACCCGATGCCGTTCTTCTTCCAGTGGGACGACGCGGAGTACTCCTACCGGGCCCGTGAGTACGGTTTCCCGACGGTGACGCTGCCGGGCGCCGGCGTGTGGCACGCGGACTTCCACTGGAAGGACTGGGACGAGTGGCACCGGTACTTCAACCTGCGCAACTCGATCATCACCGCCGCGCTGCACTCGCCGTTCAACCTGAACCTGCTGTCGCGCGTGCTGCTGGCGCAGCTGGTGCGCTACTTGCTGGGCATGCAGTACGGCCTGTCGGCCACGCTGATCAAGGCCGTCGAGGACTTCCTCGAGGGTCCGGAGGTCCTGCGTGACGGCGGTGTCGCCGCGATGAAGGAGATCCGCCGGATCCGCGGGGAGTACCCGGAGACCAAGCGGCACAAGGCCACCGACGTTCCGGGCATCGCGTCCAACGACATCGGCATCATCAACAGCGCGCCGCGGCCCAGCATGCAGCGCCTGGTGCTGATCAAGCGCGTGATCGACCGCGTGCTCGGCCGCAGCCGCTTCGGCCTAGGCGCGGTGCCGATCGACGAGGCGCACTGGTGGCACATCGCGCTGTTCGACACGGCCGTGGTCACGGACGCTTCGCAGGAAGGCGTGCGCGTGCGCACGTACGACAAGGTGAAGATGTTCGACCTCGCCCGGCGCGGTGCGAAGACGATCCAGCGGCTCCGCAAGGAAGGCGCGGGCGTGCAGGAGCAGTACAAGCGCGCGATGCCGGAGCTCACCTCGCGGGAGAACTGGAAGCGTCTCTACGAGCTCTGATGCTCTGAACACCGAAAGCCACCACGGTCGCCTCCGTGGTGGCTTTCGGTGCATTCGGGGGCTTGTTTTCCGTTGAGTTAGGGTAGCCTAACTCTTGTGTCGAACCTCGTCGCCCGAGCGCGGGCACTCGCCGATGACGTGCTGTTCCCCGCCGCTGCGCAGGTCGACCTGCGTGGCGAGGTGCCGCGGTCGCACTTCGACGCGCTGGCCGAGGCCGGCCTCTACGGCCTCGCCGCACCCCCCGACGCCGGTGGCCCCGGCGCGGGCCTGGCCGAGCTCGTCGAGGTGATCGAGACGCTGGCCGGCGGATGCCTGAGTACCACGTTCACCTGGATCCAGCACCACGGTCTCGTCGCCGGCCTGTCCGGTTCGGCCAACGAGGTGTTGCGCTCCGAATACCTCGCCGACCTGGTCAAAGGCACCGTCCGGGCCGGAGTTGCCTACGCGGGCGTGATCCCGACACCGCCGCGCACCCGGGCCAGGCGGGTCAGCGACGGTTTCCGCTTCGACGGCGAGGCGCCGTTCGTGAGCGGCTGGGGTGGGATCGACTTGCTGATGCTCTCGGGTCGAACCCCGGAGGACACTGTCGTCACCACCGTGGTCGCTCCGGTGGCCGGACACGGACTCGACGTCAGTCCACTGCATTTGATTGCCGCGCAGGGCACCTCGACCGTCCGCATCGGACTGGACGACTACTTGGTGCCCGCCGAACGCGTGCTCGCCGAGGTCTCACACGCCGACTTCATCGCGGGGAACACCTTCGCGTCGCGGCTCAACGGCTGCGCCCCCCTCGGCCTGGCCGAACGCTGTGCCCGCCTGCTCGACGACCTGGGCCAGACCGGAACGGCCACTGCCCTGCGTGCCGAACAGGAACAGATCCGCATCCGCCTCGACTCGGGCCTCACCGACCCCGCTTCGCTCCCCGCCGCCCGCGCGGCGGGCGCTGAGCTGGCCTACCGCAGCGCTGGGGCCCTCGTGGCTGCTACCGGCAGCCGCTCCGTGCTCGCCGGCGAGCACGCAGGTCGGCTGGTGCGGGAAGCCACGTTCCTGCTGGTGGCCGCCAGCCGTCCGGAAATCCGCGACGGCCTGCTGGCCCTGGCGCGTCGCTAGCCCTGGTCCCAGGTCACCGGGAGCCGCTGCACGCCGTAGATGTTCTGGTGCCCGGGCCGCAGCGCCACGTCCTCGGGCGCGACGGCCAGCCGCAGCGTCGGGAACCGGCGGACCAGCGCCGGCAGCGCGACGCGCATCTCGACCCGGGCCAGCTGCTGGCCGAGGCACTGGTGGATGCCGTGCCCGAACGTCAGGTGCCCGGGCACGCCCCGGCTGAGGTCGAGCGTGTCGGGATCGGCGAACCGCTCCGGATCGCGGTTGCCGGCCTGCACGGAGAAGGTGACCGACTCGCCCGCCTTGATCAGCTGCCCGTCGAGCTCGACGTCTTCCAGCGCCGCCCGCACCCCGGTGTGCGTGATGCTCAGGTACCGCAACAGCTCCTCGACCGCCTTGTCGGCGAGATCCGGGTCGGCGCGCAACGCGTTGAGCTGCCCGGGGTGCTGAAGCAGGGCGAAAGTGCCCAGCGCCAGCATGTTCGCGGTCGTGTCGAGACCGGCACCCAGCAGGAAGGTCGCGAGGCCGGCCAGCTCCTCGTCGGTCAGGTCGCTGGTGGTCAGCTCGCTGAGGATGTCGTCGGTCGGCTCGGCGCGTTTCGCCGGGACCAGCCGGCCGACGTACTCCTGCAGCTTGCCGTACGCGGCGAAGCGTTCCTCGGGAGCGGCGTCCACATCGGACACCGCGGCGGCGTGGCCCTGGAAGGACTCGCGGTCGGCGTAGGGCACCCCCAGCAGCTCGCAGATCATCACGGCGGGAACCGGGTGCGCGAAGGCCTGGACCAGGTCCACCACGGGACCCTGCCGGGCCATCGCGTCCAGGTGCTCGGCGGTGACCTGCTCGACGCGTTCGGTCAGCTGCCGCATCCGCCGGACGGTGAACCGGCCGGTCAGCAGCTTGCGGTAGCGGGCGTGCTCCGGGTCGTCGACGCCGGTCAGGTCGCCGGGCGCCGCGGCCGGCACCTCGATGCCTTCCAGACCAGGCATCGGGTAGTGCGCGAGCTCGTAGCGGGAGCTGAAGCGCTGGTCGGCCAGCACCGCGCGGACCTGCGCGTAGCCGGTGACGAGCCAGCCCTCGTGGCCGTCGGGGTAGGTCAGGCGGACCACCGGGTGCCGCTCGCGAATCGGGCCCAGCTCCGCGGGCGGGTCGAAGGGGCAGCCGGCGGGACGGTCGACCGGAAGTTCGGGAAGGTGCGTCATCTCGGGCCTCTCTCGGCTGCCGGTCAGTGGGCGTATTCGCGGTTGAACAGGCGCTTCGACCACAGGTAGCCACCGAGCGCGATCACGGCGCACCAGCCGAGGGCGAACCACACGTTGCTGCCGAGCGGCTTGTCCATCAGCAGGCCGCGCAGGGTCTCGATGATCGGCGTGAACGGCTGGTACTCGGCGAACCAGCGCAGCCCGGCCGGCATGGAGTCGGTGGGCACGAAGCCGCTGCCGAGGAAGGGCAGCAGGATCAGCGGCATCGGCAGGTTGCTCGCCGTCTCGACGCTCTTGCTCACCTGGCCGAGCGCGACCGACAACCACACGAGCGCAAACGTCACCACCAGCAGGAACCCGGCCGTGGCCAGCCACCCGCCGAGCCCGGCCGAGGGCCGGAAACCGACCAGCAGAGCCACGCCGATCACGATCGCCAGGGTGAACGCCGCCTGGATCACGCTGCCCAGCACGTGCCCGGTCAGCACCGAGACGCGGGCGATGTGCATGGTCCGGAACCGCGCGATCACGCCTTCGGTCATGTCCATGGCGACCGAGATCGCGGTGCCCTGGACGGTGGCCGTCACGGTCATCAGGATGATCGCCGGCGCCACGTAGTTCACGTACGCCTCGCGGCCGCCGCCTCCGCCGAGCCCGGCGCCCATCGTGCCGCCGAAGACGTAGACGAACAGCAGCAGGAAGACCACGGGCATCCCGACGAGCATCAGCGTCATCGACGGGTAGCGCAGCATGTGCTTGAGGTTGCGGCGCAGCATCGTCGCCGAGTCGCGCAGCGGCTGGAACTTGAGGCCGGCGGGGGCCGGCGCGGTGAGAGTGCTCATCGGGTCGTCACCTTCTCGTGGGTGGTGTTCTCGATCGCGGGGTTGCCGGTGAGGGCGAGGAAGACGTCGTCGAGGTCGGGGGTGTGCACGGACAGCTCGTCGACCTCGATGGCCTGGTCGTCGAGCCGCCCGATGAGGGCCTTGAGCGAGCGCAGGCTGCCGTCGCTGGGCACGCGCAGGGTGAGCGAGTCGTTGTCGCGCGACGCGTCGTCGAGCGTGGTCATGGCCGTGTCGAGGCCGCGCGGGTCGGCGAAGCGCAGGCGCACGTGGCCACCGGGGATGCGGCGCTTGAGCTCGTCGGCGGTGCCCTCGGCGACGATCCGGCCGTCGTCGAGCACCGCGATGCGGTCGGCCAGCTCGTCGGCCTCGTCGAGGTACTGCGTGGTCAGGAAGATCGTGACGCCGTCGGCCACCAGGCCGCGGACGATCTGCCACATGTTGCGGCGGCTGCGGGGGTCCAGACCGGTGGTCGGCTCGTCGAGGAAGATCAGCCGCGGGCTGCCGACGAGCGTCATCGCCAGGTCGAGCCGTCGCCGCATACCGCCGGAGTACGTCGACGCCGGCTTCTTGCCCGCCTCGGCGAGGTCGAACTGCTCCAGCAGCTGCGCGGTGCGGCGGCGCCGGTCGGCCCGGCCGAGGTGGTTGAGATCCGCCATCAGCAGCAGGTTCTCCTCACCGGTGAGCAGGTTGTCCACGGCGGAGAACTGGCCGGTGACGCCGATCGCGGCACGCACCGCGTCGGGTTCGCGGACGAGGTCGTACCCGGCCACCCGCACGTCGCCGGCGTCGGCGTTGATCAGCGTGGACAGGATCTTCACGGCGGTGGTCTTGCCGGCGCCGTTCGCGCCGAGGAGGGAGAACACCGTGCCCTCGGGAACGGTGAGGTCGAGCCCGTCGAGCACGACGTGGTCGCCGTAGGACTTGCGCAGTCCGGTCGCGGCGATCGCAGGCCGGGAGTGGTTGCTGGTCATGGTTTCCCCTTCGCTGGAAAGAAAACGGCGGTCAGGAGCGGCGGATGATCACGTCGCCGTACGAGGTGCGGCCGCGCACCTCGACGGTCTCGTCGGCTTCCTCGGGGCGGGTGGCGTTCTCCATCAGGTTGCGCACGTGGCCGAACCCGGTCGTCACGGAGAGCCAGGCCGCGGTGCCCTCGGCGACGCCGATTTCCAGGTCCCCCATGGAGGTTTCGAGCGTCACCGCGCCGCGCACGATCTCGCCGAGGCGGATGAGACCGGCCGACGTCTTCGCGTCGACCCCGGCGCCCGCGTGCTCGACGGTGATGTCGCCGTTGGCCGAGCGCACCCGCGCGTCGCCGCCGACGGAGGCGATCGTGGTCTCGCCGTTGGAGTTCTTGACCACCGCGGTGCCCTCGATCTCGCCGATCCGGATCTTGCCGGTGCCGGTGGAGATCTCGGCGTTGCCCGCGACGCCGTCGACGGTCACGTGACCGGCCGAAGTGGACAGGTGCAGCGGCCCGGTGCGGTCGACCCGCGCGTTGCCGGCCGAGGTCTTGAACCGGCTCTGGCCGAGGACGCCGGCGGTGCGGAAGTCGCCCGCCTGCAGCTCGGCGTTGACCGCGGACCCGGTGGGCAGCTCGATGGTCACGTCGACCGCGCGGGTCTTGCGGGAGAAGTCGAACGTGCGCTTCGGGCCGGTGACCGTGAGCGTGCCGTTGGTGTAGTCGACTCGGACCTGCTGCGCGGCCTTCACGTCGGACTCGTCGTTCTCGTCGCTCGGCCGGACGTCGACGACGGTGGTCTGACGCTCGCTCGCGGTGATCTGCACGTCGCCGACGCTCAGGTCGACGGTGACGGAGATCGGGTCGCGGGTTTCGAATTCAGGCATGGCTGTCTCCACAACTTGTGTCGGTGAACCGTCCCCGCAGGTCAGGGACGTGAGGTGAAGTGGTGCTGAAAGGTGCTAGCGGACCCAGCCGGTGAAGCTCTGCTTCGTCCGCTTGCCGCTGCTCGGCGGCTCGACGCGCTGGTCGCGGTCGGTGCGCTGCAAGGCCGTGGCGGCCGCCCGGACGAGCCAGGCGTTGACGGAGCGCCCCTCCTTGCCCGCGGCTTCCTCGACGGCGGCCTTGAGCTGTTCGGGCAGGCGCACGTTGATGCGCGCGGCGGGACCGTCTTCGGAGATGAGCAGCTCGCTCTCCGGAGCCGCGGCCATGGTCGTGTCTTCGGCCGCGAGCTCGAGCGGCTCGGCCGGCGGCGTGGTCACGACGAACTGCGGATCGCGGCCACGCAGGCGCAGCTCCACGGAGCCCGGAGCCAGGTCGCGGGTGATCTCGTCGGCGGCGGCTGACAGCGCGTCCAGCAGTGTCATCCGGATCGCCGACTCGAGCGACCCGGTCAGCCGCTCGACCAGCTCACGCGACTCCTCGCCACCGGCTTCGGCCAGTGTGGCGAACTCTCGCCCGAGGTTGCTGACGTACGTGGTCAAGTCCATGGCACAACTATGGCACACGAGTGGCACCATCGCAATGCCAAAGTGGCTCAGATGCGTGCCGAGATGGCACCGCGTGGCACCCTGCTGGCTTGCGGGCGAAAAAAGTGCAGGTCAGGGCCGTTTCGACCCTGACCTGGATGTGGCACTTCCCCCAGAACGGCGGCTAGGCCGACAGCCCGAACTTCCCCTTCCGGCTCAGATCGTCGACGTACGCGGCGGCGACGTGGGCGAAGTTCACCGACACGGTGTTGCCGTCGCGCGTCCGCACGGAGTGGACCCCACCGTGCTTGAGCAGGTCAGGGATCTTCTCCTCCACGCCGGCGGATTCGTCGTTCGTGATGGGGAAGATCAGCGGTTCGCCGCCGGAGGTCAGGTGCAGGACGAGCGCGAGTTTCGGGTCAGCCATGGCTCCATGCCACCAGCGCCCGATCACCGGCGGCAAGCGGGTTCGCGCACAGCAGAGCACTTCACCGGTCCGAGTAAGGCGCCTGCGAGGCGTCGGCTAGCGTTTCGTCGCGGAAACCCGACCTAGGGACGGACGATGCCGTACTCGTTCACGTTGTCACCCGCGGCGGTGGACCTGCTGCTGGAGCGGCAGGGTCTCGGCCGCACGCCGGCGCCGTTTTCGGTGGCGCACATCGGCATCACCGGCCAGGAACGCGCGGGCGTGCGCGACGCCGTGCTGCGCGACCTCGACAACCGGGGCCTGGTGCACCGCGGTTACCTCGACGACGACCTGGAGCTGGCGCTCACCACGTTCGCCCGAAGCCGCCTCGTCGTCACCGCTACTGCGCAGCTGGACAGTCGGCAACAGGGCGCGGGGCAGCTCTTCGCGCGCGTCGCGTCCACCGGCGACCAGGCCGTGCTGGTGAAGCAGGACAACGGCATGTTGGTCTTCGAGCAGATCCGCCCGACCGGTCTCGTGCCGGCGCTGGTCGACCTGCTGCCGCCAGGGGCCGCGGCGCCCGGCCAGTCCGTGACGATCACGCGCCCGGCGAAGCAGCCCCGCCGGGGCGGGTACGACCCGTTCGCGGCGTCGAACGCCCCGCGAAACCCGCAGCTCAGGTCCGTCGAGCGGATCTTCGAGAAGCCCCGGCTGCGGGTCGGGCAGTTCACGATCGGCGCGCAGCCGCCGCTCGTCTGGTTCGACACCGAGCTGGGCCGCTACCTGCTCAGCACCCGCGTCGCCGACGACGGGCAACGCTGGCTCACCTACGCGCCGGCCGACAACAACCGCCTCGCCCAGCAGCTGTTCACGCAGCTGGAGGCGTATTCCGCAAACGCCTGACCGCGGCCGTCGTCGTCAGTAGACTTCGGGTCATGACCTTGGTGGAGCCGGGACAGGTCGCCGGCCTGGACCCGAAGGCCGTCGCTGCCGCGGCGGCCGAGACGACGAAACTCGTGAACGCCGCGAAGTCGGGCAGCTTCACCATCTCCGGTGAAGCGCTCGAGGGCCTGCGCCAGGCGCTGTCCGACATGGTGACGCGCGTGGACCGGCTGACCGGTTCCACGGCCGCGCTGGACCAGGCCCCGCAGCTCGGAAGCCACCCGTACGGGCACGCGGTGGCAGCCCACGACCTCAAGGCCGCGTCGCAGGACGTCGGGTCCGTCCGGTCGGCGCTGGCGCAGTTCCGCGACGTGCTGACCCAGGCCGACGAGGCGCTGGCCCGCGCCGGCGGCGTCTACCGCACCGGTGAGGACAGCGCCGTCGACGCGCACGCCGCCCACAAGACGGGGGACCTCGCATGACCGCGCCGCAGCCGGGGCTCGAGCCGTCCGACGCCGACTACCTCGGCCACACCCACGAGCAGCTCCAGCAGTTCGTGACCACGAACCTCGACGTGAAGCAGGTCGCCGACGTCTCCGCGGCCTACACCGAGGTCACCAAGGCCTTCGACGACTTCGCGACGCAGCTGACCGAAGCCGTCAACAAGTCCAAGGGCTCGTGGGAGGGCAGCGCGGCCGAGAGCGCACAGGCCTACTTCGCCACGCTCGGCTCGTGGGCCGACGCGACGGCGCAGAACGCGAAGCTCGCCGCGCAGACCGTCGACGACCAGGGCACGGCCGCGCAGAACGCGCGCAACGCGATGACCGAGCCGATCCCATTCGACTGGACCGACGAGATGGCGCACTGGACGTCGGCCGGACCGTTCGACCTCGGCGACACCGTCGACCAGTCGCTGAAGAAGCAGCAGGCCAGCCAGTCGGCTCACGAGCAGGCCGCGCAGACGATGTCGGACTACGACCACTCGCTGTACTCGGCCGCGTCGAAGCAGCCGGTGTTCGCGGACCCGCCGCAGTTCGGCACGGGCAGCGTGACCACGGCCTCGGCCGTCCTCCCCGCGGCCGCGACCTCCACCGATCACCACGGCGGCGGTGGCTCCGACTCCGGCGGCCAGGTTTCGTCCGCGCCGAGCCAGATCACAGGCTCCGGCCACGTGCCGCCCGCCCCCAACACCGCCACCACGGCGTCGAGCTTCGAGCCCGCGGCGGGCCAGCAGCAGGCCGGTGCCGCGGGTGCGTCGGGCGCCGGCGGCATGCCCATGGGCGCGATGCCGATGGGCGGCGGCATGGGCGCTGGTGGTGGCGGCTTCGGCGCCGACGAGGAGTACCAGTCCAAGTTCAGTCGCGGCGGCAGCTTCGGCCCGGGGGAAGGCGCAGCGCCGGGCGGTGCGGGTGGCCTCAGTGGGGCGCCCGCGCGGGCCGGCATGGGCATGGGGATGGGCGGCGGTGCCGCTCGCTACGAAGAGGACGAAGCGGACGGCGCGCGCTTCTTCTCCCATGTGGACGAAGACGACGAGTACGGCGCAGGCCTGCGTGCCGCTCCGCCGGTGATCGGGGAGTAGCTCTGGCCGAACGAAAAGGGCCCCTCGGCGTTCGAGGGGCCCTTTGTCGTACAGAGTCTCAGTAGCGGTAGAACTTCTCCGCCCGGCCTTGCCGCACCAGCTTCAGCCACTGCAGGAATGCCTTCGGGTCGCGCTTCACACCGACGAAGTACAGGCCGAAGCGGATCACTTCCAAGGCGCCGATCTTGCGCATGCCCGGCTGCGAGAGCAGGTAGCCGCGGTTGCGGTAGGTGTAGTAACGCTTGACCTCGTTCTCGGGGTCCTGCGCGTGGAACTTCCCGCCCAGCATGGGTTTGAACTCGTCCGAGCCGTCGGGGTGCAGGTAGGTCGTGCGCAGCGACGTGCCGAACGGCAACCCCGAGCGCACGAGCCGGCGGTGCAGCTCCACCTCGTCGCCGCGGAAGAACAGGCGCAGGTCCGGCACGCCGGTGACGTCCAAAGTGGACGCGCGGAACAGCGCGCCGTTCATGAGCGACGCGATGCCCGGCAGGAAGTCCGTGCCCAGCTCCGCCGACGAGCGCTTCCACGTGAGCCCGCGCCGCAACGGGAACGCGAGCTTGGCCGGCGCGTTGATGTTCGCCACCACCGGCGAGATCTCCGCGAGGCCGCGCTTTTCGGCTTCCTCCAACAGGATCTGCAGCACGTGCTCGTCGGCGGGACGGCCGTCGTCGTCGGCGAGCCAGACCCACTCGGCGCCGAGGGCGAGCGCGTGGAGCATGCCGAGCGCGAACCCGCCCGCGCCACCGAGGTTCCGGTGCGAAGGCAGGTACGTGTAGGGCAGCGGGTACGCCTCGACGGCGTCCCGCGCCGACTGGTCCGGGCCGTTGTCGACCACGACGAGGTGGTCGACCGGCCGCGTCTGCGCGGCGATGATCTTCAGCGAGTCCGCGAGCAGCTCACGACGGTGGCGCGTCACCACCACGCCGACGACGGCGCCCTCGGGCAGCTGCTGGGTCTCGCTGGTCATCATTCCCCGCCGTTCTTCGTGCCCACGGGCTCGATGCCGAGCCGCTCCAGGCCTTCCTGGCTCATGTTCTCGAACGGGTCGCGGCCCTTGTAGCCGGTGAGGACGTCGCGCAGCGAACCCTGCTGCTTGACCTTGCCCTCGTCCATCCAGATCGCGGAGTCGCAGAGCTCGAAGAGGAACTCGTCGGAGTGGCTCGCGAAGACCAGGATGCCGGAGCGCTTCACCAGGTCCTTGAGGCGGTCGCGGGCCTTGTTGAGGAACGCCGCGTCGACCGCGCCGATGCCCTCGTCGAGGATCAGGATCTCGGGGTCGATCGAGGTGACGACACCCAGCGCCAGGCGCACGCGCATGCCCGTGGAGTACGTGCGCAGCGGCATCTGCAGGTAGTCGCCGAGCTCGGTGAACTCCGCGATGTCGTCGACCCGCTTCTCCATCTCCTTGGCGGTCATGCCGAGGAAGAGGCCGCGGATGATGATGTTCTCGACGCCGGAGATCTCCGGGTCCATGCCGATGCCGAGGTCGAAGACCGGGGCGATCTTGCCGGTGATCCGGGCCGCACCGCGGGTGGGCTCGTAGATGCCGGCGAGCAGGCGCAGCAGCGTGGACTTGCCGGCGCCGTTGTGGCCGACCAGGCCCACGCGGTCGCCGTCGCGCAGCTTCAGGGTCACGTCGTGCAGCGCCTCGATGATCGGCACCTTCTGGTCCGTGCCGATCTTGCCGCCGACCTTGCCCAGCACGCGCTTCTTCATCGACCGCGTCTTGGCGTCGAAGATCGGGAAGTCTACGAACGCGTTGTGGACGTCAATGCTGACCATGTGTCACACCCAATACGAGACGCGAGAGCGGTAGTTGCGCATGGCGACGAGCGCGAGCGCCCAGCCGACGATCGTGAGCCCGCCGACGATGGCCCAGCTGGTCCAGCTCACGGCCTCCCCGAGCAGCGGGGCCCGGGTCACCTGCATGTAGTGGTACAGCGGGTTCGCCTTGATGAACGGCAACGCCCAGGACACGCTGTCGCGCGCGCCCCCGGCCTCGAGCTGGTCGACCGGCCAGACGATCGGCGTAGCGTAGAACAGCAGCTGGATCAGGGAGTTGATCACCTGCGGGATGTCGCGGAAGCGCGTCGAGATGATCCCGAGCAGCAGCGCGGCCCAGCACGCGGTGAGTCCCAGCAACAGGAAACCCGGAATGGCGAGGAAGATGTTCCAGCTCAGGCCCGGGTGGCAGAACTTGTCCGGGACGCACGCGCCGGTCTTCGTGCCGAGCGAGTACTTGTCGTCGAGCGCGCCGAAGAAGATGATCAGCAGCACGAAGTACACGATCATGTTGTGCGCGAGCAACAGGGTCTGACGCCAGACCGTGCGCAGCACGTAGACACTCAGCGGCGCGGGGAGCTGCTTGATCATCCCCTCGTTCGCGATGAACGTCTCCATGCCCTCGGACAGGCAGCCCTGGATGAAGCCCCAGATGATGAACCCGGTGGAGATGTAGGGCAGGAACACCTGGATGGGCAGGTTGAACAGCTGTGAGTACAGCAGGCCCAGCCCCAGCGCGATGACCGCCTGGCTGATCGTGATCCAGAACGGACCGATCACCGACCGGCGGTAGCGCTGTTTGATGTCCTGCCAGCCAAGGTGGGTCCACAGCTGGCGAGCTGCGAGTCCCTCCTTGATGTCGGCGATCGCCCTGGAGAACGTCTTGCGGTCCGACGCAGGTGGTAACGGCATCGAGACCTCGGGTTCGGCTACGTGAACCGTGCTGGTGGCATGCACGTGGACGAGGGTACCGATCGGAGGTCTCGTCCTCGGGACGCCCCGGCCCAGGCGTGCTTCCGACCTGTCGATACCGCACCGGACACGCGGTGTGTCCTGGTAGTTTCTTGCCCCATGACTGCTGCTCTCGGCGCGGCGAGCCTGATGGTCGATCTCCTCGCGGCGTACGCCGATCGTCCCGACCCCAAGTCGGTCGCGGTTGTCGGCAACCAGCCCCTGGACCCGGACTCGGCGCGGGCCAAGGCCGTGGACGACTGCGATCTCGTGATCCGCGTCAACGGTTTCGTCGTCGACGAGCCGGAAGGCCCGGAGGTGACCGGGCGCAAGGTCCACGCCGTGGTCTTCAACCGCGCCGTGCGGGCCACTCGCCACGTTTTCCGCGACTACCGCAGCAGACTGTATCTGCTGGTGGAGCCGGGCCGGCTGCACTGGGAACCGGAGGCGCTGCCGGGCTGGTGGCCCGCTGACCTGGGGTTCGTGCCGGTGCCCAACCGCGAGGTCGTGCTGCCGTTGTCCGACGCGCTCGGCCTGCCGACGCGCACGGAGTCGACCTGGTCGACCACGGGAACGCTCGCGGCGTGGATCGCGCGCATGTCGTTCCCGGACGCGCAGCTGGTCCTCACCGGGTTCTCCTTCATCGACAACCCGAACCAGACTTCGTGGGAGCACGCCGCCGGCGATTCCTGCATCGTGGGTCCCGAACACCAGATCGCCGCCGAGGGCAGGCTGCTGGACTCGTGGACCCGGACCGGCGACACCGTTCTGCTGCGCTGACCCAGTTTTCCGAATCCCGAAGGAACCGTCCCCATGGCAGTCCAAAAACTCCGCTCCGGCCTGTTCAACCGGATCGCCCGGCTCATCGACTTCCGCATCGAAGAGCGGATGCGCGAGACCGTTCGTGACCTGAACCACCGCGTCAACGACCTCGAGCACGCGACCGCTGACCACCGGCGCCGGCTCGACGCCGCGGAGTCGGGCCTCGAGCACGCCCGCGGCGACCTGCTCTGGACCCGCGCCGAGCTCGACCGGATCATCCCGCACATCGCCGCGCAGGAGGCGCAGCTCGAGACGCTGCGGGAGTCGATGGCACTCGTGCCGCGCGCCGACAGCGCCGAGATCGCCGAGTCGCGGTCGCTGATCGAGGAGATCCAGCGCCAGCACGCGCAGATCCGCGTCCGGCTCGCCGGCATCGCGCGGTACGAGGACCGGCTGCGCCGCCTCGAGGACAACCGCCTGGCGCCGTCGGCCCAGTGAGCCCGCTCGCGGCTCGCGAGGCCACCGAGGACGACGCCGAGCTGCTGCTGGCCTGGCGAAACGACCCGCGCACGCGGGAGGCGTCGCGGTCCACCGGCGTGATCGAGCTCGCTGACCACTTGCGGTGGCTGCGCGGCGTGCTGGCTTCGCCGGATCGGCTCCTGCTGGTCGTTTCCGACGACGACGGGCCCGTGGGCACCGTGCGGTTCGACCGGGAACGGCCGGGGGAGTGGGAAGTCAGCATCACGCTCGCTCCGGCGAGCCGTGGTCGGGGACTTTCCCTCGCTGTGCTCACGCTCGGCGAACGCCTGCTCATCGAGCGTGAGACGGTGAGCGCGATCCTCGCCGCTGTGCACCACGACAACGCGGCTTCGACGGCGTTGTTCGAGCGCGCCGGGTACGTCGAGTCGGCGCCCGCCGAGGAGGGCTTCCGGTGGCTGCGCAAGACTCGGGGGTGACCCGCACGCGCACCACCGGGAGGACGCCACCCATGTCCGAAGTCCGCATCGGCGCCCACACGCTCGGCCCGGACCGGCCGCCGTTCGTCATCGCCGAGATGTCCGGCAACCACAACGGCGACCTCGACCGCGCTCTCGCGATCGTCGACGCGATCGCCGATGCCGGCGCGCAGGCGGTGAAGCTCCAGACCTACCGCCCCGACACGATCACGATCGACGTCGACGGCCCCGCCTTCCGCATCGGCGACGGACATTCCTTGTGGGGCGGGGAAAACCTGTACAAGCTGTACGAAAAGGCCCACACCCCGTGGGAATGGCACGAACCCATTTTCGAGCGCGCCCGCTCGCGCGGCCTGGAAGCGTTCTCCAGCCCGTTCGACCCGACAGCCGTGGAGCTGCTGGAATCGCTCGACGTGCCCGCGTACAAGATCGCGTCTTCCGAGATCGTCGATCTGCCGCTGGTTGACTTGTGTGCCCGCACCGGCAAGCCGCTCGTCATCTCGACGGGCATGGCGAGCATCGCGGAGATCGATGCGGCCGTCCGCACCGCCCGCGACGCCGGCAACGACCAGCTCATCGTGCTCGGCTGCACCGCCAGCTACCCGGCCTCGCCGTCCGAAAGCAACCTGCGCGGCCTGCCGGTGCTCGCCGGCGTCACGGGCACGCTCGTCGGCCTGTCCGACCACACGCCGGGCATCGGCGCGCCACTGGCCGCCGTTGCGCTGGGGGCGGTGGCGATCGAGAAGCACGTGACGCTCGCTCGCGCCGACGGTGGCGTGGACTCGGAGTTCTCGCTGGAGCCCGCCGAGCTGGCCGCGCTGGTGACCGAGAGCCACCGCGCGTGGGAGGCCCTCGGCCGCCCGGTGATCGGCCCGCGCGAGAGTGAGCAGGAAGGTCTTCGCCTGCGCCGCTCGCTGTACGTCGTGGCGGACGTTCGCGCGGGCGACGAGGTGACGTCGTCGAACGTCCGGTCCATCCGCCCGGCCGGGGGCCTGGCGCCGGCCGAGATCACGACGGTGCTCGGCCGCACCTTCCGCGTCGACGCCGCAAAAGGCACGGCTTTGACCTGGGACCTGATCTAGTCTCGGCCGCATGGCACGAGCGAAGTCGCGCAAGGCGTTGCTGACCGTCCTCGGCGTCCTCGGGGCGATCCCCGTCGCCAGCGGCCTGACCGGGATTTTGGGCGGCCCGGAGCGCGCCCCGGGCGGCGCCCCCGCCGCGCCCAGCGTCGACAGCGAATACCGCTTCGTCAACACGTTCTGGACCGCGGCGGGCCTCGCGCTGTGGTGGTCGCTCCGCCACCCGGAAAAGCGCGCGGCGACCACTCGTGTCGTCCTCGGCACGGCGGCCGTTGGCGGGGTCCCGCGGCTGATCTCGGCTCGGCGGGTGGGCGCGCCGCATCCGGTGTTCCGCGCGGCGATCGTGCTGGAGCTGGTGGTGGTGCCGTTGGTGCTGGTGTGGCACGCGGTGGTGGTGCGCGGCGAGGGTCAGACCCCGAAGAAGCTCCGCACCCCGTCCACAACCCGGTCCACATCCGCGTCCGTCAGGGACGGGAAGAGCGGCAGCGACAGCTCCTGCTCGTAGTACGCCTCGGCGTTCGGGCACAGGCCGCGGCGGTAGCCGAGGTCCTCGAAGACCGGGTGCCAGTAGGCGGGGATGTAGTTGACCTGCACGCCGATGCCCAGCCCGCGCAGGTGGTCGAACAGCGCGCGGCGGCGGCCGTCGAGGACGCGCAGCGGGTAGAGGTGCCAGACGGGGTCGGCGCCGGGCCGCGAGGGCGGGGTGAGTACTCCGTCGACGTCAGCCAGCGAAGCGTTGTACCGCGCGTGGATTTCGGCGCGGCGCTTCTTGAACTCGGCCAAGCGCGTGAGCTGGCTGCTGCCCAGGGCGCACAGGACGTCGGGCAGGCGGTAGTTCAGGCCGAACTCGTGCACCTCCTGGTGCCAGCCGCCTTCGTCCGGGTAGCGCTGCAAGGCCTTGTCGCGCACGAGGCCGTGGTTGCGGAATGCCTGGGCCCGGCCGAGTAGCTCCGGCGACGCGGTGACGACGGCGCCACCTTCGGCCGTCGTGAGGTTCTTGGTCGGGAAGAACGAGAACGTGGTCAGGTCGGCGAGCGACCCGACCGGGCGGCCTTGCCAGCTGCCGCCCACGGAGTGCGCCGCGTCCTCCAGCAGCAGTGCGCCCGCGTTGTGCGCGACTTCGGCCAGCGCGTCGAGCTCGGCGGGATGGCCGGCGTAGTCGACGGCGGCCACGACCTTCGTGCGGTCGGTCACGAGAGCTGCCGCGGCCTCGACGGCGAGGTTGCCGGTGTCGGGCTCGACGTCGGCGAAGACCACCTTCGCGCCGTGCAGCGCGGCGGTGGCGGCGGTGGCGACGAACGTCATCGGCGACGCCACGACCTCGTCACCAGGCTTGATCGCGGCGGCCGCGTACGCGACGTGCAGCGCCGCCGTGCCCGAAGTGACGACAACGGCCGGGGTCCCGCCGGTGTGCAGAGCCAGGTCGGCCTCGAACCGCGCGACGGCGGGACCGGTGGTGAGCCAGTCGCCGCGCAGGACCTCGGTGACGGCGGCGATGTCCTCATCGGTAACGGACTGGCGGCCGTACGGGAGAAACTCCGCCGACGTGCTCTTTCCCGCGGAGGCGGCGTCGGACTCAGCCATACTGCTCGACCAGCTTGCGAAGTTCGTCCGCTTCGAGCCACAGGTCGTTGGTGTCCGAGCGGTACGCGAACCCTTCGGGCATCGGCTTGCCGTCGGCGGGTGCCTCGTAGCCCCAGCCCGCCAGGTGCGGCTGCACGACGTAGCGGTCCGGCAGCTGAACGGTCCGGCGCGCGTCGTCGGGCGCGATCATCTCCTCGTGCAGCTTCTCGCCCGGGCGCACGCCGACCTCGTGCATCGGCGAACCCGGCGCGATGGCCTGCGCGAGGTCGACGAGCCGCATGCTCGGGATCCGCGGCACGTACAGCTCACCGCCGTGCATCTGGTCGAACGAGTCCACCACGAACTGCACGGCCTGCGGCAGCGTGATCCAGAACCGCGTCATGTCCTTGTGCGTGATCGGCAGCGACTCGCCCTGCTCCGCGAGCTTGCGGAAGAACGGGATCACGCTGCCGCGCGAGCCCATCACGTTGCCGTAGCGCACCACGGAGAACCGCGTGACGTGCGCGGCCGCGTAGTGGTTGCCGCTGATGAACATGCGGTCGGCGCACAGCTTGGTGGCGCCGTACAGGTTGATCGGGCTCGACGCCTTGTCGGTCGACAGCGCGACGACCTTCTTCACGCCGGTGTCGATCGCGGCCTCGATGACGTTCTGCGAGCCCATCACGTTGGTCTGGACGAACTCGAACGGGTTGTACTCACCCGTGTCCACCTGCTTGAGCGCCGCGGCGTGCACGACGTAGTCGACGCCGTGCATGGCGCGCTCGAGGCGGCGGCGGTCGCGGACGTCACCGATGAACCAGCGCAGCCGCGGGTCGTCGTTGAACAGTTGGCGCGCTTCGTACTGCTTCAGCTCATCGCGGGAGAGCACGACCAGGCGGCTGGGGTTCAACTCCGCCAGGGCGTAGGTGATGAACGCCTTGCCAAATGAGCCGGTCCCGCCGGTGAGCAGGATGCTGGAGCCATCCAGCTCGGACATCGACGACCTCCGCGGTTGGGGTTCTTGGTTCTGGCGCGTTGCCGCAGGCCATCATGTCACCCATGCGTGAAGGCCTCGGCGTCAACGCCGTGATCCAGGCCCGGTCCTCCTCGACGCGCCTGCCGGGCAAGGTGCTGCGGCCCCTGGCCGGGCGCAGTGTCCTCGGCTGGGTCGTCCGCGCGGCGGCGGCCGCTCCCGGTGTGGACCAGGTCGTCGTCGCCACCTCGGACGCGCCCGACGACGACGCGGTCGCCGAGGAGGCCGTGCGCTGCGGGGCCCTGGTCGCGCGCGGCCCGCTCGACGACGTCGTGGCGCGCTTCGGCGTGTCCCTGGCCGCCTACCCGGCCGACGCCGTCATCCGGCTCACCGCCGACTGCCCCCTGCTCGACCCCGCTTTGATCGGCCGGCTGGCCGCGGTGTGGCGCGCGGAGCCCTCGCTGGACTACGTGAGCACCACGCTCGTGCGCACGTTGCCGCGGGGTTTCGACGCGGAGCTGGTGCGGGCCTCGGTGCTCGCGGAGCAGGTCGAGATTGCCGAGGGCCCGGACCGCGAGCACGTGACGTCGGCGATCTACCGGCAGCCCTCGCTGTACTCGTGCACGGGCATCGTGGTGAGCCCGGCCGCCGACGACCTGCGCGTCACCCTCGACACCCCGGAGGACTGGGAGCTTCTCTCGGCGGTTGTTTCGGTTCTGGGTGATCAGCCCGCGTCCTGGCGTTCGGTGGTGTCGCTGCTGCGCTCCCGGCCGGATCTGGTGGCTTTGAACGCGCACGTCGAGCAGAAGAAGCTCGGCCAGTGAAGCTCCTGCTGCGCGCCGATGCGTCCGCGGTGATCGGCGCGGGCCACATCGCGCGCGTCGTGGCCTACGCCGAGCGCGCCGTCGCACGCGGCTGGGACGTTTCCTTCGCGGGCACGACCGACAATGCGGAGTGGCTCGCCTCCCGTTTCGACGCGCTTTCGGTGCCGGTTTTGCCGGTCTCTGACTGGGCTTCTCTCGCCGCGGGCTTCGACGCGGTCCTCGTGGACCACTACGCGCTGGGCGACGTACGCGCCGAAGTCAACGCCGCGGGCGCGCTGCTCGTGTCCCTGGAGGACGACACCTTCGGCCGCCGGCCTGCGGATGTCGTGGTGGACGCCGGGATTTCGCCTTCGCCCCGCCCTTCGGATGGTTCGGGCGTGCTGCTGCGTGGCGTCGAATACACGGCGTTGCGCTCGGGGGTTTTGGCTGCTCGGGCCCGTCGATCCGCTGTTGTTTCCCCGTCGCCCCATGTCACGGTCGTCTTGGGCGGCGGCGCCGAATGGTCGGGGACGGTCAGCCTGCTGCTCCGCGCCCTCGCCGCCACTGGGCTGCCCTTCTCCGCCGACGCTCTCGTCCGCGGCGAGCCTGCTCTGCCGGACCTGTCGGACGATCAGTCCATCCGAGTCGCCGCCCCGCACCCCGGCCTGCTCGATCTCCTGGCCATCACCGACGTCGCCATCAGCGCCACCGGCGTGACCTTCCTGGAACTCTGCTGCCTCGGCATCCCGACGGCGGCGGTGCAGCTCGTGGACAACCAGGCGCCCGGCTACCGGGCCGCCGTGGACCTCGGCCTGGCAGTGGGCCTGGGCGACGCCGGTTCTCTGGCGGATCGGCTGCCCGCGGTGGTTTCCGCGCTGGGTTCTCTGCTGTCGAACGCCGGCTTGCGGTCCTCTTTGTCCTCGGCCGCCGTGTCCACTGTGGATGGACTCGGCGCGGACCGGGTCCTGGATGTCATAGCTTCGAGCTAGGGGGATTCGATGGATTTCTCAGGCGTTTTCGGCACTGAGCACGCCTCGCCGCAGGACATCGACTGGGCGGCGGTGGAAGCCGCCTTGGGCACCGCTCTGCCCGCCGACTACCGCGCCTACGCCGACACCTATCCGGCCTTGTACCTGGACAAGCTGATCACCATCCGGCACCCGCTGGCCGTGAGCGAGTGGGCGAAACTCGCCGAGGGCGCGAAGCCGGTGCTCGAGTCGTTCGCCTACGGGCGCAGCCAGGTTCCCGACGCCGTGCCGTACTCCCTGTTCCCCGAACCGGGCGGCCTGCTGCCCTGGGGGTACGACGACGACGGCGCCGACTACTTCTGGCGGACTGCCGGCTCGCCCGACGAGTGGACCGTGCTCGTCTTCGACAGCGGCGAGTGGTGGGAGTTCCCGCGCGGCTTCGGCGCGCTGTGGACCGAATGGGCCGGCGGGCGGATCACCAGTCCGCCGCTGGGTCGGGAAGACGTCCTGCTGCCCGGATTCTCCGTCGAGCGCGTGGATGATTGAGGACCGAAGCTGTCCTCAAGGGGTTCTAGCGTTTTCGGCATGACTCTCACCCCGTTCCGCGTCAACGTCCCGCAAGCCGACCTCGACGACCTGCACGAACGGCTCGCCCGCACGCGCTGGCCGGACCAGCCCGAGGGCGTTGGGTGGGACCTGGGGATTCCGGTGGACGAGGTGAAGGACCTGGCCGAGCACTGGCGGCTGCGGTTCGACTGGCGGGCGGCCGAGGAGCGGATCAACGCGTTCCCGCAGTTCACCACCACCATCGACGGCGAGAACGTGCACTTCCTCCACGTCCGCTCGCCCGAGGAGGGGGCCACGCCGCTGCTGCTGACGCACGGCTGGCCCGGGTCGATCGTGGAGTTCCTGGACGTGATCGGACCGCTCGCCGACCCCCGCGCGTACGGCGGGGACCCCCACGACGCGTTCCACGTGGTCGTCCCGTCGATCCCCGGCTTCGGCTTCTCCGGCCCGACGCGCGACCGCGCCTGGGGCCCGGCCCGCGGGGCGCGCGCGTGGGCTTCGCTGATGACCACCCTCGGCTACGACCGCTTCGGCACCCACGGCGGCGACTGGGGCGCGTTGATCTCCCGCGAGCTCGGCGTGCAGTTCCCTTCGCGGGTGCTCGGGGTGCACGTCACCATGCTGCCCACCGCCGTCGCCCGCTCGGAGTCGGACTTGGAGGGCTTGACCGGCGCCGAACTTTCGCTGGCCGAACGGTCGTTGGAGAAGTCCCGCGCCTTCCAAAACGCCGGGACCGGCTACGCGATCATCCAGTCCACCAAGCCGCAAACGCTTGCGTACGGCCTCACCGACTCACCCGCCGGCCAACTCGCGTGGATCGCGGAAAAGTTCCGCTCCTTCTCCAACACCACCCACGACCTCATCGACCGCGACGACCTCCTCACCGACGTCGCCCTCTACTGGTTCACCGCCACGGCCAACTCGTCCGCCCGCATCTACGCCGCGTTGGAGGGTCCGTGGGGTGCGCCCCTCCCCGTTTCCACGGTCCCCACCGGCGTCGCGGTGTTTCCCGACGACATCGGCCTGCCCCTCCGCCCCCTCGCCGAACGCACCGACAACATCGCCCACTGGTCCGAGTTCCCGGCCGGCGGCCACTTCCCGGCCCTCGAACAACCGGACGCGCTGATCGGTGACATCCGGAAGTTCTTCGGGAGCTTGTGAACTTGGGGGTGTGAACGGTCCCTTCGCGCTCGGTCGCCGGCGTGAGGGGACCGTTCGCGTCGGTGCCGCGGCGCGAGGGGACCTTTCGCGTTCGCCGGCGCGAGGGGACCGTTCGCACTCAGTTGGCGGCGCGAAAGGAGTGTTCGCACCGAGTTGGCGGCGCGAGGGGACCGTTCGTGGCCGCCCGCGCGGCATGAGGGGACCGTTCGCGCTCCGGCAGTGGTGCGAGAGGACCGGTCGCGCGCGAGCGAGGGCACGAAGGGACCGCTCGCGACCACCAACCAACCCAACCAACCCGACCGACCGCGAAAAGCCCACTCACCCCAAAACAGCAAGAAGGGACCGTTCACACGCCACCCAGCGCACGAACGATCCCCTCATCACCAACGCCTCAGCGCGTCGAGCAAGCCCTCAACACCCTCAAGACGTCAAGACCTCACAAATACTGCCCAGTCCCACTGATCCCAGGCCTCTGCCCCTCAGCACCGGGCCCACCCGGCATCACCGCACCCGACGACCCCGCCGGCAACCCCCGGCGCATCTGCTCCAGCTGCACCCGCGCCGCCATCTGCTGGGCGAACAGGGCCGTCTGGATGCCGTGGAACAGCCCCTCCAGCCACCCCACCAGCTGGGCCTGCGCGATCCGCAGCTCGGCGTCCGACGGAGTCGAGTCGTCGGCGAACGGGTGCACCAGGCGCTCCAGCTCCTCGCGAAGCTCGGGCGCCAGGGCCTCCTGCAGTTCGCGCACCGAGTTCTGGTGGATCTCGCGCACCCGGTTCCGGCTGGCGTCGTCGAGCGGTGCCGCGCGGACTTCCTCCAGGAGCTGCTTGATCATCGTCCCGATGCGCATCACCTTGGCTGGCTCTTCGATCAGCTCGCCGACGGCCTCGTCGGCATCGCCGTCAGGCACGGTGGAGCCGACCGGGACCCCGTCGGGGCCGACGACCACCACGTGGGGGGTCGACTCGGCGTCGGAAGTCTGCCGGAAGTTCGGCTCGCTCATGGGCTCCATCCCAATCAGAATCGCTGGCGGTCGTGTCCGAGCCTAGCGCCATCCGCGGCCCCGGACCCAACCCCGCGGTAACCGCTAAACCGCACGTCCGTACGGTGTCACCATGGCGTTCGACGTCGCTCGTATCCGTGGGTTGTTCCCCGCGCTGGGTGACGGCTGGATTCACTTCGACGGCGCCGCCGGAATGCTGGTCCCGGAACAGGTCGCTTCGGCCGTTTCGACGGCCATGCGTGCCCCGGTGTCCGGGCCGGGGGGAGCGTTTCCGGCCTCACAGCGTGCGGAGAGCATTGTCACCGCGGCCAGGCGAGCCGTGGCAGATCTGGTCGGGGCGGACCCGGCTGCCGTCGTGCTCGGGCCGAGTGCGCCGGTGATGCTGCGGCGCCTCGTGGACGCGCTGGCGGAGCGCTGGACGATCGGCGACGAGGTCGTCGTGTCCCGGCTCGACGAAGAGGCGAACCTCGCGCCGTGGCAGCGCGCCGCGAAGCGCGTGGGCGCGGTCGTGCGCTGGGGCGAGATCGACATCGAGACGTGCGAGCTGCCCGCGTGGCAGTACGAGAACCTCGTGTCCGCGCGCACCAAAGCCGTCACGGTCACGCTCGCGTCCGGCTCGGTCGGCACGCGACCCGACGTCCCCACGGTGATCGAGTTCGCCAAGCGCGTCGGCGCGCTCGTGGTGGTGGACGCGACGTACGCGGCCCCCTTCGTGCCGCTCGACCTCGCCGAGCTGGGGGCTGACGTCATGGTCGTCTCCGCGCAGGCGTGGGGCGGCCCGTCGGTGGGCGCGCTCGTGTTCCGCGATCCCGAGATGCTCGAACGCATCCCGTCCGCCTCGCTCGACCCGGCCGCCCGCGGCGCCGCGCGCCTCGAGCTCGGGCCGCACGCGTACCCGCTGCTCGCCGGACTCGTCGCCTCGATCGACTACCTCGCCGGCCTCGACGACGCCGCGTCCGGCTCGCGCCGCGAAAGACTCGTGACGTCTCTCGGCTCCGCCAAGTCGTACCACGCGGGCCTGCTCGCGCAGCTGTCCACGGAGCTCCGCTCACTGCGGCACGTGATGGTGATCGGCGACGCGATGCGCCGCATCCCCGCGCTCGCGTTCGCCGTGCAGGGCAAGAAATCGCCGGAAGTCGCGGAGTACCTGGCGTCGCAAGGCCTCTGCGCCTTCGCCGACGACGGATCGGCCGGCGTGTTCGCGTCGCTCGGCGTCGGCGAGGTGGGTGGCGCGGTGCGCATCGGGCTCGCGCACTACTCCAACGTCTTCGAGATCAACCAGCTCGTGCGCGTCCTGGAAGAGCTGCGCTGACGCCCAGCGCAGCTCCCCCGCTCAGGACTTCGCGGTCAGCAGGATCTTCCCGAACACGTCGCCCTCTTCCAGCATCCGGTGCGCGGAAGCGGCCTCGGCCATCGGCACGACCTGGCCGATGATCGGCTTCACGGACCCGTTCGCCACCAGCGGCCACAGGCGTTCACGCACGTCGGCGACGATCGCGGCCTTCTGGTCCAGCGGGCGGAACCGCAACCCGGCGGCGAACACGCTCGCGCGCTTGCCCAGCAGGCTGCCGATGTTCAGCTCGCCCTTGATCCCGCCCTGCATGCCGATGATCACGAGCCGTCCGTCGGTGCGCAGTGCGTCGACGTTGCGCTGCAGGTACTTCGCGCCCATGTTGTCGAGGATGACGTCAGCGCCCTTGGCCTCGGCCCGCAGGACCTCGACGAAGTCCTGCTCCTTGTAGTTGATCGTGATGTCGGCGCCGAGCTGGCGGCAGCGTTCCAGCCGCTCGGGCGAACCGGCGGTGACGGCGACCGTCGCGCCCAGCGCCTTGCCGACCTGGATCGCGTGGGTGCCGATGCCGCCCGCACCGCCGTGGACCAGTAGCGTCTGGCCTTCGGCGAGCTTCGCGTGCATCACGACATTGGCCCACACCGTGCACGCGACCTCCGGCAGCCCGGCCGCCGCGAGCAGCTCGACCTCACCGGGCACGGGCAGGAGCTGGCCGGCGGGCACGACCACGCGCTGGGCGTAGCCCCCGCCCGCGAGCAGCGCGCACACCTCGTCGCCGACCTGCCAGCCTTCGACGCCCTCGCCCAGCTCCGCGATCGTGCCGGAGCACTCGAGGCCGATGGTCTGGCTCGCCCCGGGCGGTGGCGGGTAGTTGCCCTGGCGCTGCAGCAGGTCCGCCCGGTTGACCGCGCCGGCGGCCACGTCGAGCAGCACTTCACCGGGGCCGGGGCTGGGGTCGGGGACTTCGGTCCACTCGAGAACTTCGGGACCGCCGGGTTCGCGGATCGTGATCGCGTACATGCGCCCGACTGTATCGCCCACCTCGCAGTCTCCGCCGAATGCCGCATTGACGTTCCGGACACCGGGCACAAAGGTGAGCAACCATGTCATTAACTCGTAAAAGACTCATCCCGCCGGTGATCCTGGCGGCCTGCGCGACTCTGGCGCTGGGCACCACCCCGGCCGTGGCCGCGAAGAGCGACGATCTCGCCAAGCAGCTGACGAAGAAGGTGACCCTCGACGGCGTCAACCGACACCTGATCGCGCTGCAGCGCATCGCCGACGCCAACGGCGGCACGCGAGCCGCGAGCACCGACGGGCACAAGAAGTCCGCCGAGTACATCGCGGGCAAGCTCGAAGCCGCGGGCTTCAGCGTCACGCGGCAGGAGTTTCCCTTCACCTACAACGAAACCCTCGCCGAGACGCTCACCGTCGACGGTGCCGGCGTGCCCGTGATCGCGATGGAGTACACGCCGTCGACACCGGTCGGCGGCATCACCGCACCCCTGGCTGTCGTTCCCGCCGACGCCACCCCGGGATGCGAAGCGAGCGACTACACCGGCGTGACCGGCAAGATCGTGCTCGTGCCGCGCGGCGCGTGCCCGTTCGCGCAGAAGCAGCAGGCCGCAGCCGACGCGGGGGCGATCGGCGCGCTCATCTCCAACAACGAACCCGGCCCGCTCAACGGGACACTCGGCACTCCCGCCGACGCGCGCATCCCCACCGGCGGCCTGTCGCAGGCCGACGGCCAGGCGCTCGCCGCGAAGGACGGCGCCACCGTGCAGCTGGAGCTGCGCACCTTCCAGGAAGCGCGGACCAGCTACAACGTGATCGCCGAGACGAAAACCGGCCGCAAGGACAACGTCGTGATGCTCGGCTCGCACCTCGACAGCGTCCCGGCGGGCCCCGGCATCAACGACAACGGCACGGGCTCCGCGGCCCTGCTCGAGACCGCGCTGCAGCTGGGCGCGAAGCCGAAGGTGAACAACGCCGTGCGCTTCGGTTTCTGGAGCGCGGAGGAGTTCGGGCTCGTCGGGTCCACATACTACGTCGATTCGCTGAGCTTCGAGCAGCAGCTCGACCTCGCGCTGTACCTGAACTTCGACATGATCGGCTCGCCCAACGCCGGCTACTTCGCCTACGACGGCGACGATTCCGACCACGTCGGCGCCGGCCCCGGCCCGTACGGCTCGGCGCAGATCGAGAAGACGTTCGTCGACTACCTGACCGGCCGCGGCGTCGCCATCGAGGGCACCGACTTCACGGGCCGCTCGGACTACGGCGAGTTCATCGCCGTCGGCATCCCGGCGGGCGGCCTCGACACGGGCGCCGAGGTGCTCAAGACCGAGGCCCAGGCCACGAAGTGGGGCGGCACCGCGGGTATCGCGTTCGACCCGTGTTACCACCAGGCGTGCGACAACCTGGGCAACGTCGACCGCGTCGCCCTGGACCGCAACGCCGACGGCCTCGCGTGGGCGCTGGGTGTCTACGCGACCAGCACGGAGTCGGTGAACGGCGTCGCGCCGGGCAAGCCGGGCAAGGCCGCGAAGAAGCACTCCGCGCACAAGCTCGCCGCCACCGGAGACACGGCGGCCGCGTAGGTTCCCAAGCACCCCAATGTGGCGTGGGGGGGGGGGGGTTTAGTAATCCTCCCCGATG
>NZ_JBEXHL010000036.1:0-95630 GCF_040607795.1 Amycolatopsis sp. NPDC005232 | reverse complement strand
GTGTCTTCCCTTCTTTTCTTTTCTCTCTTTGTTTTTCTTTGTTGTTTTTCTGTGGGGGGGGGGGGGGGCCGCCCGCCGCCCGCCCCCCCCCACTCGGCGTTTCGGGACTGGTTCAGGACGCCGGCGTGGGGCTGCGGAAGGTCTGGTCGGCGAAGGCCAGGAGGTAGGGCAGCGTCGCGCGGGCGGTGTGCCAGGTGTGGTTGAAGCCGTGTTCGGTGTGGACGACGGCTTCCTGGCCGCGGCGGTGCAGCGCGTCGGCGATGCGGTGGGCCGTGGCGACGTCGGTCGGGGCGCCGGTGCCGGCCGCGAGGAGTACGGAGATCGGTGCGGTGAACGTCATCGTCGGCAGGTAGTGGCGTGGCGTGTTCGCGGCGATGGCGGAGGGATGGCCGTCGAGGACGCCGATGGAGTCGTTGAGGTCGTCGTAGGGCAGGGCGATCACGAGGGTGGCGAACTCGTCGAGGTGGTGCAGGCCGGTGTTGAGGGCGGCGAAGCCGCCGCCGGACATGCCGCCGAGTGCGCGGTGGCGGCGGTCGGCGAGGGTCCGGTAGTGGTGGTCGACGCCGGTGACGACGGTTTTGGCGAGGTAGGTCTCGAGTTGCGGGCCGCCGGGGACGTCGAGGCCTTCCCAGTCCTTGCTGGGCATGCCGGCCGTGAGGTCGACGCTGACCACGATCATCGGGGCGATCACGTGGTCGGCCTCGAGGTTGCGCAGCGCGTCGGGCGCGGCGCCGGAGGTGAGCCAGTCGCGCGGGCCGCCGTAGGGGTAGCCGTGGATCAGGTAGACGACGGGGTAGCGGTGGCCGGCGTTGGCCGGGTCGTCGTAGCCGGGCGGCAGGATCACGTAGTTCTCGCCCGAGGGCACGGCGTCGGCGGGGTCGGGCAGGCTGAGCACGTCGACGCGTTGCCCGCTGCTCACCACCGCGGGGTGGTGCTGCGCCGTGGCGGTGGTGTCGGCCGGCGCATCGGGTTCGTCCGCGCCGTCGTCGAGCAGCATCCCCACGGCGTCGGCCGCGCCGGAGCCGCGTTCGAAGAGCCGGCCGAGGTCGCCGGGGGTGCGGACGTAGCCGACGTAGCTGTTCACGGCGGTCACGGCCGCGAGGAGGAAGAGCACCACCGCGCCGCCGGTTCCCCAGCGGCGGGCGCGCCGGTGGTGCCCGAGCACGATGGTCACGGCGAGCACGGCGACGGCCGCGCCGGCGGCGGTCAGCCAGATCGCCGGTGACTCGAGCGGGCCGAGGTCACGCGCCTGTGCCGTGATGTCGGACGGCAGCACCGGGTCGACCGCGGCCTGCGGCATCACGACCGCACCGCCGGGCGCGTGGCATCGCATGAGGAAAAACGCACGAGGGGGTTCCCTGCCGTGAACGGAAGCGGGCAGGGTCGCCCGCACCTGACGTGATCACGCTAGGGATGGGCTGCTGTGGATTCGCTGTGAGCGGGTAAAGCGCTGGTCAACCCCGGTTGTCGGGGTTGCGGTAGATCGTCAGGGCGCTGGGGCGGGCGCGGAAGGTGAACTCGTTGCCGAGTGGCCCGACCTCGCCGTCGGTGGCGACTCGGCGGTTGCCGCCGAGCAGCTTCACGCGCAGCTCCGGCAGGTCCAGCTGCTGGTAGACGTGGCTGGCGTTGAGGCTGTTGGTCACCATCGCGAGCAGGAACCGGGCGCGGGAGTACGGCACGTCGGCGCGCAGGTAGCGCACGTCGAGCAGGCCGGTGTCGAGCGCCGGGCGCCGCGACGGAGCGAAGCCCTTGGGGGAGTAGGTGCCGTTGCCGACGAAGATCAGCCAGACGTCGGCGGGTTCGTCGTTGAGCAGGATGGGCAGAGGTTTCGCGCGGCGCAGCACGCGGGCGAGTGCAAGCGCGGCCGCAGGCCATTTCGGGTGCTTTTGCTGCAGCTTCTCGCGCAGCCGGACCATCTCGGGGTAGCCGCCGAGGCTCGCGGTGTTCACGAACCAGCGGTGCTCCGGCTCGCCCGCGCCGTGGACCTCGACCTCGCCCAGGTCGATGCCGACGGCGTTGCCGGCTTCGGTGGCCGCGTCGGCGTCGGGCATCGACCGCACGCCGACGTCACGGGCGAAGTGGTTGAGCGTGCCCGCGGGGATGAGCGCGAGCGGTAGGCCGCGTTCGGCGGCCACGGATGCGACCGCGGCGACCGTGCCGTCACCACCCGCCACGCCCAGCGCGCGCACGGAGCCGCCGCGGGCGTCGATCTCGGCCGCGAGCTGGTCGCGCAGGTCCTGGCGCGGGTCGGGGTAGAGGAGCGTGGCCTTGGGCCAGGCGTAACGCACGTCCTCGGTCGGGTCCTGGCCGTCGACGCCGGAGTGCGGGTTGACCAGGGCCAGCATGTCCTCGCCGTCGCGCATTTCCGGCGCTTCGGCCGTGTGCGCGGTGCGGGCGGGCACGTCGGGGTGCAGCGGCCACCAGTGCCTCGTCAGTGCGGCGACCCCGACGCCGATCACCAGGCCGGCGCCGACGTCGCTGGGCCAGTGGACGCCGGTGTGCACCCGCGAGTACGCCACCGCGCCCGCCAGCGGTGCGACGACGAGCCCGGCCTTCGGTGACTCCATCGCGACGGCCGTGGCGAACGCGGCGGCCGAGGCGGCGTGGCCGGACGGGAACGACGAGGACGTGGGCCGCTTGCGCAGCCGCCGGTGCTCGGGCACCTCGTCCTCGGCCGGGCGACGCCGGGGGAACAGCGGCTTGCCGAGCAGGTTCGCCGCGGCGCTGGCCCCGGCGATGGCGACCATCCCGCGCAGCGCTCCCCGGCGCGTCGCACCCTTGCGGGCGGCCAGCGCGGCGGCCACGACCCACCACAGGCGCGACTTGTTGGCGGATTTGGAAAGCCAGCCGAGGACATCGTCGGCGCGGGTCCTCGGCAGGGCCGCACTGTGGCGGATCAGGGCCCGATCGGTGCGCCCGACCTTCCGGAACGGGCGGCTGAGCTGGTGCAACACCGTTGTTGACCTCTTCTCCGTCCGGCGCGGGTCGCGCTGCTCCGTCGCCGGATTCGCGCGATTTCTCACCCCACGCAACGTACCGACCGCGTGTCGCCGCCCGAACGGCGCACCGCTCAAGGGGGTGCAGCGCCTACTCTGGTGAGATGCAGCGGCGGATCTTTGGCATCGAGACCGAGTTCGGGGTCACGTGCACCTTCCACGGTCAGCGCAGGCTCTCGCCCGACGAGGTCGCGCGGTATCTCTTCCGGCGGGTCGTGTCCTGGGGACGCTCGTCGAACGTCTTCCTGTCCAACGGCTCCCGGCTCTACCTCGACGTGGGCTCGCACCCCGAGTACGCGACGGCCGAGTGCGACGACCTCACGCAGCTGGTCACGCACGACAAGGCCGGTGAGCGGATCCTCGAGGACCTGCTGGTCGACGCCGAGCGCCGGCTGGCCGACGAGGGCATCGGCGGCGACATCTTCCTGTTCAAGAACAACACCGACTCCGCGGGCAACTCCTACGGCTGTCACGAGAACTACCTCGTGACGCGCGCCGGCGAGTTCTCCCGCATCGCCGACGTGCTGCTGCCCTTCCTCGTCACGCGCCAGCTCATCTGCGGCGCGGGCAAGGTCCTGCAGACCCCGCGCGGCGCCGTGTACTGCCTCTCGCAGCGCGCGGAGCACATCTGGGAGGGCGTCTCCAGCGCCACCACGCGCTCGCGTCCCATCATCAACACCCGCGACGAGCCCCACGCCGACGCCGAGCGCTACCGGCGCCTGCACGTGATCGTGGGCGACTCGAACATGGCCGAGCCCACCACGATGCTCAAGATCGGGTCGGCGAACCTGGTGCTCGAGATGATCGAGGCCGGCGTCCAGTTCCGCGACTTCACCCTCGACAACCCGATCCGGGCGATCCGCGAGATCAGCCACGACCTCACCGGCCGCCGCCAGGTCCGCCTCGCCGGCGGCCGCGAGGCCTCGGCGCTCGACATCCAGCGTGAGTACCACGCGCGTGCCGTGCAGCACCTCAAGGAAAACGGCTCCACCCCCGCCAACGAGCGCGTGGTCGAGCTGTGGGGCCGCGCGCTGGAGGCCGTCGAGCAGCAGGACTTCGCCAAGATCGACACCGAGATCGACTGGGCCATCAAACACCGCCTGGTCGAGCGCTACCGCGCGAAGCACGACCTGGACCTCTCCAGCCCCCGCATCGCCCAGCTCGACCTCGCCTACCACGACATCCGCCGCGGCCGGGGCATCTTCGACCTGCTGCAGCGCAAGGGCCTGGTCAAGCGCGTCACCGACGACGGCGAGATCGAAGCTGCCAAGGACACCCCGCCCCAGACCACCCGCGCGAAGCTCCGCGGCGACTTCATCGCCGCCGCCCAGGCCGCCGGCCGCGACTTCACCGTCGACTGGGTCCACCTCAAGCTCAACGACCAGGCCCAGCGCACCGTGCTGTGCAAGGACCCGTTCCGCTCAGTGGACGAGCGAGTCGAACGCCTGATCAGCTCGCTGTAACCCGCCAGGACCGC
This sequence comes from Amycolatopsis sp. NPDC005232, assembly GCF_040607795.1. NCBI lineage: Bacteria > Bacillati > Actinomycetota > Actinomycetes > Pseudonocardiales > Pseudonocardiaceae > Amycolatopsis > Amycolatopsis sp. NPDC005232. The sequence continues at coordinate 91,157 of NZ_JBEXHL010000036.1, read as the reverse complement.
AGCCGTCGAGGGTCGCCCCGCACCACGCGGGGCGGCCCTCGGGCATATCCGGTGCACTCGGCTCGGGTCCGAAGGGCGGTCGGCACATCCGGCGTTCCCGACGAAAGTCGCCGTCCGGGTGCGGCAAGATCGGCCGCATGCGGGTCGTGCGTGCGTTGGTGGTTCTGCTGGGTGCGGTGCTGCCGCTGGTCGCCGGTGGGGTGGCGGGCGCGGCTGAGCGGCTCCCGTCGTGGCGGCTGACGCCGACCGGGGTAACCGCGCAGTTCCGGGGGCTTTCGGCTGTCAGCGGGCGCGTGGCGTGGGTCAGCGGCACGCAGGGGACCGTCTTGCGCACCACCGACGGCGGCCGCACCTGGAGCCCCGTCGGGCCGCCCGGCACGGAGACGCTGGAGTTCCGCGACATCGAGGCCTTCGACGCCGACCACGCCGTGGTGCTCTCCATCGGCCCCGGCGAGGACTCGCGCGTCTACCGCACCGACGACGCCGGCCGGCACTGGCGCCAGACGTTCGCCAACCCCGACCCGAAAGCGTTCTACGACTGCCTCGCCTTCTTCGACCCCTGGCGCGGCCTCGCGATGAGCGACCCCGTCGACGGGAAGTTCCGCCTGCAGGCCACCGCGGACGGCGGCCGTACCTGGCGGCAGATCCCCGACAGCGCGTTCCCGCCCGCGCTGCCCGGCGAAGCGGGCTTCGCGGTGAGCGGCCAGTGCGTGGCCACCTCCGGGCCGTTCGACGCGTGGCTCGCGATGGGCGGCGGCGCACGCGCCCGCGTGCTGCACACCGGCGACGCCGGGCACCACTGGACCGTCGCCGACACCCCCCTGCCCAGCAGCGCGTCGGCCGGCGTGTTCGCGCTCGCGTTCCGCACGCCGTGGCAGGGCGTCGCGATCGGCGGGGACTTCGCGAACCCCACGGCGCCCGGCCCGGCCGTCGCGCTCAGCGCCGACCGCGGCCGCACCTGGCGCACGCCGGCGCACTACCCCGCGGGCTACCGCTCCGGGCTCGCGTGGCTCGGCGGCTCCGTCATCGCCGTCGGCCCCGGCGGCAGCGACCTCAGCCCCGACGGCGGCCACCACTGGACGCGGTTCGACACCGGCAGCTTCGACACCGTCGACTGCGCGCCCGCGGGCAGCTGCTGGGCCAGCGGCACCGGCGGCCGCGTCGCCCACCTGCAACGTTAAAGGACCTGCCCGGTCGGGCGGACCATGATCTCGTTGACGTCCACCGACGGCGGCTGCTCCAGCGCGTAGAGCACCGCGCGGGCGACGTCGTCGGCCGCGAGCTTCGGCTTGCGCCGCTGCTCGTCGGTCAGGATGTCGGTGTCGGTGATGCCGGGCTGCACCAGCGTCACCCGCACGCCCGTGCCCACGGCCTCCTCCCGGATCCCCGCCGCCAGCCCGCTCACCGCCCACTTCGTCGCCGAGTACAGGCTCCCCTTGCGCGGATAACGGCCGGCGACCGAACCCGTCAGCACGAGATGACCGCTCGTGTCCGCCAACGCCGGCAGCACGGCACGGGCCGTGAGCGCGGGACCGTAGACGTTCGTCAGCACCAGTTCCCGCCACTGTTCGGGCTCCGCGCCGCCGTCGCCGAAGAACGACACGCCCATGCCGATCCCGGCATTCGCGAAAGCCGCGTCCAGCCGCCCGAACCGCGCCAGCGTCGCCTCGACCGCGCCCGACACACCCCGCCAGTCGGTGACGTCAGCGGCCAGCGCCAGCGCGTTTTCCTCGCCGAACTCGGCCACGAGCGGGGCCACGGCCTCGGCTTTCCGGGCCACGAGCGCCACCCGGATCCCCGCCGCCACGGCGCGCCTGGCCGTCGCCGCCCCGATCCCTCGCGACGCTCCGGTCACCAGCAGTACACGTTCAGCCATGGTTCCAGGCTAGGGCCGCGACGCGTTCGGGGAACCTCACGATCGGGGAGGACGAGGAGAGCTAGGGTTGTAGGGGTGTCCACCGCACGCGCCGAACGGCTGGTCAACCTCGTGCTCGCCCTGCTGTCCACCCGGCAGTACCTCACCGCCGAGCGGATTCGCGGAATCGTGCCCGGGTACGCCGACGCGGCCAGCGACGAGGCCTTCTTCCGCACGTTCGAACGCGACAAAACGGAGCTGCGGGAGCTCGGCATCCCGCTGGAGACCGGCCGCAACTCCGCCTTCGACCCCGTCGAGGGCTACCGCATCGCCCGCCGCGACTACGAGCTCGGCGAGATCGACCTTGCCCCCGACGAAGCGGCCGCCGTCGGCCTCGCCGTGCGCCTGTGGGACTCGCCCGAGCTGACCGGGCAGGCCCAGGGCGCGCTCGTGAAGCTGCGCGCCGCCGGCGTCGAGGTCGACGACCAGGCCCCCACCGTGATCGAGCCCCGCGTGCGCGCCGAGCCGGCGTTCGGGCCGCTGCTCGCCGCCGTGCAGAGCGGCCAGGCCGTGCGGTTCGAGTACCGCCGCGTCGGCTCCCCGGAACGCCGCATGCGTGAGCTCGAACCGTGGGGAGTCGTGTCCTGGCGCGCACGCTGGTACGTCGTCGGGCACGACCGCGACCGCGGCGCCACCCGCTGCTTCCGGCTCTCCCGCGTCACCGGCAAGGTGACCCCGATCGGCGAGCCGGGCGCGGTGACGCGGCCCGACGGCGTGAACCTGCTGCAGCTCGTGTCCGTCACCGGCGGCAGCGAGGAATCCAGCCCCGTCACCACTGCCCGCCTGTGGGTCGCGGACGGGCGCGCCGCCGGCGTGCGCCGCCGCGGCGAGGTCGTCGGCCGCGACACGATCGACGGCGAAGAGGGCGACCTCATCGAGATCGGCCTGTTCTTCCCCGAGTCGGCCGCCGACTGGATCGCCGCCCAGGGACCCGACGTGCTCGTGCTCGAACCCGACGTGCTCGCCAAATCCGTGCAGCACCGCCTCGAAGCCGTCCTCGCCCGCGCCGAGCAGGGGAGCAGCCGATGAGCGGCTCCACCGAACGCATGCCGCGCCTGCTCGCGCTCGTGCCCTACCTGCTCGCGCGCCCGGGCGTGCGCGTCGACGAGGCCGCCCACGACTTCGACGTCACGCCGCGCCAGCTGCGCAAGGACCTCGAACTGCTGTGGATGTGCGGCCTGCCCGGCTACGGCCCGGGCGACCTCATCGACCTGTCCTTCGAAGGCGACACCATCGTCGTCACCCACGACGCCGGCATGAGCCGGCCCCTGCGCCTCACCGGCGGCGAGGCCACCGCCCTGCTCGTGGCCCTGCGCGCGCTCGCCGACACCCCCGGCGTGGTCGACGGCGACGCCGTGCGCCGCTCGATCGCCAAGATCGAGGACGCCGCGGGCCAGGCCCAGCCGGCCGGTGTAGTAGTCGGCGGCGGCGTGCGCGAGGGCAAACGCGCCGCGAAGACCCGCGAGGAGGTCGCGGCCGCGCTGCAGGCCGGGCGCGCGCTGCGGATGCGCTACTACACAGCGTCCAAGGACCAGATCACCGAACGCACCGTGGACCCGATGCGGCTGCTCATCGTGCAGGCCGTCGGCTACCTCGAAGCCTGGTGCCGCCGCGTCGAGGACGTCCGGCTGTTCCGGCTCGACCGCATCGACGAGCTGACCGTGCTCGACGAGCCCGCCGTGCCCCCGGCCCACGCGCGCCCCACCGACCTGTCCGACGGCGTGTTCTCCGCCCGGCCCGACCAGTGCGAGGCCGAGCTCGTGCTCGACCCCGACGCGCGCTGGGTCGCGGAGTACTACCCGTGTGAAGAACTCGCCGAGCTCGAAGGCGGGCGGCTGCGCATCCGGATGCGCTATGCGGACGAGTCCTGGATGGTCCGTTTGGTCCTCGGACTCGCCGGAGACGCGCAGGTGGAGAGCCCGGTCACACTGGCTGACGCGGTTCGACGACGAGCGGCCGACGCGGTGGCCCGATCCCGTCACCTACCGTCAACCTACGGCCGTTAAGGTAACCCACGTGTCGTACTGGCCCACTTACGTAGTGCTCGCGGCGGGCGTGCTCGTCCTGATTGTCCTGGCAGTACGGACGATCAGAGTCTTGCGCCAGTTCCGCCGCACCCTGAGCATGGTGGCTACGAACACCCAGGACCGGACCGGACTCCTCCGCGCCCGGTCCGCAGCACTTCGCGTGGCCGTGGCTCAGCGCCGCGACGCACCGGAAACCAGTAACATCGGCAACGACTAAAGAAACAAGGAGGCCACCGCCATGAACGCGCTGCAGCCGTGGCACATCATCATTCTGGTGCTCGTCGTGGTTCTGCTGTTCGGGGCCAAGAGGCTTCCGGACGCCGCCCGCTCCATCGGCAAGTCCATGAAGATCTTCAAGGCCGAGACCAAGGACCTCACGGGCGAGCAGAAGGACGAGGCCGAGCAGGTCGAGACCCGCCAGCTCCCGCAGGCCACCGCCCCGGCCCAGGACCAGCAGGTCGCCGACCTCCAGCGCCAGCTCGACGAGCTGAAGAAGCAGCAGGCGGCCGAGCAGCCGCAAAAGAACGCCAGCTGAGGCCCGACCACCCCACCCGGTCCCCGGTCCGCGGAGCGCGCTGAACACCCAGCGCGCTCCGGCGGGCTACGACGAGAACGGAACGACCAGTGGCGGAAGCCGCCAACGGCACAGGCGCGCGCCCCAGCAACCGGCGCCGGCGCAGCCGCCGCAGAAACCCCGACGGCACGATGACACTCATCGAACACGTCTACGAGTTCCGGCGCCGGCTCGGGTTCGCCCTGCTGTTCATCGTCATCGGCGGCATCTTCGGCTGGATCTGGTTCGAACAGCACCTCGGCCCGATCCCGTCGCTCGGCGACATCATGACCCACCCGTACTGCGCCATCCCCGCCGATCAGCGCTTCGGCGGCAACCAGGCCGGGTGCCGGCTGCTGCAGACACAGCCGTTCGAGGTCTTCATGGTCCGCCTGAAGATCGGTGTCGCGGCCGGCGCGGTCCTGCTCTCGCCGTTCTGGCTATACCAGTTCTGGGCGTTCATCGCTCCCGGGCTCTACACGAAGGAACGCAAGTACGCGCTCGTCTTCGTCGGCTTCGCATCGGTACTGTTCGCCGCCGGTGCCGTGCTGGCGTACTTCCTCGTGCCGCACGCGCTGGCGCTGCTGGCGGGCTTCGGCCAAGACCAGTTCGTGACCGCGCTGACCGCGGACAAGTACATTTCGTTCATCCTGTCGCTGCTGCTCATCTTCGGCGTCAGTTTCGAGCTCCCGCTGATCGTGGTGATGCTCAACCTCGTCGGGGTCGTCCGCTACCAGCAGCTCAAGCGGTGGCGCCGCGGCATCCTGTTCGCGCTGTTCGTGTTCGCCGCGTTCGCGACGCCGGGCTCCGACCCGTTCTCCATGCTCGGTCTCGCCGCCGCGCTCACTGTGCTGTTCGAGATCGCCATCCAGATCACGCGTTTCAACGACCGCAAGCGCGACAAGATCCGCGAAGACCAGGGCTGGGACAAGCTCGACGACGACGAAGCCGCGCCGTTCGACTACACGCCGAGCACCGTCGAGGAAGACGAGCCCGTGACCTCGCCGCGCAGCCAGTCGACCGACGACATCACGTAACCACCACCGCATGGGGCTCACCGCGGCGCTCGCCGTCCACCCGGCCTCCGGCCACGGCGCCGCGGCCCGGATCGCGGACGCCGTGGCCGCCCGGCTGCGCCCCGCCGTCGAACGGCTCGACGTCCTCACCGCCACCAGCGTCGCGGAATCCCGAGCCCTCATGAGCTCGGCCCACGCCGAAGGCCTCGACGTGCTCATCGTCCTCGGCGGCGACGGCGCCGCACATCAAGGCGTGCAGTTCTGCGCCGACCACGACGTCGCCCTCGGCCTCGTCCCGTCAGGCACCGGCAACGACTTCGCCCGCGCCCTCGGCACCCCACCCGACGCCCTCACGGCTGCCGACAAACTCGCCGAAGCCCTGCGCGCCGGCACCCGCCGCACTCTCGACCTCGGCCGCCTCGCCGGCGCGGAAGGCAGTGCGGAAGGCAGCGGCGCGAGGGAGCACGGCGCCTGGTTCGCCACCGTCCTGTGCTCCGGCTTCGACGCCGCCGTCAACGCCCGCGCCAACAGCCTCCGCTGGCCCTCCGGCCCCCGCCGCTACGATGTCGCCATCCTCGCCGAGCTCGCCGCCTTCCGCCCCCGCCCCGTCACCCTCCACACCGACGAAGGCACCCTCGAGCTCGACGCCACCCTGGTCGCCGTCGGCAACACCCCCTACTACGGCGGCGGCGTCCCCATCTGCCCCCAGGCCACGCCGGACGACGGGCTTTTCGACGTCACCGTGATCGGCGCCGCCGGCCGCCTGCAGCTGCTGCGCCTGCTGCCCGGCCTGCGCACCGGCGCCCACCTCGACCACCCCGCCGTCCGCACCCTGCGCACCCGGACACTGAGTATCGAAACCGGCAGCAAAACCGGAACCGGCCCCGGCTGGCCCGCCTACGCCGACGGTGAATCCCAGGGCGTCACCCCCTTCACCGCCACCTGCGTGCCCGGCGCGCTCACCGTCGTCGCCCCGTAACCGCACGGCCACACACCGGTCGGCACGCCGCGTGCGGACTGTCGGTGCCGTGTGGAACCCTGACAGGGTGGCCACTAGCCCTTCACCTTCCCCGGCCGAGGCCTATGCGGTCTCACGCCGCCGCGGCAAGTACCCCCAGCTGACGCGTTTCGCCGGCGAGGTGTCGTTCGAGTTCGACGACTTCCAGGTCCGCGGCTGCGAGGCTCTCGAAGACGGCCACGGCGTGCTCGTGTGCGCGCCCACCGGCGCCGGCAAGACCGTGGTCGGCGAGTTCGCCGTGCACCTGGCGCTCGCCGAAGGCCGCAAATGCTTCTACACCACGCCCATCAAGGCGCTGTCCAACCAGAAGTACGCCGACCTCGTCGCCCGCTACGGCAGCGACGCCGTCGGCCTGCTCACCGGCGACACCTCCATCAACGGCAACGCGCAGGTGGTCGTGATGACCACCGAGGTGCTGCGCAACATGCTCTACGCCGGCAGCTCCGCGATCCCCGAGCTCGGCTACGTCGTGATGGACGAGGTCCACTACCTCGCCGACCGCTTCCGCGGCGCCGTGTGGGAAGAAGTGATCCTCCACCTGCCCGAACACGTCCGCGTCGTCGGGCTCTCGGCCACCGTGAGCAACGCCGAGGAGTTCGGCGAATGGCTCGTCGAGGTCCGCGGCGACACCACCGTCGTCGTCGACGAGCACCGGCCCGTCCCGCTGTGGCAGCACATGCTCATCGGCAACCGCCTGATGGACCTGTTCGCCGGCCAGGACGAAGGCGACCCGAACGCCGAGCTGAGCATCAACCCCGGCCTGCTGCGCCGCGCCGAAGAGCTCGGCCGCTTCGCCCCCGCCTCGATGCGTGGCAACCGCGGTGGCCGCCGCGGCGCGCCCCGCCCGCAACGGTTCCGCCCGCCCTCGCGCGTCGACGTCGTGGAGCGCCTCGACACGGCCGGGCTGCTGCCCGCGATCGTGTTCATCTTCTCCCGCGCCGGCTGCGACGCCGCCGTCGCGCAGTGCGTGCGCTCCGGGCTGCGGCTCAACGGGCCCGAACAGGTCGAGGAAATCCGCCGCATCGTCGCCGAGCGCACCGCCGACCTGCCCGAGGGCGACCTGAGCGTCCTCGGTTTCTGGGAGTGGCGCGAAGCGCTGGAACGCGGCTTCGCCGGCCACCACGCGGGCCTGCTGCCCGCGTTCAAGGAGACCGTCGAGGAACTGTTCCTCCGCGGCCTGGTCAAGGCCGTGTTCGCCACCGAGACCCTCGCGCTGGGCATCAACATGCCCGCCCGCACCGTGGTGCTCGAACGCCTGGTCAAGTACAACGGCGAGGCCCACGTCGACCTCACCCCGGGCGAGTACACGCAGCTGACCGGCCGCGCCGGGCGCCGCGGCATCGACGTCGAAGGCCACGCCGTCGTCGCCTGGCAGCCCGGCGTCGACCCGAAGCAGGTCGCCGGCCTCGCCTCCACGCGTACGTATCCGCTGCGCTCGTCGTTCCGGCCCGGCTACAACATGGCCGTGAACCTCGTCGCCCAGGTCGGTGCCGACTCCGCACGCGAGCTGCTGGAACAGTCGTTCGCCCAGTTCCAGGCCGACCGGTCCGTGGTCGGCACCTCCCGGCGCATCGACCGCAACAAGGAAGCCCTCGTCGGCTACGCCCGCGCGGTCACTGGCGAGTTCGACGAGATGCTCGAATACGTCGAGCTGCGCGCCAAGATCTCCGCCCGCGAGAAAACCCTCTCCCGGCAGAACACCGCCACCCGCCGCGCCGGCACCGCGGAATCGCTGGAGAAGCTGCGCAAGGGCGACGTCATCGCCGTGCCCGCCGGGCGCCGCGCGGGCCTGGCCGTGGTCGTCGACCCGGGCCTGGATCCGATCCGCGAGCCGCGGCCCGTGGTCGTCACCGAGGACCGCTGGTCCGGGCCACTGTCGGTCGCGGACTTCCCGGCCCCGGTCGAGCCGCTCGGCCACATCCGCCTGCCCAAGCACATCGAACTGCGCTCGCCCAAGACCCGCCGCGACATCGCCTCGGCCCTGCGCGACTCCGGCATCTCCCTGCCCGGGCGCCAGCGGCGCCGCACGAGCCAGGGCGACGACGCGGAGCTCAACACCCTGCAGCGCGCCCTACGCGCCCACCCCTGCCACGGTCTGGCCGAACGCGAGGCCAACCTGCGCTGGGTCGAGCGCTACCAGCGCCTGCAGGCCGAAACCGAGCAGCTCGAACGCAAGGTCGCCGCCACCACCCACTCGCTGGCCCGCGCGTTCGACCGGATCCTCGCGCTGCTCGGCGAACGCGGCTACCTCGGCCCCGGCACCGGTGAAGACCGCGTCACCGAACACGGCCACCGCCTCGCCCGTCTCTACAGCGAGTCCGACCTGCTGGCCGCCGAGTGCATCCGCCACGGCGTGTGGGAAGGCCTCGGCGCGGCCGAGCTCGCCGCCGTCGTGTCCACGCTCGTGTTCGAGGCCCGCCGTGACACAGCGGGGGAGCCGCGCCTGCCCGGTGGCTCCGTGCCCAAGGCCTGGGAAGAGACCACCAAGCTGTGGGTCGACCTCACCGAGGACGAACGCCGCCACCACCTCGACCGCACCCGCGAACCCGACGCCGGCTTCGCGTGGCCGGTCTACCGGTGGGCCCGCGGCGAATCGCTCGAGAAGGTCCTCACCGCCGCCGAGACCAACGGCCAGGAACTGTCCGCCGGCGACTTCGTCCGCTGGTCACGCCAGGTGATCGACCTGCTCGACCAGATCCGCGACGTCCTCGGCAAAGCCGACCCGGTCGGCGCCGCCGCCGCGGAAGCCGTGCGCGCCCTGCGCCGCGGCGTCGTCGCGGCCGGCGCGGCGTGACTGTTTTGCCTGAAGCGCGCGCCTCGGCCACAGGGCGTTCGCGGGCAGGTCGAGGTCACCGCTCGGACAGGGTGCGCGTGGGCGCGTGTGCTCGGCCCCGACCTGTGGTTGGATCGCGCTCGACACCGTGGGCAGCGACCCCTCCCGAGGAGGTCACTGCCGCAGGCAATCAAGGCGGAGGCGAACGATGAGCACGCCGTATGGCGGCAACGACCCGCAGCAGCAGCCCCAGTACGGGCAGCAGCCGCAATACGGGCAACAGCCGGGCGGCGCCTACCCGCCGAGCGGGCCGCAGGAGCAGCAACAGCAGCCCTACAACCCGCAGCAGTACGGCCAGCAGCCCCAGCAGCCCTACGACTCGCAGCCGACGCAGTGGGTCCAGCCGCAGCAGCAGCCCCAGTACGGCCAGCAACCCGGCGGCTACCCGCAGCAGCAGCCCCCGCAGTCGCCCCAGCAACCGCAGTGGGGCCAGCAGCCGCCCCCGCAGCAGTACGGCCAGCCCTACGACCCGAACCGGCAGCAGCCGCCCCAGCAGTACGGGCAGCAGCCCGGCGGCGGGTACCCGCAGAGCGGCCCGCAGCAGCAGCCGCTGTACGGCCAGCCGCAGACCGGTCCGCAGGCTCAGCAGCCCTATGGCCAGCCCGCCGGCAACCAGTACGACTACGGCCAGGCGACCGCCCTCACGCAGACCGTCGGCGACAGCGGTGACGAACCGAAGTCCAAGCGCGGCCTGTTCATCGGCATCGGGGCGCTCATCGTCGTGGTGGCCGTGGTCGCGATCCTCGGGTTCGTCGCCCCCGGCTTCTTCAAGACCGAGGTCTTCAACAACACCCAGATGCAGACCGACGTCACGAAGCTGCTCACCGACACCTACAAGATCGAAGGCGTCACCGGCGTCACCTGCCCGGCCGAGCAGAAGGTCGAGGACGGTGCCAAGTTCGACTGCACCGCGACCATCAACGGCAAGCCGCAGCAGGTGCCGATCACCGTCAAGGGCAGCGACGGCAACTACGAGGTTTCGCCGCCCGCCGCCCCATGATCACCGCAGTGATCCACCCTGAAAAGTGAAGCCGGGTAAATCGGTGGCCCGCACCCCGCGGGCCACAGGATGATCGCGGCATGAGCGACCACACCGTACGACTCCTGTCCTCCGCCGACGAGCAGCGCGCGGCCTGGAACCTGTTCCGGGCGGCGCTGCACGTCAAGGCCGGCAGCGACGAGGAGTGGGAGCGGATCGGCGAGGCTCTGCAGGAGTCGCGCGTGTTCGCCGCGTTCGACCCGGAGCTGATCGGCACCGTGCGCGCCGCCGACCACGAGGTCGTCCTTCCCGGCGGCGCGCGCGTGCCGCTCGCGGCCGTGACCGGCGTCGGCGTGCGCGCCGGCCGCACCCGCCGCGGCGTGCTCAGCGCCCTGCAAGCCGCGCAGCTGCGGGACTTCGCCGAACGCGACGTCGTGCTGGCGTCCCTGCACGCCACCGAAGGCGCGATCTACGGCCGGTACGGCTACGGCGTCGCCACCCTCAGCCGCAACATCGTCGTGGACCGCCGCCACGCGCGGCTGCGCCCGGAAGCACCGGCCGGCGGCGAGGTCAGCGTGTTCGGCCTCGAGCAGGCCCTGCTGCACTGGCCCGACCTCTACGCCGCCACCGGCACCGCCCGGCCCGGCATGATCACGCGGCCCGCGCACTACTGGCCCATGAACGAGAACCAGGCCCGCCGCTCGGACAACCCCGTCGAGACCGCGGTGCACCGCGGCCCGGACGGCGTCGACGGCTACCTCGTCTACCACGTCGAACGCGGCGAGGGCGACCGGCAGAAACTCACGGTCTTCGAGTTCCACTACACCAACCCCGCCGCGTTCGCCGGCCTGTGGCGGTTCCTGCTGTCGGTGGACCTCGTCGACGACATCTCCGTGATCGCCCGCCCCGTCGACGAACCCGTCGAACTGCTCTTCACCGACCCGCGCGCGGTCAAGGTCAAGGCCGTCGAGGACGAAACGTGGCTGCGCGTGATCGACGCGCCCGCCGCACTCGCCGCCCGCACCTACGGCGAGGCGGAACCGGTCGTCCTCGAAGTGACCGACCCGCTGCTGCCCGCCAACGACGGCCGCTACCGCATCAGCCCCGACGGCGCCGAACGCACCGACGCCGCCCCCGCCCTGCGCCTCGACGTCACTTCGCTCGCGATGCTCTACTTCGGAGCGTGGCGCGCCTCGGCCCTGGCCGACACCGGCCGCATCGAAGTCCTCGACGACACCGCGGTGTCGCACGTGGACACCTTGTTCGGCACGCGCCGCGCGTCATGGTGCGGTACTTTCTTCTGACCTTGACCAAGGGCCCTGAACCGGGCATCGGGGGACAGGAGCGGGAATGCGCGCCGTGCTGGTGCTGGGTCTGTGCGGACTCGGAATGCTGCTCGCCACCGGCTGTTCGACCAAAGCCGACCCGGCGGCGCCCGTCAAGACCGTCACGGTCACGCCGTCCGCCACCACGCCTTCAGAGACGTCGGCGGGAAGTTCGGGCGCGACGCCGGCCTCGGCCACCGGGCCCGGGCGCGTGTTCGACGCGAAAGCCATGGACGCCGCCGTCGCCAAGATCCTCGCCGACACCTACCAGCTCGACGGTGTCGGCGAGGTCAGCTGCCCCGACCGCCAGGCCGTGACCGACGGCTCCACGTTCCAGTGCGTGGTCGACATCGCGGGCGAGGAGAAACACGTGCCCATCACGGTCACCGGCACCGCGGGCGACTACCGCGTCGACGCCCCGAAGTAGCCGGCCGAAGGAAAACGCGTGGCACCCGCGCCGCGGGCTTGGTTGGATCGCGGCATGACCGACTTCGTGGTACGCCCGATCACCGACGACGAGCGCCGGCCCACCTTCGACCTGCTCGGGCAAGCACTGCACAGCCCCCTGCTCTCGGACGAGGTGTGGGCGCAGATCGGCGATTCCTGGGCCGCGCCCGGCAAGTTCGCCGCGTTCGCCGACGACCGTCCGATCGGGATCACCAGCGGTTTCGCCACCACGATCGCCGTCCCCGGCGGTGCGCTCCTGCCGGCGACGGCGGTCGACGGTGTCGGCGTGCGCGCCGACTGGACGCGCCGCGGCGTCGTCACCGCGTTGATGAGCGCGCAGCTGAACGACCTCGCCGAACGCGGCACCACACTTGCGTGCCTGCACGCCAGCGAAGCCGTGATCTACGGCCGCTTCGGTTACGGCATCGCCACTTCCGGCGCCACCGTCCGCGTCGACCACCCCGCGCGGCTGCGTAAGGGCGCCGAAGCCGGCGGCGCCGTCCGGCTGCTCGACACCGACGAGGCCCGCGCGCAGCTTCCCGCGCTGTACCAACGGATCGGGCTGCACCGGCCGGGCATGATCGCGCGCCCTGACGTCTGGTGGCCCGTCGCCCTCAACCGCCGCCTCAGCCGTGAGGGCGGGTATCGCGTGGCTGTCCACACCGGACCGAACGGTGAGGACGACGCGTTCGCGATGTTCACGAGCGTGGACCAGTCCACCGTCGCCGAACCCGAACGCGGCCCGCTGCTGGAGGTCCGCGACCTGCACGGCACGAACCCGGAGGCGATCGCCGCGCTGTGGCGGTTCCTGCTCTCGATCGACCTCATCGCCACCGTGAGCTCCCGCTTCCGCCCGCTCGACGAACCGCTGTCCGTGCTGCTCACCGACCCGCGCCGCGCCCGCACCACCGAGGTGGAAGACGACCTGTGGCTGCGGCTGGTCGACGTCGCCGGCGCGCTCGCCGCTCGCACCTACGGGCAGGGCGAACCCGTCGTGTTCGAAGTGGACGATCGGCTGCTGCCGGCCAACCGCGGCCGCTACCGCATCGGCCCCGACGGCGCCGAACGCACCGACGCCGATGCGGACCTGCGCCTCGACGCCGACAGCCTCGCCATGCTCTACCTCGGCGAGTGGCGCGCCTCGACGCTCGCGCAAGCCGGCCGGATCACCGCGGTCGACCCGGCGGCGCTCGGCCGTGCCGACACCCTGTTCGCCACCGGCACACGGCCGTGGTGCGGCACGTACTTCTGAGCCGCGCTCACGCCTTCGGCAGCGCCGCCAGGAGCCGTTCGACCGAGCGGCCCAGGTTCCACCGCTCGGCCAGCTCCGCGACCCGGTCCGGGTCCGCGGGGCTCGTCGGCACGGCGTCCGGCCCGGACTGCACCACCGGCGCGTCGACGGCGACCCGCACCACGGTGGGGGCCACGGCGAGGTAGTCGGCCGCGTCCTTGAGCCGCAGCCGGGTCTTCAGCGGCAGCCGCGAGTCGCCCGACTGCGAGGCCGAGATCAGCTCCTCCAGCGACCCGAACTGCGTGATGAGCTTCGCCGCGGTCTTCTCTCCGATACCGGCCACGCCGGGCAGCCCGTCGGACGGGTCACCGCGCAACGCGGACATGTCGGCGTAGGCGGGACCCGCGTGGCCGGCCGGCACGCCGTAGCGCTCGGCGATCTCGGCCTGCCCCAACACCTCGGCCTTCGCCCAGCCCTTGCCCACGTACACGACCGAGGTCGGCGTCGGCGTCGAGCGCACGAGCTGGAACAGGTCGCGGTCGCCGGTGATGACCTCGACGGGCGCGTCCTGCTCGTGGGTCGCCAGCGCACCGATCACGTCGTCGGCCTCGTAGCCCGCGGCCTCGGCCGTGGCGAACCCGAACGCGGCCAGCACGTCGAGGATCACCGGCACCTGCGGCGTGAGCGTGTCGGGCACCTCCTCCACGTCGGCCTCGCCCTCGCCGTGCCCCGGCACGGCGACCCGGTGCGCCTTGTAGCTGGGCAGCAGGTCGGTGCGGAACTTCGGCCGCCAGTCCGCGTCGAGGCACGCCACCAGCCGTGACGGGCGCCGGTCGGTGAGGATGCGCGCCAGCGTGTCGGTGAACCCGCGCACGGCGTTGACCGGCGTCCCGTCGGGCGCGGTCATCGAGTCGGGCAGCGCGTAGTACGAGCGGAAGTACAGGCTCGCGGAGTCGAGGAGGGCGAGTGGTCCGGTCACGCGCCCAGCCTGCCACGTCTGCCCGCGCAGTACCCCGCCTGACGCGCCGCCCGGTTTCCACCGCCCCGTCCCGGGTACCCCTGATCGACACCGTGAGAAAAGGGGAGTGGGAGTGCGCGTACTGGTCACCGGGGCGTCCGGTTTCGTCGGGAGCCGAGTCGCCGAGGCACTGGCCGCCGGCGGGCACGACGTGCTCGCGATGACCCGCAACCCGGCCGCATACACGGGCGCGGGCACCGCGGTGCACGGTGACGTCGAGGACTCCCGCTCGCTCGACAACGCGTTGCGGGGCACCGACGCCGCCTACTACCTCGTGCACTCCCTCGACGCTCGTGACTTCGAACGCCGGGACGCCGCCGCGGCCCGCGCGTTCGCCCTCGCCGCGCGCACCGCCGGGACCGGCCGCATCGTCTACCTCGGCGGCCTCGGCGACGACTCCGACGACCTGTCCGCCCACCTGCGCAGCCGCCGCCAGGTCGAGTACCTGCTCGCCGGCACCGGCGTGCCGGTGACCGTGCTGCGCGCCGGCATCGTGATCGGCCACGGCGGCATCTCGTGGGAGATCACCCGACAGCTCGTGGAGCACCTGCCCGCGATGGTCACCCCGCGCTGGGCCGCCACCCGCGCCCAGCCGATCGCGATCGCCGACGTCGTGCGCTACCTCGTGGGTGTGCTCGACTCGCAGGCCGCGGAAGGCCGGACGTTCGAGATCGGCGGCAGCGAACAGCTGGCCTACCTGGACATGCTGAGGCGGCTGGCCCGGATCGAGGGCCGCAGCCCGCTCATCGTGCCCGTGCCGCTGCTCTCGCCGCGGCTGTCGTCGTACTGGCTCGCGCTCGTGACCGACGTCGACGTGGCCACCGGCCGCACGCTCATCGACTCCATGGCCAACGAGGTGGTCGTGCGCGATCCCGCGATCCGCGACGTCGTACCGTTCGAACCCATGGACTACGACTCCGCGGCCCTGGCGGCACTGGCCGAGCGCGTGCGGGCGGCCTGATGCGGCGCTCGCTGCTCGGGCTGCTCACCGCGGCCGGCACCTGGCTGCTCGGCTGGTCGCTCTCGACGCCTCCCGGTTCGGCCCGCTTCCACGGGCGCACGGGCGCCGTCGCCGCCACCTGGATCGCGGGCGGGCTCGCCGCGGGACCGCCGCCGCGGGGCACCTCACGCCACCCGGTCGCGGGGCCGGTGACGGTCGCCGCCGGCGCGTTCGGCGTGTTCTACGGCTGTGCACTGGTGGCCCGCCGCATCCCGCCGTTGTCGCGGGCGATCGCGGGCGTGCTCGCCTACGCCGACCGCGGCTCGGGTCCGGCCGTCTACGCGACGACACTGATCACCGGCGCCGCCGAGGAAGTCTTCTTCCGCGGCGCACTGCAAGGCTCGGTGACGCGCGCACCGGTGGTGACCTCGACGGCGGCCTACGCACTGTCCACCGTGGCCACTCGCAACCCGGCGCTCGTGCTGGCGTCGATCGTGATGGGGACGCTGTTCGGGCTGCAACGGCGTGCCACGGGCGGCATTCAGGCGCCGCTGCTGACCCACGTGGTCTGGTCCGCGTTGATGCTCACGGCGTTGCCGCCGCTGTTCGAAACTCCGGCCCTGCCCGGGTGACGGGTGCCCCCGCGCGCCGGTACTAGGCTCAGCCGCATGTCGCGCCGATCCCTCCACACGCCCGCCCCGGACGCCGCCGCGCTCCGCGCCCGCCTCGACCGCGCAGCGAAGGCGGCTGCCGCCGCGGACACCGACGCCCTGCTCATCGCCCCCGGCTCCGACTTGCGCTACCTGCTCGGCCAGGCGGGCGGCTCGTTCGAGCGCCTCACCACGCTCGTGGTGCCCGCCGACGGCGTGCCCGCGCTCGTCGTGCCCAAGCTGGAGGCGCCCGGCTACGCCGACGTACCCACCGCCGAGCTCGGCGTCGAGGTCCTCACCTGGGTCGACGGCGACGACGCCTACCGGCTGGTGGCCGACCGGCTCGGCAAGGCCCGCCGCGTCGCCGTCAGCGACTTCACCCCGGCCCTGCACGTGCTCGCCCTGCGCGCCGCCCTCGGCGACGCCGAGCAGACCCTCGCCGGTCCCGTCGTGCGCGAGCTGCGGATGCGCAAGGACGCCGCCGAGATCGCCGCGCTGCGCGCCGCGGGTGCCGCCATCGACCGCGTGCACGCCCGCGTGGGCGAGTGGCTGCGCGCCGGGCGCACCGAGGCCGAGGTCGGCGCGGACATCGCCGCCGCCATCGTCGAGGAGGGCCACACGGTGGCCGACTTCGTGATCGTCGGCTCCGGCCCCAACGGCGCCAGCCCCCACCACGATGTCTCCGACCGCGTGATCGAGCGCGGCGACGTGGTCGTCGTCGACATCGGCGGCCCGCTGCCCGAGGGCTACAACTCCGACTCCACCCGCACCTACGCCGTCGGCGAACCGCGCGACGCCGACGTCGCCTCGACCTACGCCGTGCTGCAGCAGGCCCAGCAGGCCGCGGTCGACGCCGTGCGCCCCGGCGCCACGGCCGAGTCCATCGACGCCGCCGCGCGCGACGTGATCGACGCCGCCGGCTTCGGCGAGTTCTTCATCCACCGCACCGGCCACGGCATCGGCCTCGACGTGCACGAGGAGCCCTACATCATCGCGGGCAACACGCTGCCGCTGGAGCCGGGCATGGCGTTCAGCGTCGAGCCGGGCATCTACCAGCCGGGCCGCTGGGGCGCCCGCATCGAAGACATCGTCGTGGTCACCGAGACCGGCGTCGAGGCCGTGAACACGCGGCCGCACGACCTCGTCGTGCTCGAAGCATGAGCGGCCCCCTCGAGCCCCTCGACCAGGCCATCGTGCAGGAGCTCGCCGCCGACGGCCGGCGCAGCTTCACCGACCTCGCCGAACGCGTGGGGCTGTCGGTGTCGGCTGTGCACCAGCGCGTGCGGCGGCTGGAACAGCGCGGCGTGATCCTCGGCTACACCGCCCGCCTCGACGGCGAGCAGATCGGCCTCCCGCTCACCGCGCTGATCTCGCTGACCCCCAACGACCCGGCCGCCCCCGACGACTACCCGCAGCGCATCCAGCACATCACGGAGATCGAGTCCTGCTACTCGGTCGCCGGCGACGAGTCGTACATCCTGCTGGTGCGCGTCGCTTCGCCACTGGGGCTGGAGGACCTGCTGCGACGGATCCGGGAAGCGGCGAAGGTGTCGACCCGGACGACGGTGGTGCTGTCGACGCCGTTCGAAGGGCGTTCGCCGACGTTGTGACTGCCGGTGGGTGGTGCTTTCCCGTGTGGAGAGCACCACCCACCGGCCGCTACACCACGGTCGAGCGCACCGTCGCCGGCAGCCGTTCGGGGTGCGTGTCGCGGAGCCGGTCGAGGATCCGGCCGGCCTCCGCATCGGGATCGCCCTGGGGATCGCAGCCGAACTGGAGGTAGTGCCGGCCCCCGGGTCCGACGACGGAGATCTCCACCTCGCCGTCCGACCCGATCATCCAGCCCCGCCCGCCGAGCAACCCGAACCCCCACTCCCCGAGAACCGCGGGCCGGTCGTCCAGCACCGACACCACGTGCCGCGCCACCCGCCTCGGCACGTCCTCCCACCACCGGTCGACGTCCGCGCGGATCAGCTCCTCGAAGTACTGCCCGAGATCGAACCGCACCGCTTCCGACAGCGTCAGCCCTTCCCGCCGCCGGACCTGCCAGTCTGCCCACACCACCGCGTCGTGCGGCGCGCCCCAGCCCGCGTTCTCCCGCTCGACCCGCACGGAGATCGCCACCGGATCCTCGGCCCGCGAGCCTCGCCACAGCGGCGCCCGCGGCCGTTCGTCGAACAGCTCCAGGCCCACGTCGGGTGGACGCAGCGGGCTGCGCTGCCCGAGCAGCACATCCGGATCCATTCCCCGGCCGTAGTCACCGCGCACCGCGTGCGCTTCCACGCCGAGCCCGAGGATCCGCCCTTCCACCAACGGCGCCCAGTAGGCGCAGTCGTGCCAGTCGTCCTGGGCCGGCTCGGTGTAGATCGTCGCGATGAGGAGTCGTGCACGCTCCCGTTCCGGTGGGTTCACCACCGCTGTTTCGGACGGCCGAAATCCGGTGGCGGTCACCCGTGCACGAGTGCCATGCTGCGGCCCCGCGTATCGGCTCTCGGAAAGGCTTCTCGTGACACTCGGCATGGTGCTCGGCGATCGCTCCTCGCGCACTTCGGCGCCGAGGCGATAGCCGGACCTTTCTCCGCGTCTCGAGCCCCCGGCCTGGTCCGGGGGTTCCTCGCTCGCGCCCCGAAGTGCTCGCCGTGTACCCGCACGTCCGATCACGAGGAGCCCGAGATGCCCCCGTTCCCGCCCCCGTCGCGAATCGTCCCGGTCGACGACCGCTGCAGCGCCGCCACCGCCTGCGACCTGGCCCGCTCCGGCGTGGCCCTGCTGTGGCGTGGTGACTTCCCCCAAGCCCGCCGGCTGCTCGCGGCCATGGGCCGCCGGCTGGACCGGCGAGCCCCCCACCCCGTCGACGACCCGGCCGAGGCCTTCCGCAACCACCGCCGGGCGCGCCGGAACCGCGCTCGGGTATTGAGGCAGGTGCTCGTCGCCGTGGACGCCGAGTACCGCCTCGACCTGCGGCGCGCTCCGGACGTCCGGGAGGCGTGCCGCCAGGCGTACGGGTCCGCGACCGGCCCTGGCGTGCTCGCCCTGCGTGAGCTGCTCGGCGTGCTGGGTGCGCACCAGTGGCGCGAGCGCGGCGTCTTCGTCCCGGCTCTCGGCGCCCGCGTCCATCCCCACTACGGGGTGTTCTCGCCGACCCGAAGCGAGTACGTCGACCTCGTGGCCCAGGCACCCCTGCCCGCCCTGACGCGCACCGCGTTCGACCTCGGCACGGGGACCGGGGTCCTCGCCGCCGTGCTGGCGCGCCGCGGCATCGCCCGCGTCACGGCCACTGACAGCAATCCGCGTGCCCTCGCGTGCGCCCGCGGCAACGCCACCCGGCTGGGCCTCACCGCCCGGATCCACGTGCCCGAACCGTGCCTGTACCCGGAGGGGCGAGCCGATCTCGTGGTCTGCAACCCGCCGTGGCTGCCCGCGCATCCGGTGTCCGACCTGGAGAAAGGCGTCTACGATCCCGACAGCCGCATGCTGCGGGGTTTCCTCACCGGCCTGACCGCCCATCTCGAACCCGGCGGGGAAGGCTGGCTCGTCCTCTCGGACCTGGCCGAGCGCCTCGGACTCCGGACCCGTGCCGAACTCCTGGACCTCGTCGGCGCCGCGGGTCTACGCGTGGCCGGCCGCGTCGACACTGCACCACGGCACCCGAAGGCGGCTGCCACCGAAGACCCCCTTCACGCCGCCCGTGCCGGGGAGGTGACGTCGCTGTGGCGCCTCCAAGCCCGACCGCTGGTACGATAAAAGGTATGGCAACACGTAAGGTCACCCTTTCTCTCGACAGTGGTGCGCTCGAGTTCGCCGAACGAGCTGCGAAAGCGCACGGGATCTCGGTCTCGTCCTGGTTGTCCAAGGCGGCCCGGCGGGAGGCGGTGCGCACGGGCTACACCCCGCAGCAGGCGCCGATCGCGCCGGCGGCCGAGGCGGACGAGGTGGAACGGACCGCGGCGGAAAAGGACATGCGTGCGCAGGGGTGAAGTCTGGACGTACCACCCGCCGACCGAACCGGCCCGGGAACGCACCGTCGTGCTCCTGTCGTCGGACGGGGTGAACGAGTCCGAGCGACCCTGGCTGCTCGGCACCGAACTGCTCGACCGTGACCCGCAGGACATTCTGGGCGTCGCGGTCGACGCGCGGTACTGGGTGTCCACGCTCAACCTGACCCGGCTGTACCGGCCGTGGTTCGACGAGCGCATCGCCGAGATCGACCAGGAAGTGCAGGAACAGATCGACGTCGCACTGCGGGCCGCGCTCGACCTCTAGCGCCGCCGCTCAGCGGTTGGCAACCTCGGGCACCGCGTGGAGCTTGCCGTCGGGCCCGGAAAGGCACGCGGCGAGCTCGTCACGCCCGGCGAGGAACTCCGAGAGGCAGTCGGCGATCGCGGCGTGCCCCGCGGCGTTGGGGTGGAACGACTCCTGCGACGCGTGCTGCGCCCGGTCCACTTGGCCCAGATCACTCAGGTGCAGCGTCAGGCGCGTGAACCACTCCGAAGCCGGGTTCACCCCGCCGCTGCACGCCTCGTGGTGCTCACCCGCGCGCGCCAGGTCCAAGAACCGCGCGCCGGACTGCACGGCGGCCTGCTTCAGACCCGCCGAGAGCGTGGTGATGCCCGTGGTCGAGATCCACTGCAGGTCGTCGGTGCGAAACGGGCAGCCGTCGAGGTTCTGCAACCCCGGCGGAACGTCCGTGGCGACGGGCGTGGCGTAGGACTGCAGCACGAGCTGGTAGTCGGCCGGCACGTAACCCGCCTGGGCCAGCACCTTCTTCACATCGCCGACGGCGTTGACCACCTTCGGCACCATCGCGTCCACTTTGGACTGCCACGTTTTCTGCAGTGCCAGGTTGCACGACGGCGCGCTCACCGAGAACCACGCCTTGAAGCACTCGGACACCTGGGTGGAGAACTTCGGGTCGTCGTTGGCGCCGATCGCGATCACCACGGCGGCCACCCGGTGGTTTTTCACCACCGCGGCCAGCTGCTGCGCCTGCGACGGCTCACCCCACTGCTTCACGCCGCCCAGCGACACCTGCTCCGCCGGCGCGCCCGAACACGCCAGGTTCACCCGCGCCGTGACGTCCGGAATGCGGACCTTCTGCACGAACGCGTTGGCCGAGCGATGGCACCAGTCGCCGTTGCGGCCGTCGGTGTCGGGGGTGTAGTCGCCGGCGCCCTCACCGGACACGGTGCTGTCACCGATCGCCACAACCGTCAGCGGGCCCGTGCCGGGTGGTCCTTTGCGCGGCAGCGGCTGGCCGGGTTTGAGCCCGGGGCCGGAGAACGCGAAGAAGCCCGCGAGCACAGCCACGCAGGCGAGGACGAGGGCTCCCCACCACCACCGGAATCGTCGCATCGCCGCCCGAGTCTAGCGAGTGCGCCCGGCTCTGGGGTTTTCCCCGGTCCCGCGCTGGGACATTGGTCACCACCCGGAAGGGAGCGGATGCCATGAACGGGCACGAGAAGGACGGACAGCGGCCGCACGAGGCCTTGACCCGCGACGCGGACAAGCACGCGCGGTACGCGGCCGACACCTACTTCCAGGAGTCGCTCGAGCACCTGCGCACCCTCACCGGCGACGTCGGACGCTTCGCCAGCGCCCACGGGTTGCTGCTGCTCAAACCCGACGCGATCGCCGCCCGCCGCATCATGTCCACAATGGACTGGCTGGCGGAGAACGGCTTCCGCGTCGTCGGCGCCCGCCGAGTACGGCTCACCCCGGTGACCCTGCGGGCGCTGTGGTACTTCCAGTGGAACACGGCCACCCCGCAGCTGCGCCGCATCGCCGACCGCTGCGCCGGCTGCACCGACTCGCTGCTGCTGCTGGTCGTCGCCCCCGCCGGGGACCAGGGCCCGCTCGCGGACCTGCCCGTGCCGGACCTGCCCGTGCCGGTCCGCCTCACCGAGCTCGTCGGCCCCAGCGACGCTGCCGCGCGCGAACCGGGGCGGCTGCGCACCGAACACGGCCGCTACGCGCTGCTCAACCTCGTCCACCCCGCCGGCGACCCCGCTGACGTGGTGCGCGACCTCGGCATCTACTGCACCCCCGACGCCCGCGCGGAGCTCGTCGAACAGGTCCTCGCCGGCGCCGACCGCCAGGCCCTCGTCCGCGACCTCGCCCGCGACGTCTACGCCGACAGCCCCGCCCACGACGTCTCCGTCCCCGCGGCGAAAACCCGCCTGCGCCGCGAAGCCGAGCGCCTCCTCTCCGGCCGCACCCTCACGCCCGCGGCGCACGCGGCCCTCGCTCCGGCTTTGACGACCGGCGGCGACTAGGCCATCCGCACCATCGTCGAGGCCACCTGGGCCTACCAGCTCGCTTTGCCGGCGTGGGACGTTACGGTCGCCGCGGCAGACCCGTACCCGATGACGGTGCCGGGCGCCCGCCCGCTCGTGGACCCGATGACGGCGGCGGCCTGGCGCCGAGCCGCGCTGCACGCGGTCCGCCACGCTGAGCGCTCGGCGCGCCGGGGCTCGCGGCCGCCCCGAAGCCAGTCATTCGCCTCGTGCTCGCCGGTGATCGGCCGCGCTCCGCCTAGGTGTCGGCGAGGGCGGCACGCTTGCATTCCAGCAGGGCTCGTTCGGCGGCGTTCTCCGCGAGCTCCACCGCCCGGTCGTACGCGGCCACCGCCTCGCCGCGCCGGCCGGCGCGCGCCAGCAGGTCGGCCCGCACGGCGTGCAGCAGGTGGTAACCGTCCAGATCCAAGGAGTCCGCCAGCGCCAGCGCCGCCCCCGGCCCGTCGACCTCCGCGACGGCCACCGCACGGTGCAGCGCGACCACCGGCGTAGGCGTCAGAAGCAGCAAGTGGTCGTACAGCTGCACGATCTGCCGCCAGTCGGTCTCCCCGGCGGTGGCAGAGTCGCTGTGGACGGCGTTGATGGCGGCCTGCAGCTGGTACGGCCCGGGCCGGTCGCGGCGTAGGCAGCGGCGCACGAGGTCCTGACCTTCGGAAACCAGGGCACGATCCCAAAGACCGCGGTCCTGGTCGGGCAGCAGCACCACCGCACCGCCGGGACCCGTGCGAGCAGGACGGCGTGACTCGACCAGCAGCATCAGCGCCAGCAATCCCAGCACCTCGGGCTCGTCGGGCATCAGCGAAGCCAGCACCCGCCCCAGCCGGATCGCCTCCGCCGCGAGGTCGGGGCGGCCCAGTGAGGCTCCGGACGTCGCCGTGTGGCCCTCGGTGAAGATCAGGTACACCACGGCCAGCACGGCGCCGAGGCGGTCGGGCAGGTCGGCGTCGGCGGGGACGCGGTAGGGGATGCCGGCGTCGCGGATCTTGGCCTTGGCGCGGGAGACGCGCTGCGCCATCGTGGGCTCCGGCACGAGGAACGCGTGAGCGATCTCGCCCGTCGTCAGGCCGCCCAGCAGCCGCAGGGTGAGCGCGACCCGGGCGTGCGGGGCGAGCGCCGGGTGGCAGCAGGTGAAGATGAGGCGGAGCCGTTCGTCACGCACCGGGCCCTCCTCAGCCGGTTCCGTGCCGGCGTGCAGGAGCGCGGCCTGCGCGTGCCGGTCGGAGCGCGAGGACTCGCGGCGCAAACGATCCAGAGCCCGGCGACGAGCCGTGGTCACGAGCCATCCGGCGGGGCTCGGTGGCAGTCCGTCGGCCGGCCAGCGGCTCGCCGCCACCGCGAAGGCCTCCTGCACCGCTTCCTCGGCGACGTCGACGTCCCCGAACACCTTCACCAGCACCGCCACGGTCCGCCCGTACTCGGCGCGGAACACCCGATCCAGAGCGTCCACAGTGGACACGCTCAGGCCTCGCCCTGGAACGGCCGGACCTCCACCGGCAGCGTGGTGATCTCGGCGATCCGCCCGGCCCAGCCGAGCGCGGCGTCGAGGTCCGGCGCGCGCACGATCGTGAACCCGCCCAAGTGCTCCTTGCCCTCGGTGAACGGGCCGTCGGTCGTGAGTAGATCACCGTCCTCGGCCCGCACGACCGTCGCCGAACCGGGCGCGTGGAGGCCACCGGAGAACACCCACGCGCCGGCGTCCTTCATCTCGGCGTTGAGCGCGTCCAGCCGGTCCACGATCGTGTCGAGCTGTTTCGCCGACGGCGTGGGTCCGTCGGGCTGGTAGACGCTGAGCAAGTACTGCTTCATGGCTCGATCCTTCCCTCTCGTCGCCCATTACACGAACGGCCGAAGGGCACTTCGACACCCGCCGGAGCTTCCACGAACAACAAGAGGGCTCTTCGCCGGAGCGACGCCGGCGAAGAGCCCTCTTGTACCCGTCGCGTGCCGCTACGGGTAGCTGACCACGTTCACCGGCGCCGTGCCAGACGGTGTCGCCGCGCCGGTGTCGTTGACGACGTGCGTGATGCTGCCGCGGGTGTTCAGCGACACCGTGAGCAGGCTGTGCAACCGCACGCCGGGCGTGTTCGGCACTTCGAACGCGTGATAGCTCGACACGGCGGGGTTGGTGTCGAAGAAGCAGTAGCTGCCCAGGCCCCACGCCTCGTGGGAGGTCACGTTCGCCCCGACCTTGTAGGCCGCGTACCCGGCGACGCCCGAGGGCGCGTTCCACGACGCCTGGTCCGGCACGTCGTAGGGCATCTCGTTCTGGAAGAAGATCGTCCGCCCGCGCTGGCCGTTCCAGATCACCTGGTACTTCTGGTAGTGCTCCACGAACAGGCCGGTCGCGAGCACGTCGTCGCCGTTGACCAGCACCCCGGTGTCGGCGGTGTTGCTGGTCCAGCCGACCGTGCCGGGATTGCCGTGGTCGGCGCGCCACGCCCAGGTGTGGTCGATGATCGTGTCGTCGCTGTTCACGACCAGGCTCGTGGTGGCCTTGCCCGCGAGCTCACCGCCGACGCGGAAGAACACGTCCTGCAGCGTCGTCGGGTCCGCCGCGTGGTCGACGTGCGACCCGGCCGTGCCGACGGTCAGCAGCGACTGCGAGTTCGTGGTGCCGGCGTCGAAGAGCAGGCCCTTCACCCGGACGCCGTCGACGTCCGCGACGTGCATGGCGTCGACGCCGTTGTCGGGCACCACGGTCGGGTAGCCGATGCCGAGCACGACGGTGTCGGCGCGCGTGACGTTCAACGTCTGGTCGAGGTGGTACACGCCGGGGGTGAAGAACAGGTTGCAGCCCGCGGCCAGCGAGCTGTTGATCGACGCCGCGGTGTCACCGGGCTTGACCACGCGGAACTGGCTCATCGGCAGCGACGTCCCCGGGGTGGAGCCGGCGGCCCAGCTCGGGCCGGACGCGTTGGTGCGCAGGGCTGGCAGGAACACGCGGTAGTTCGCGCCGTCGAGGTAGAGGTAGGGCACGTCGCGCGAGACGGGCGTGGTGGCCAGCGTCGTCTCGGGCGGGTTCGGGAAGGTGTTCGCCGGGGCGCCGGTGGTGCCGGAGAAGACCATGTTCCACACGCCGCCGTCCCAGCTGCCGAAGGCCGAGTCGCGCGTGTACCACTGCTGCTGCGAGATCGACGCGGTCTGCCCGGACACGCGGGTGTCGGCGACGTAGCCGCCGCTGGCGAAGCCGAAGCTGGCCGGGTAGAGCTGCAGCCCGCCGCGGATGTCCATCCGGCGGAACGGCGCGGCCTGCGCCACGGCCCACCGGTCGTCGCCGCTGGAAGGGTTCACGGCCATGTTCTCGGCCGAGCGCCAGAAGTTCTGCAGCGCCACGCCCTGGTCGGAGGCGTTGAACGCGTCAACTGTGATGTCACCGTTGATCGTCACGTCGTCGGGGTTGCGCCCGAGGCCCGCGACGGAGGTGTAGAAGCCGACGTCGTCGTGCACGGCGTAGGTGCCGGGCTTGAACAGGTGCGCCACGCGGCGGTCGGCGAACTGCGCGGTCTGCGTGTCCTTCTGCGCGTTGAAGTCGGCGTCGAGCTGCGCCTGGATCGTGGCGGCGGGCATGTTCGGGTCGAAGATCCGCACGTTCGGACCGAAGTCCGGCACGTCGGGCTGTGCCGGGCAGCCGGCCTGCGTGCCGCCGCCCTGGGTGAACGTGAAGTGCGGGGTGTCGAACTGCGGCCCGTTCTTCTCGTAGGTGAACCAGTAGTCGAGCACGCTGCCGCTGCCGAGCCCGCCGACGGTGGTGCGCCAGGTCCCGCCGCCCTCGGTCATGCGCACGTTCTGCTGCCCGACGCCGGGCACGCCCGTGTAGTGCACGTCGACGTAGCGGGCCGGGTCGGCAGGGGTGAAGGTGAGCTGCACCTGCTGTGCGCCGGCCGCCGCCGCGGCCTGGGTGTAGTCGCCGGCGGCCGAGGCCGGGGGAGCGGCGACCAGCCCGGCCCCTGCCAGGAGCGCGGCCGTGGCGAGTGCCCTCCGCCATCGCGCGCCGTCGGATCGGGAACTGCTGGATCGGGAGCTGCGGTCCAAGGTCCGGTTCACGCCGTGGCACCTCCGTCGGTGATTCACAGACACGGATTTGTTGTGAGTCACAACAAAGTAGCCGCCGGTCGGCGGCCTGCGCGTCACGCCTTGGTAACAGTTGTCTGGACCAATGCTGGTGGAGGCGGGCCAAACCGAAACGGAGGTGTGGAACTTTCCCTCATTCGGACGGGTGACCCGGAACGAGTTACATGCGACCATTCGCTGTCTCAGCGTGATCAAGGAGGCCGCAGTGTCGCGACTCAAGAACCTGGCCCGTGTGCTCGTGGCGGTGACGCTCGCCGTTCCCCTGGCGGCGGCCACCACGACCACGGCGAACGCCGCGCCGCTGCTGAGCGGCGGCTTCGTCGACTTCGGGTGCGCGCAGGCCCGCCTGCACTGCCTGGGCAAGGCGATCAAGTCGCCGGACGGGCCGGGACCGTTGGTCGCGGCGACGCCGGTCGGCTACGGACCGGCCGAGATCCAGGCCGCCTACGGCCTCGGCGGCCGGCACGCGAACGGCCGCACCGTTGCGATCGTCGACGCCATGGACGCCCCGACCGCCGAGAGCGACCTCGCGACCTACCGCGCCGCGCGGGGGCTGGCGCCGTGCACATCGGCCGACGGCTGCTTCCGCAAGGTCAACCAGCACGGCGCGGCGAGCCCGCTGCCGGCACCGGACTACGGCTGGGCGGAGGAGATCAGCCTCGACCTCGACGCCGTGTCCGCGACGTGCCCCGACTGCCGCATCCTGTTGGTGGAAGCCGATTCCCCGGACACCGACCCGCTGATGACGGCCGTCGACACGGCCGCCGCGACCCCCGGCGTCGTGGCGATCTCCAACAGCTACGGCGGCGCCGAGGACCCGACGATCACCGCCGCCGACACCCACCTCGACCACCCCGGCATCGCCATCACCGCGTCGTCCGGCGATGCCGGCTACGGCGTGAGCTGGCCCGCGTCGTCGCCCTACGTGACGGCGGTCGGCGGCACGACACTGAAGAAGGCCGCCGGCACCTCGCGCGGCTGGGCGGAGACGACGTGGTCGGGCAGCGGCAGCGGGTGCTCCGCGCTCGAGCCGAAACCCGCGTGGCAACACGACACCGCGTGTGCGAAGCGGACTGTCGCCGACGTGGCCGCGGTGGCCGACCCGAAGACCGGGCTCGGCGTGTACGACACGTACAACAGTTGCGGCGGCGGGGCGGTGTGCGACCTGCTGCTGACGCTCGGGCTCGCGCAGGGCGCCGACGGCTGGGTGCAGGTCGGTGGCACGAGCCTGTCGTCGCCGGTCGTCGCGTCGGTGTACGCGCTGGCCGGGAACTCCGTCACGGCCGCCGCGCAGCCGTACGCGCACCCTGCTGGCCTGTTCGACGTGACCTCCGGCAGCAACGGCTCCTGTGGTGGTTCGTACCTGTGCACCGCCGGCGCGGGCTACGACGGCCCGACCGGTCTCGGCACGCCGAACGGCACCGCCGCGTTCTGACCCGGGTGCCGTGAAATTCGGGGCGTTGTGACCCGCCGCGCCCGGGGGGAGGGTGAGGGGACCGGTGGCGTCACCGGGGCGCCGCCACGACCGGCGGGAGGTGGATCGTGTTCGCTCGCAGCACGACGATCCAGCTGAAGCCGGCGTCGCTGGACGACGCGGTCGCCTACGTGCGCGACACCGTCATGCCCGCGGCGCTGGCCACCGAGGGGAACGTGGGACTGTCGATGCTCCTCGGCCGGAAGGACAGCCGCACGATCGTGACCACGGCGTGGCGCTCGGCCGAGTTCATGCATGAGAGCGCGCAGGCGATGACCGTGCTGCGGCAGCAGGTCGCCGACATGTTCGGCGGGCCACCGCAGGTGGAGGAGTGGGAGATCGCGCTGCTGCACCGTGATCACCATTCCGGTGCCGGCGCGGCGGTGCGGGGAACGTGGCTGAAGGTGGCGCCCGAGCAAGTGGACGCCGTCGTCGACGTGTTCAAGATGACCACGCTGCCGGCGCTCGCCGAGTTCGACGGGTTCTGCAGTGCGAGCCTGCTGGTCGACCGCACGAGCGGCCGGTGCGTGGCCTCGATCGGCTACGACAGCGCCGAGGCGCTGGGCCGCACCGCCGAGAAGGCCAACTCGCTGCGCGCGGCCACCCTGCGGGAAGCCGGCGCCGAACGGCTCGACGTCCGCGAGTTCGACCTCGCCATCGCGCACCTGAACGTGCCCGAGATGGCGTGAGCGGTGTCCGGGCCGCCGGTGCGCGGGGAAGCGCGCCGCCGGCCCGGCCCGTAATTCACCGCCGGGTGCGTGAACGCGCGGAATGCGCACCGGGGCAAGAGGAAACGATTCTCCGTCGTGACGATTTCCGGGCGACGAAGAAACGTTAGGGCTGCGCATTTCCCGCGGCTACCGTGGTGCGATGGTGATGTCCCGGCGCGCGATTCTCGCCCAAGCCACGTTCGCCGCCGCGGGCGGTCTCGTGTGGACGGCCGCCCCGGCCACGGCCACCGGGCGCCCGCGCGTGGAGGACTCGCTGCGCTCGGCGATCCGGCGGCTGCACGAGAGCCCGCACGGCCCGCCGGCGGTCGTCGTCGCGATCGGCCGCGGGTCGGGCACTTCCCTCTACACGGCGGGAGTTCCCCGGCTCGGTGCCCACCGCTCCCCGCGCGCGGACCACCGCATGCGGGTGGCGAGCGTGGCCAAGGCGTTCAGCGGCGCGACGGCGCTCTCCCTCGTGAGCAGCGGCCGGCTGTCGCTCGACACCACGGTGGGCCGCACGGTGCGCGGGATGCCCCGCGAGTGGTCGGCCGCGACCGTGCGCCAGCTGCTCGGGCACACGAGCGGCATCCCCGATTTCAGCGGCACCAACGTTTTCCGCGACGCGCTGGTCGCGAACCTGCACGATCCGCCACCGCCGCGGGAATTGCTGTCGTACGCCCCCGATCCCGACCTGCTGTTCCGCCCCGGCAGCCGCTACGCGTATTCGAACTCCGACAACATTCTCGTCGCGCTGATGTGCGAGGCGGTCACCGGCCGGCGGTACGAGGACGTGCTCCGCCAGCGCGTGCTGCAGCCGCTGGGGCTGGGTGACACGAGCCTCCCGCGTGGTCCGGACCTGCCGGAACCGGCGCTGCACGGCTACGACACCACCGTCGCGGGCCCGCCCGAAGACGTGACGACCACCGTCGCCGCCGGCTGGAGCTGGGCCTCCGGCGGCGTGGTGTCCACACCGGCCGACCTGGCGCGCTTCATCCGCGGCTACGTCGGCGGCGCCCTGATCGACCGCAAAACCCGCGACGCCCAGCTCCAGTTCCGGCGAGGCGGGTCCGAACCACCCGGCCCGGGCACGAACGCGGCCGGCCTGGCCCTCTTCCGCTACGACACCCGCTACGGCCGCGTCTACGGCCACACCGGCAACACCCTCGGCTACACCCAGTTCACCGCCGCCACACCCGACGGCCGCGGCGGCATCGCGGTGTCCATCACGGCGCAGATCACCCCGCCGAGCGGGCCTCCACTGTTCGGGCAGCTGCGGGAGGTTTTCGAGCTGGCGGTCGGGGTGTTGCTGGAGGGTCGTTAGCGGCTGCCGTGCGCCGCTCGAGCCGTGCCGTAACGAACCGGAATCCCTGGGCGACTCTGCCTGACGCAGGGTGATCTCCGGGGAGGCGTCGGTGTTCGGTGGGCGGAAGCGGCAGGAAGAACTCGAAGCGGCGCAGCGCGAGGTCCTGTATTTGCGCGGCGAGCTCCAGCGGCTGGGCGCGCTCGGTTCGGTCGCCATCCAGCAGGAAATCGCGGCTCAGACGCAGCTGCTCCACGCCGAGCAAGCCCGCTATCAGCAGCAGACGTCGGCCATGAACGCCGAGTTCAACCGGCTGCAGGCGCAGCTCTCAGCCCTTCGGGTCGAGGTGGTCGAGACCGATGACGCCCGGCTGATGCAGGAGGTGGGCGTCTACCAGTACCGGCACGTGCTTTCGGACGCCGAGGCCTACAAGGCCGAGCTCGAACGGCTGAAGGCCGCCATGAAAGACATGACCCGGGCGAAATCCGCCGTCGAAGCGTCGAACAGTTTCCACTACAACAACTCGCTGGCTCAGGGGCGCAAGTTCGTCGGAGATCTGTCGAAGCTCATGCTCAGGGCCTACAACGCCGAGGCCGAGAACTGCGTCCGCGTGCTCAAGGCGGGCAATCTCGCGTCCGCGATCAAGCGGCTGGAGACCGCTGTTCGGACGATCGAGAAGCTCGGGGCGATGGCTTCGATCCGGGTCAACCCCGGCTACCACGCGATGAAGATCCGGGAACTCGAGCTCACCGCCGACTACTTGGCGAAGAAGCAGCAGGAGAAGGAAGACGAACGCGAGCGACGTGCGGCTCTGCGGGAAGAGCAGAAGGCGCTGCAGGAGTACCGCCGCGAGCAGGAACGGCTGCTCAAGGAGCAGGGGCACTACCGCAACGCCATCGCGGCCCTGCGAGCGAAGGGCGATCTGGAGGGCGCGGCCGATCTCGAGCGGAAGCTCGCCGAAATCGAGGCCGCGCTGACCGGTATCGAAGAACGGCAGGCCAACATTCGCGCGGGCTACGTCTACGTGATCAGCAACATCGGCTCGTTCGGACCTGACGTCGTCAAGATCGGGATGACCCGCCGGCTCGAGCCGATGGACCGGGTGCGCGAACTCGGCGACGCGTCGGTGCCCTTCCGGTTCGACGTGCACGCGCTGTTCTTCTCGCACGACGCCGTGCGGATCGAGCAGCAGCTCCACACCAAACTCGAGGACCGGCGGCTGAACCGGGTCAACCGGCGCAGGGAGTACTTCCGGTGCACCCCGGCGGAGGTCAAGGCGCTCCTGCACGATCTCGCCGGGAACCTTCTCGACTACCAGGACGAACCCGAGGCGTTCGAGTACCGCCAGAGCCTGGGTGAAGTCGCTTCGCCCGCCGCATGAGGCCAGCGCGCGACGGGCGGTGAAGCCCCGGCGGCCTTCACCGCCCGAAAGCCGGCCCTCGGCCCGGAACGGGAGTCTACTGCGAGCGCAACACCTGGACGTCGTTGTCGTTCACCGCGACGAGGTCTGCGTCGCCGTCGCCATCCACGTCTGCGGTGAGGGTCTCCTTCGTGCCGGAGAACGAGTCCGAATACCACAGTTCGGGTGCGGAATAGCCGGCCCCGGTGGAGCGCATGACCTGCACATCGGTGTCGTTGACGGCGATGAGGTCCGCTTTGCCGTCGGCGTCGATGTCCGCGGTGAAGGTTTTCCTGGTGCCGTGGAACGCGGTCGTCGACCACTGCGCCGGGGTGTCGAACCAGCGGTTCGCGGTGCCGGGCACCACGCGCGTGCCGCCCGAGTCGACGAGGATGAAGTCGGCCTGGCCGTCGCCGGTCGCGTCCGCCGACAGTGTCGCCTTCTCTCCGCGCAGCGGCGGGCCCCACGCGATCAATGGCAGCGTCGCGGTGCCGTTCGATCTGGCAGCCAGTGGCGGGACGCCGGTGAACAAGCCGATCACGTCCGTGTCACCGTCGCCCTCCAAGTCGGCCGCCAGGCTCCCTTCGTCGCCGGCGATGGTGTTGTCCAGCCACTGCGTGGGCGTCCCGAACCGTTCCACGCCGTGGTTGTCGGTGATCGACCTCGCCACGAAGAGACCACGCACGCGCGGGCTCGAAATCGCGTTCGGCCGCACGGTGATGGCGTCCGCGCGGCCATCGTTGTCGACGTCGCCGATGAAGTACGCGTAGTAGCTGCTGTCGTTGGCGCCGCTTCGGCACCCGCCCCAGTCTTGCCCCGGCTGGAAGCCGGATCCGGACGACAGCATCACGGTGCACCAGTTGATGTTGTAGCGGACGAGGTCGTCCTTGCCGTCGCCGTTCACGTCGCCGGCCCTGATCGCGACCGACGCGGTGAACGGCTCGGTCGACCACTGCTCCGGTACGCCGGACACCGGCGCGGCGACGGCCAAGGACAGCAGACTGGCCGCACCGGTCATGACAAGAGCGCGCATCACGTCCCCCTTCGTGTCTGCTTTGCCGTATTGAGGTCGCGCGATCAGCCCGGAAACGTTACGGGCGCGAGGGCTCTCGACTCGCTTGGAGCAGCGGTGACGCCGCCGTTTCGGTGAGCCCCGACAACGCCGCTGGCAATGGAGCGCGGTGCAGAACACCGAGGCGCTGCGTCGCGCGGGTGAGCGCGACGTACAGCTCGGCAGCGCCCCGGGGACCATCGTCGAGGATGCGGTCCGGATCCACGACGAGCACGGAGTCGAACTCCAACCCCTTCGTCTCCGCGGCCGGCACTGCGCCCGCCACGTCCGGGGGCCCGATCACGACGCTGGTGCCCTCGCGTCCGGCCTCCTCCCGCACGAACGCCTCCACCGCCGCGGGTAGCTCGGCCTCGGTGACATGCCGGGACCACGGCTGCACCCCGTTCGCGCGCACCGACTCCGGCGGCCGGATCCCCGGCGCGAACCCGGCCAGCACCGCGGCCGCGACGCTCATGATCTCCGCGGGCGTGCGGTAGTTGACCGTGAGGGAGCGGTACACCCAGCGGTCGCTCACGTAGCGCTCCAGCATCGAGGCCCACGACGTCGCCCCGGCGGCCGAGCGGCGTTGCGCGAGGTCGCCGACGACGGTGAAGGAGCGGTTCGGGCAGCGGCGCATCAGCACGCGCCAGTCCATTTCGGACAGTTCCTGGGCCTCGTCGACCACCACGTGGCGGTAGGTCCAGTCGCGGTCGGCCGCGGCGCGTTCGACGAGGTCGCGGGTGTCGCGTTCCACGAAGCGGTCGGCGAGGTCCTCGGCGTAGAGCAGGTCCTTGGCGAGCAGGCCGACGTCGTCGTTGAGGTCCTCGCGTTCGATGAGCGAATCGAGCACGTCGGCGGCGTAGGCGGCCTGGGTCTTGCGTTCCCGCTCGGCCGCCTGCGAGGCCCGGGCGTCGGCGGCCTTGTCGCGGCCGAGCAGGTCGACGAGTTCGTCGAGCAGCGGCACGTCCGACACCGTCCACGCTTCGCCGTCTGCGCGCAGCAGCACCTCGTCGGCGCCGGCCGCGCGCAGCCGTTCGGGAGACTCGTAGAGCGACGCGAGCAGGCCCTGCGGCGTGAGGATCGGCCACAGCTCGTCGACGGCGGCGGCGAACCGCGGGTTGCCGGCGAGGTCCTTGAGCAGGGTGCGTTTGAGGTCGTCGCGTTCCTCTCGGTCGTCACGGCCCAGCCAGCCGCGGCCGATCCGGGTGATCGCGCGCTCGGTGAGCACGTAGGTGACGATCTCGGTGAACACGTCGCGCGCCTCGTTGTGCGGCAGGCCGCTCGCGCGCGCTTCCTCGATGGCCCACTGCGCGGTCTCGGCGTCGATCCGCACGGTGACGTCGCCGACCGTGATCGGCACCGGTTCCTGGGGCGTCCGCTGCCGGTCGGCGATCGCGGCCGCCAGCACGTCGAGGATCTTCAGCTCGCCCTTCAGCCGCGCCGCCTCCGGCGCGTCCTCGGCGCTCACGTGCAGGCCGGGCACGAAACCGCCGGTGGTCGTGAACACCACGTCCGTCTCGCCCAGTGACGGCAGCACTCGCCCGATGTGGTTCAGGAACGCCGGGTTCGGGCCGACGACCAGCGCGCCGTGGCGTTCCATCCGCTCGCGCTGCGTGTAGAGCAGGTAGGCGACGCGGTGCAGCGCCACCACGGTCTTCCCGGTGCCCGGGCCGCCCTCGATCACCAGCACACCGGGGTGATCGAGCCGGATAATCTCGTCCTGCTCGGCCTGGATCGTCGCCACGATGTCGCGCATGCCCGCACCGCGCGGCGCGTTGACGGCCGCCAGCAGCGCCGCGTCGGCGTCACTGTGCTCGCCGGTCGTGGGCCGGCCGAGCACCTCGTCGGTGAACTCGGTGACCCGCCGCCCGCGCGTGTGGAACTGGCGCCGCCGGCACACGTTCTCCGGGTTCGCCCCGGTCGCGGTGTAGAACGGGCGCGCCGCGGGCGCCCGCCAGTCGAGCAGCACGGGCCGGTACTCGTCCTCCTCGTCGAACAACCCGATGCGGCCGATGTAGGACACGTCGTCGTCGAGCGTGTCCAGGCGGCCGAAACACAGGCCGTTGTCCACCACGTCCAGCCGCCGCACCTCCCTGCCCAGCGCACGCACGCGCACGTCGCGCTCCATGGGCGTCCCGCCGTTTTCCCCCAGCGCCGCCTCGTGCTCGCCCTTCACCCGCGCCCGTTCCCCGTCGAGCCGCGTGTAGAGCCCGGCGATGTAGTCGCGCTCGGACTGCAATTCCTGTTGGTACCCCTCAGCCGACACAGATCCCCTTCACCATCTCTGCCGCGTTTTCGCAGGTCGCGGCTTCAGGATGGTGATTGTGCGGCATCACCCGGGTCTTGCCACAAGCCCCGGGGTGCGTTATACGTTGATAGTGGCGGGGGAAGTGTTCCAGCCGTTTCCCGGCCTCGAGAACTCTCTCGAACAGGTGTGCCGGATCTTCCTCTTCGTGTTCACGCCGTCAGATCGACGTGCTCGGCGCGACCGACGCCGCCTTCGGCGCGGACAAGACACGCTGGACGTGGAAACCGACGGCAGCCAGCGGCTTCGCCGACCTGACCAACGCCTGGGGACTGCCCGACGAGGCCCAGCTGCGCCACCTCGGCACCCAGCAGTACCTGCTCACCACCGACTCCTACGGCCCGGCCGCGGTCGTGCCCTACCCGCAGGGCACCGACTCCTGCTGGGCCGCGAACATCGGCGCGTCGAACAACCCGCACAGCGTCGAGCATTGGCGACGACCCGGTCACCGGCCAGGTCGTGACCTCAGCCATCCAGCCGGGCAACGCCTGCCCGTGGTGCACGGACACGGTGGACCTGTACCGGCCGCAGCACGCCTTCGAGCTGCACGGTGGGCAGATCTACAAGGCCCGGTGGTGGCTGGATCCGCGTCCGTGGCGTGGTGAGCCTGACGGGGCTCAGGGGTTGTCGGGCGCGCGACGGGCGCGCTCGACAACCTCGTCCTCGGTCAGCGGTCCGGCGTGGTGGCTGAGGCAGAGGGGTACGTCGATCCGGACATATGCGGTTCCCTCGCCGGCGGCGTAGAAGCTGCCGCGGCTGAGGGACCCGGGTTCGCCGATGACCGAGTTCCGCGCGGCCGCCATTGCCTTGACGGCCTCAACCTGGACGGCCGCCGTGACTCTGCCGATGAACTGGTTGGCCGTGTTTCCCAAGGCTTGGTTGTGTATTCCCTTCGGCGCTTGGGACGCGAGCACGATGCCCAGACCGTACTTCCGAACTTGGCGGATCAGGTCCACCGTGCTGTCAGTGCTGGGGTTGGAAGCGCCGGAGGGCACGAAGTTCTGCGCCTCGTCGAGAATCAGCAGGCCGCCCAGCGTTCCATCCGCGGCGGGGTGTGCCTTAAACCACGAGAACAGGGCGGCCTGCAAGCGGTTGACGAACTGCGCCGGCGCGTCGCCCGACAGTCCGACGAAGCTGATCACGGAGATCCGAGCCCGCCTGCCCGGCGACGGCGTCAGGAGGACGCCCGGGTCGACGGACCGACTCGATTCGTCAAGGAGCGGGTCGGTGTCGAGCGCGGCTTCGAGCGTGTCCGCCATACTGTCGGCCAGCTTGCGGGTCCGTGCGTTCACCATGTCGCTCGGCGGTTCGGCGAGCAGTTCCACGAGCCCCCTCAAGCTTCGTCCGCCCTCACGGGCGTAGTGGATGAGGGCGCGGCGCAGGACGCCGCGCTGCTGGGTGGCGCGGGCGGAGGCGCCGTGGATACCGACGTGTGGTGCGATGATGTTGACCGTCGAGGTGAGCAGCCCTTTGAAGTCGTCCTCGTCGTCGAGGACCGGACCGAAGTCTGGCAGGGGGTTGAAGAACAGGGGATGGCCACGGCTCAGGCCCGGTGTCCACACGACCACCTCGGCGCCCGAGAAATACTGCCTCGCTTCGGCAGTTTGCCCTTCGTGCCACGCCGGCGGTGACGTAGGCCAGGGATCGCCGAGCCGGGCGAGATCGTCGTTCGGATCAAGGATGATGCTCGAAACACCGCGCAGCGCACACTGCTCGGCGAGCCGCTTCAGCAGCACGGTCTTCCCCGAACCGGCAGCGCCGATCACCGCCGTGTGCATCCGGAGCTGTTCCAGGTAAGCGTCGAAGGGACGGCCACCTCGCCGGGTTGTGCCGAACGTGATGGTCGGCGCGGAATCCTCGACATGCTGACGAGCAGGCTCCTCGAGAGGCTCCGCCGGAGTCGTCGTGCCGCCGGCATCGCCGACGTACGGGCGCAGTTGCGCGACGAGGGAGGAGAACACCTCGGTCCGGGAGGCGGGCCGCGTCCGTCGGAGCCATCCGCCGAAGCCCGGCAAGCCCTCGTCGAGCATCCGCCGCAATGCCGCCAATGTTCGCAGATCGGCACCGCTGACCGGAACCGACCGGCCCCCGCGGGCCTCGAAGTCAACCTTGATCTCCTCGGTCTTGCGACCCGACGGATAGCGAGTGTTGCGCAGCAGCGACAGCTGCCGGCTCACCACGCCTGCCTCAAGCCCGGCTTCGGTCATCGCGTTGCGCATCTGCGCCTGCGCCGACAGGGCGTTGCCGGTGGCGACGCCCCGGAAGGACCACCGGACGTCGTTCTCGGTTGCTTCGTCGAGGACGACGCGCAACTGGGCGTGCAGCGCTGCCCTGCGACCGAAACCGGCCTCGATCACGAACCGGGATTCGTCCACCGCGAATTCGATCATCAAGCACTTGAGCCCCGCGCCCACCAGGCCGGGCATGAGCCGGTCTTCGGTTGCCTTGTCGAGCGGCATCGCCGGATCCGCCTCGCTCCGCAGCACTTCGAACCGCTCAGTGAGCGCTTCGTCTTCGGAACGGTCCTCAACGGCCGATGCGGTGCTGACCGTCGTAGCGGTCGCCTCCGTGTCGCTCAGCGTAGCCAGTTCGATCACGTGCCCGGAGTCGAGGCAGGACTTGACGTGCTGGGCCACCCGCTGCAGGAGCCGGCGGACCGTGTAGCGCCGCGGCGCGTCCGCGATTGCGGCCGCGGTGATCGGGAAGGTCGGGTACGGCGGGCTGAAACCTGCCGACGCGTAGGTCTCGCGGAGACGGCTCGCGACGATGGCAGCGGCCGTTGCTTCGTCCGGGATCGCCCCGAGTTCTGGAAGGAGGTCGAACCGGTCCAATGCCGAGCCCATGGCCGCCTGGGAGATCTTGTGCCATGTGTCTGGCTGGCACGCGACAACCATGAGCGTGCGTCGGGTCTCTTCTCGAAGGTCCATCAGCCCGTCGGCGATGGCCCCGCTCAGCCGCTTGGCGGCCCGGTGCTCGCCCGACGAAGGCATGGTGAGCGCCGAACTCTCGGACACGGCCACGAGGTTGTCGAGCTGGTCGAACGCGAACACCAACGGGCCGACGAGGGCGAACAGCCGGGTCAGATCACGCAGTACGCGCTGGGCGGGGGTCGCGGTGGAAGGCAAACCCCACATGGCGCGCTGCCCCAGCTCGTCGTCGTTGAGCGCAAAGTACGAGGTACCGGCCGCCACGGCATCGTCCCGGGCGGCAGCGACCAGTGCCAGCGCGCGAGCGGTGTCGCGAGCCTCGTTGCCCACTTGCCGGTCCAGCCGTCGGATCCCGCCGATGAAGGTGTCGAGGTCGGCAGGCGTCACATCGCGTTCGCCTATGACGGCGGCACAGGTCGCGTCGCCGAGTCCCGCCGCTCGAGAGAGTTCGCGCAGAAGGTGCAGCAGTTGCTCCTGCCCTCCCTCGTCTTTGCGGTAGAGGCTGTCGACCAGGCTGCCGGTGGCGCTGCGCCAGAAGTCGTGTCCGTTCACGAGCTTGATGTAGAAGAAGAATCCGCCCCGGTTCTGGATCTCCTCCCGGGTCCAGCTGAGGAGATGGGTCTTCCCTGCCCCGGTTTCGCCCTGGATCACGGCCGCGGTCGGTGCCCGATCGTCGCTGACCACGGCCATCGCCGCGAGGAGCCGCCGTGACACTTCGGGGTGGAGGCTCTCGACGTGGTATGGCGAGACCGAGTCCCACACCTCGTCCTGGGTGGGCGCCGTGCCGAGGTGCAGCCGGCCGAGGGCCTCCAGCTCCGGGTTCACTCTGCCTCGATCTTCAGCAGGTGGCGCGCCTGGCCTCCGATGTCGACCGCTGCGTCGCGCTCCTCGTCGGTCAGCGACTTCCGGTTCAGCTCGGCCATCAACCGCACGTCGGCCTGCTCGATCATCCGATCGAGTTCGGCGTCGACCACCTCCCTGGGGACGTTTTGGAGCCAGGGACGGACTGTCGAGAGCTTGACCCAGCTCCCCGGCGGTCGGCGCACCGTCAACTCGGCGTACACCGCGCGGATCCAGCCTTCGAGATCGGGCTGGAAGAACTCGCCGAACTTGATGTCCGCTCGCGCGAGGAATTGTCCGACGGTCTCCATTGCGGCGTAGAGCGCGCCCGCGGGGAACTTCGCGCCGTCGGGGCGGCCGGCCGCGAGCGCCGACTCACACCAGCTTCGGCCCTCGGCCGTGAGTCGATGTGTGTTGACCGCTCCGCGCTTCGTCGTCGAGATGAGTTCGACGTCCTGATTGGCCCTCGCGCGAACGGCCGCGGTGATCTCGAGGCCGGCGAGGTCGCGCAGTTCCCGGTTCGTCACCGGCCGCGCCACCATCATCAGCGTGAACAGTGAAACCTGGTCGCGCACGGTCATCTCGGTTGCCACGGTCGTCCTCCGGGTTCGGATCGGATCAGATCTCGAGGTCGCGGCCGGGTACCAGCTCCACCCGGCCGGTCGTGCTGGACAGTTCGCCGGACACGCTGACCTGGCGATGCTCGCGATGTGCGGCGATCGCCCGGTCGTAGGTGATCTGGTCGGGCAAGCGGACCCAGACCGACTTCCGGGGTGACTGGCGGTCGTGTTCGGTGCGGAGGGTGCCGTCCACCTTGATGCGCCAACGGTCTCCGCCGTTGTCGTCGTCGTGCAGCCCGCTGATGGTCCCGGCGACCGAGGCCGGGCCCGATGCGTTTAGTCCGCGCAACCGGGCTGCTGCCGCCTTCAGCAGTGGTTCCGCGTGCGCCGGGAATGCCAGCGCCGACGTCGGTGCGTCATGAGGCCGCGCGCGAGCCCAGCGGAAGGTGACTTCGAACGGTTCGCCGCCGGAACCGGACAGGCCGCTCAACGCGGTGCACAGATCGGCAGAGACGCCGGCGGTGACCGCTTCGTCGAACGCGGCGGGCCGGTCGGTCAGCACCGCGGTCTGGGCCGCCGCGACGGATTCGTGAAGCTGCACGAGCACCATTCGCCCGTCGAACTGATCCCCCGACATAGCGCGGGCAGTCGCGTTCGCCGCTAACCGGACTTCGATGACGTAGCTGCCCGCCCTGGCTGGCCCGAGTTCCGCCGCCCGCACCAGATCGCCGACCGCGGCAGGCGAACGGCCCGCGAACGCGAAGTGCGGTCCTTGCAGCGCCGTCCGAGCGGCCGTCGCGAGAAGATCGCGCACGCCTTTCACCGCCTGAAGGCCGGATTCCAGCGAGGTGTAGCCGGAGTCGTGGTCGGCCGGGAAGGTGCGGAAGAACTGCTTGTCCAAGTAGGGGCGGGAGATTTCCTGCGCGAGGTCCGGGATCGGGCGGTCTTCCACCTCGGCCAGGCACCTGAGGATCTCGCGCACTCTGCGCTCGCCATCGCCCATGCCGTCGCGGATCGGCACCGATACCTCAAAGTCGTCGGGGTGGTGCCAGGTGCTCGTTCCCCGCAGGTCGTGCGGATCATGTTCTTCCCAGCCCGTCTGGGTGAGGTAGCTGATGATGTCGGCGACGTTCAGCGGTGTTGACACCTGTGGCTCACCAGGCCGATCGAGTCTCGGTGAGCCGACGCAGCGTGGCGGCGGTCAGCACGTTGGCGGTCGGAACCCTGACTGGGCGTTTCTTATTCTTGTCGGGGTTCACGATCGGCTGTTCGGCGTGCAGGGAGACGAAGTAGCCGAGGTGGCGCAACAGCACGCCCTCCGTCAGTGACGAGGCGTAGGAGCCGCTGTCGGGCGGGACGCAGATCACGAAGAGGAACCGGGGGATCGAGAAGTCCGGTCCGGCGAGCTTGTTGAACTGCCATTCGCTGAGGCCGCGGTAGATCAGGTTCCCCGACGACTGCCGCGGGGCCGACCACGTCTTGATCTGTGCCTCGATGGTGGGCGAGAAGACTTTTCCGTAGTGCCCAGTGGCACGGAATCCGAGATCGATACCGTCGACGTCAAGATCTTCTTTGAGCACGAGCAGCCCGGCGGCCGAGGCGAGCACCCGGACGTAGTCCTCCCCGAACTTGCCCTGGTGCTGCTTGGCATCGAGCATGTCGCTGCCCTCCCCGAGCGTGAACGTGCCGCGTGGGGGAGCGTATTGGCGGTGCCGAGGTCTGTCTGTACGGCAACGTGTTGATTCACCAGCAGGCCTTCGTCGCCGTCGATGACGTGCAAGGGCGCAGACGTGTGATTTTCCCGGTGGTTTCCACGAAATCAGGTGAGCCCCGATTTCGCGAGGTTAGGGCTCACCTGGTTTTCGACAACGCGGAGGACTCAGCTGTTCTGCTCGGCCCACCACTTCCGCCCGCTCTCCGGCAGCGTCGAAATCGGGTCGTAGTACGGGTACCGCCGCTGCAACGCCTCCGGGTCCGCGTGCTCGATGCCGGTGCGGTAGTTCTTCGTCCAGTAGGAGATGCCGCGGTCGCGGTCGTAGTCGGCGAGCTGGTGGACCCAGCGCTTCCCGACATACGGCACGTCGCAGACGATGCGGGGGGTGGCGTAGCCCGGGAGGTAGCCCATGATGGCGTGCTGCAGGTCCTGGGCCTCCCACACGGCAACGCGCCAGTGTTCGGCGTTGGGGATCATGTCGCACATGTAGAAGTAGTACGGCAAGATGTTCGCCTCGCCCTGCAACGCGAAGCACAGATCCAGCAGTGCGGCGGGGGTGGCGTTGACGCCGCGCATGAGCACGCCCTGGTTGCGCACGTCGCGCACGCCCACCTCGAGCGCGGTGCGCGCGGCTTCGGCGACCAGGGGCGTGACGGACTGCGCGTGGTTGACGTGCGTGTGGATGGCGAGGTTCACGCCGCGCCGCTGGGCGGTGACGGCGACGCGCTCGAGGCCCTCGGTCACCTTCGGCTGCAGCCAGTGCTGCGGCAGCGCGGCCAGCGCCTTGGTGGCGAGGCGGATGTCGCGGATGGTCTCGATGTCCATGAGGCGCATGAGGAACGACTCGAGCTGCGGCCACGGCACGTTGGCGACATCGCCGCCCGACACCACGACGTCGCGCACGCCCGGGGTGCGCTTGAGGTAGTCGATCATCGCGTCCTGGCGGTCGACCGGCTTGAGCGTGAGCTTGTGCTTCTCGACCTGCTCGGTCGAGTTCCCGACGAGGTCCATGCGCGTGCAGTGCCCGCAGTACTGGGGGCACGTCGAGATCATCTCTGCGAGCACCTTGGTCGGGTACCGGTGCGTGAGACCCTCGACGACCCACATCTCGGCCTCGTGCAGCGAGTCGCGCTCCGAGTGCGGGTGGCTGGGCCACGCGAGGTCGCGGTCGCTGCGCACGGGCAGCATGTAACGGCGGATCGGGTCGGCGTAGAACGCCTCGGTGACCTTGGCCGGGTCGCTGCCGGCGGAGGGGGCCATCGTGTTGAGCATCTGCGGGGGCAGCAGCATCGACATCGTGGCCATTTCCCGCTGGTCCGCGAGCAGGTCCTCGTAGAACCGCTCCTCCAGCAGATCACCCATCAGCGCGTGCAGCTGCTTGACGTTGCGGACGCAGTGCACCCGCTGCCACTGCGCGTCGCGCCACTCGGCGTCGGTCACGTGGTGCCAGCCGGGGAAGCGGCGCCAGTCCGGTTCCACCAGCTCGGTGCGCGCGTACTCGTACGGCTGGTCGTGGGCGGGAGGCGGCACAGGTTCCTGGATCGCAGTCATCTGTACTCCAGTCATTCGTGCTTCGAGTCGTCGGGAACGCGTTAAATTATCCTGCCATAACGTTCTCACGGCGTAAATCTTCTTGCACGGTGACTGTGCGTGCCGCAGCGGTCGAGACCGCTGCGGCACGCGTCCTCAGGCGGCCGGACGGATGTTGTGGTTCACGCGGAAGAGGTTGCCCGGGTCGTAGACGTGCTTCACCGCGGCGAGCCGGTCGTAGCGCTCCGGCCCGTAGATCGCGCGCACCGCGGCGGCCGACGAGCCCTCGTCGGCCGAGAGGAAGTTCGGCGACTGCCGCTCAGCCGACCACGGTTCCAGCGCGCCGACAACGGTGTCGAGGGCCGCGCGCAGCTCCTCGGCGCGCTCGGGACCGCCGACGCCGAGGGCGAACACCAGGAACGGCACGCCGCGCACGGGCACCGCGTTCGGTGCGGCGGGCTCGCGGTCCAGCGCGCCGCCGAGGGCGCGCAGCTCCACACCCAGCAGCGGGCAGTCCGAGTCCGGCCCGGTGAGCTCGACGAGCGCGTCGATCGTCTCGGCGGTGATCTCGCGCAGGCTGGTGGTGCGGTCGTAGTACGGGAGCGGGTCGGCCGGGTCGAGGTGGATCTCGCCGATGGAGCTGAACGGCTTGTCTTCCACCAGGTCCAGCAGTACCGGGGCGACGTCACGCAGTGGCGCGAGAAGCCGTTCGGCGGCCTCGGGCGAGCCGAGGTGGGCGAAGCGCAGGTGCACCACGAACGCGCCGCGCAGCACATCGGGCAGCTCGGGAGCCGGCGGCAGCCGCTGCACCATCACCGAAGTCGTGGCCTCCTCCGGCAGCAGCGGCACCCACTGGCGCCACGCGTGCAGCACCACGGCCAGGTCCTCGCCCGCGTAGTAGAGGCCGCCGCCGTAGAAGCGGGTGACGGGGAACAGGTCGAACTCGAGCGCGGTGACCACGCCGAAGTTGCCCTTGCCACCGCGCAGTGCCCAGAACAGGTCGCGCTCGGTCTCGGCCGTCACGGTCCGGTGCGCGCCGTCGGCGGTCACGACCTCGATGAGCCGCACGTGGTCGGCGGCGTAGCCGCGGGTCCGCCCGATCACGGGGCTGAGGCCACCGCCGAGCGTGTAGCCGACGACGCCGACGCCCGGCGCGGACCCGGCCAGTGGCGCCAGCCCGTGCTCGGCCGCCGCGTCGAGGACCTGCTGCCAGCGGGCGCCGGCCTCGACCCGCGCGGTGCGCCGCCGCGGGTCCACGGTCACGCCGGTCATGCGGCTCGTGGTGATCAGCACCGCGTCCCGCGCCTGGGCCACGACCTGGTGAGCCGTAGCCTTGATCGCTACGGGCAGTGATCGGCGACGCGCGAACCGGACGGCGTTCTGCACGTCGGCGGACGAGACCGCGGCGACGACGAGCGCGGGTTCGAGCGGGTTGTTGAAGTTGAAGGCGGCGCACTCGGCGGCATACCCGGGCTCGCCCGGCAGCAGCACCTCGCCTTCGGTCACAGCGACGAGGTCGGTGATGTCTTCGGCCTGGATGAGCCCGGTCACCGGGCTCGCGACGATCTGGTGCATCGAAGTCCCCTGTCTCCCGCCCGGCCGGTCACCCGCACCGCGCGTCCCCTTCGGCGGCCACCTGGCGGCGGCGCTCCCTCACGGACCAAGCACGTGCCGACCGGCCCGACCCGTTCAGGTGACCTGGCTCACAGGGGCGAACTCGTGTTCACGCGGAGTGAGGAAAACCGACCCCGGGCGGTCGGCGCGCGCGACGCGGGGGAGACTCGACACCGTGACGAACGACAGCACGACGCTCCTGCTCGGCGGCAGGATCTACACCCCGTCTTCCCCCGACGCGACGGCGCTGGCCGTGTCCGGCGGCACCGTGGTCTGGGTCGGCCAGGACGCCCCCGCCCGCGCGCTGCACCCGGACGCGACGGTGGTCGATCTCGACGGCGCGTTCGTCGCCCCCGCGTTCGTCGACGCCCACGTGCACGCCACCGCCACCGGCCTGCACCTGACCGGCCTCGACCTCACGCGCGTGCGCGGCGCAGGCGAGCTGCTGGCCGCCGTCCGCACCGCCGTCGCCGCCGCGCCGGGCCAGGTGCTGCTCGCGCACGGCTGGGACGAGTCGGCCTGGACCGACCCACGCCTGCCCAGCCGCGCCGAGCTCGACGACGCCGCCGGCACCACGCCCGTCTACCTCAGCCGCGTCGACGTGCACTCCGCGCTCGTGTCCACCGCGCTGATCGACCTCGCGCCCGAGGCCCGCGTCGGCGAAGGCTTCTCCGCCGACGGACCGCTCACCCGCGACGCCCACCACAAGGTCCGCGCGGCCGCGCGCGCCGCGATCAGGCCGCAGCAGCGCACGGCGGCGCAACGCGCGTTCCTCGCCGAGGCCGCCGCGCGCGGGATCGTCGGCGTGCACGAGTGCGGCGGCCCGGACATCGCCGGCCAAGACGACTTCACGGGCCTGCTCGCCCTCGCCGCCGAACCCGGCCTGCCCGAGGTCGTCGGCTACTGGGGGCAGCTCGGCGGGCTCGACACCGCCCGCGCCCTCGGTGCCCACGGCGTGGCGGGCGACCTGTTCGTCGACGGCGCGCTCGGCTCCCGCACCGCCGCCCTGAGCAGCCCGTACGCCGATGAGCCGGGCACGTCCGGTGCCCTCTACACCGACGCCGCCGGCATCGGCGAGCAC
This sequence comes from Amycolatopsis sp. NPDC005232, assembly GCF_040607795.1. Lineage (NCBI taxonomy): Bacteria > Bacillati > Actinomycetota > Actinomycetes > Pseudonocardiales > Pseudonocardiaceae > Amycolatopsis > Amycolatopsis sp. NPDC005232. The sequence continues at coordinate 46,336 of NZ_JBEXHL010000036.1, read as the reverse complement.
CTCGCCGCGTGCACCGAGGCCGGGCTGCAGGCCGGGTTCCACGTGATCGGCGACGCGGCCGTCGCGGAGGTCGTCGAAGGCTTCCGGCTGGCCGAGAAGGAGGTGGGCCAGCGCGCGCTCGCCGCCCGCCACCACCGGCTCGAGCACCTGGAGATGGTCACCGCCGACGAGGCCCGTGCCCTCGCCGGCTGGGGTGTCGTCGCCTCGGTGCAGCCGCTGTTCGACGACGCGTGGGGCGGCGACACCGGCATGTACGCCGAGCGCCTCGGCGCCGGCCGCGCCGCCGGGCTCAACCCGTTCGCCACGCTCGCCGCCGAGGGCGTGGTGCTCGCCTTCGGCTCCGACTCCCCGGTGACGGCGCTCGACCCGTGGGCCGCCGTCCGGGCGGCCGTGCACCACCACACCCCGGCCGCCCGGCTCTCCGCGCGCGCCGCCTTCACCGCCCACACCCGCGCGGGCCACCGCGCCGCCGGAGTCAACGACGGCGTGACCGGCAGTCTCGTACCCGGTGCGCCCGCGCACTACGCGATCTGGGACGCGACCGACCTCGTCGTCGCCACGGCCGACACCCGCGTGCAGCGCTGGTCCACCGATCCGCGCTCCGGCGTGCCGCCGCTGCCGCGCCTCGACCCGGGCGCGCCGCTGCCGAAATGCCTGCGGACGGTGCGCGCAGGCACGGTCATCTACGACCAGTTCACCTCCGCCTCCTAGAGTTCGGGGCGTGGCAGTGACTGTCGTGGACCCCGAACCGGGCGCTCCGCACGAAACGACCTCCAAGCGGCGGAAACGACCGCGGTTCACGCGTGCGTGGCTGGTGCGGCTCGTCGCCGCCGGCGCCACGGGCTACCTGTACTACCTCAGCTTCGCGCCCAGACCGCTGTGGTGGCTCGCGCCGATCGCGTTCGCCGGCTTCGCGCTCGTCCTTCGTGGACGGTCGCTGCGCGGCGCGTTCGGCTACGGCTTCGTCTACGGCGTCGTGTTCTTCCTCGCGTTGCTGGTGTGGCTGCAGGACTTCCTCGGCCGGGAGTTCGGGCCGTGGCCGTGGCTGGGGCTGTCGTGCGCGCTGTCGCTCTACTTCGGACTCGCCGGGGTGCTGATCCGGGTCGTGTCCCGGCTGCCGCTGGCGCCGCTGTGGGGGGCGCTGGTGTTCGTCGCGCTGGAGACGCCACGGGCGTGGTTCCCGCTCGGCGGCTTCCCGTGGGGCCGCGTCGCGTTCAGCCAGCCCGAAGGCGCGTACCTGTCGCTGGCGTCCGTCGGCGGCGCGCCGCTCGTGGGGCTCGCCGTGGTGCTCAGCGGCTTCGGCCTCGCCGCGCTGGCCGCGCGGTGGTGGGAACAGCGCAAGCTGCGCGACCGCCGGCTCATCGCGCCCCTGGTGCTCACGTTCCTGCCGGTCGTCGCCGGGCTGGCCGTGTGGCCGACAGTCGGCACCGACGCACAGGACGGCTCGCTCACCGTCGCCGCCGTGCAGGGCAACGCGCCCGACATCGGCATCGCGCTCGAAGGCCAGCGCGACGTGCTGCGCCAGAACCACCTCGAGGAGAGCGCGAAGCTCCTCGCGCAGATCCAGGCGGGCAAGGTGCCCAAGCCCGATCTGCTCGTGTGGCCCGAGACCGCCACCGCGGTCGACGGGGACGACCCGGCGGTGGACCAGATGGTGAACTCCTACGGCGTGCCTGCCATCATCGGCGCGCTCTACCGGCTGCCCGACGGGACCGCTCAGAACACCGCGATCGTGTGGGACCCGAAGACAGGGCAGGGCCAGCGCTACGCCAAGCAGCAGCTGGTGCCCTTCGGCGAGTACGTGCCCGCCCGCGACATCGCACGGCTGGTCACCCCGTTCGTCGACGACACCGCCGACATGCGCACGGGCGACGGCAGCAACGCGGCCCTGTCGGTCGCCGGCACCAAGGTCGGCGTGTTCATCTGCTACGAGACTGCGTTCGACTACCCCGCCCGCGAAGCGACCGACGACGGTGGCGAGCTGCTCGTCGTACCGACCAACAACGCGTGGTACGGACCGGGAGAGATGAGCTACCAGCAGCTGGCGATGTCGCGGCTGCGCGCGGTCGAACACGGGCGCGCCGTGGTGGTCTCGGCGACGTCCGGGGTGAGCGCGTTGGTGGCCCCCGACGGGACGATCACCAGCTCAACCGGCCTTTTCGCGGCAGACGCCCTGGTCGGCCGCATGCCGCTGCGGACGCAGACTACGCTGTCGGATCGACTCGGTGCGTGGACGGAGTACGGACTGCTGGCACTGGCGATCGCCGGTGTCGCCGGCGGGTTCGTACTCCGTTTTCGCACCCGGCGCACTCGCGCCGGCACGACAGCAGGGGACGCGGCGGGCTGAACCGCCGGATTCGGAGGAGACGGATGGCGCAGGCGCCGCGGGGGGCCGAAGGAATCGAGCCGGTGCTGGTGGTGATCCCGACCTACAACGAGCGGGAGAACCTGGGCCCGGTTCTGGACCGGCTCCACAAGGCACTCCCGGACGTCCACGTGCTCGTCGTCGACGACGGCAGCCCGGACGGCACCGGTGAGCTCGCCGACGAGCGGGCCGCTGCCGACGAGCGCGTCCACGTTCTCCACCGCACGGAGAAGGCGGGGCTCGGCAAGGCCTACATCGCCGGGTTCCGCTGGGGCCTGGCGCAGGGCTACGCCACGTTCGTCGAGATGGACGCCGACGGCTCGCACGCCCCGGAGGACCTGCCGCGGATCCTGGACGCGGTCACGGACACCGACCTGTCCATCGGCTCGCGCTACGTGCCCGGCGGCAGCACGGTCAACTGGCCGCTGAGCCGGCAGCTGCTCTCGCGCGGCGCGAACATCTACTCGCGCATCGCCCTGGGCCTCAAGGTCTCCGACATGACGGCCGGCTTCCGCGCCTACCGCCGGCCGGTGCTGGAGAAGCTCGAGCTCGACGAGATCGCCTCCCACGGCTACTGCTTCCAGATCGACCTCACCCGCCGCACCGCCGACGCGGGCTTCGACATCGTCGAGGTCCCCATCACCTTCACCGACCGCGAGATCGGCCAGTCGAAGATGAGCGGCGACATCATGCGCGAGGCCTTCTTCCGCGTCGCGGAGTGGGGCGTGAAGCGGCGCCTGGAACAGGTCAAGCGCCTGCTCGGCCGGCACTGAGCTACTGAGGTCCATGCGAGTCCGCCGTCCTGGTCACCGGGGCGGCGGACTTTCGTATGTCCGGAGGAAGCTGTGCTGGAGCTGACGCGGATCGTCCGCTGCGGCCGTCCAGAGTCGACGCTCTCGATCCCGTCCACACGGCGCTCGTCACCCTCCGCGGCACGGGAACCCACCTTCTCCGGCCGGCCACGCGGACCAGTTGGCAGATCCTCCAGGGGAGCAACCCGCGTTAACCGGCCCCGGACATGCGAAAGGCCCCCGTGGAGGGAGGTCACGGGGGCCGATCGATCGGGGGATGGGTGGGAGCCAGCTACTGGCCGAGACTCACGCGGACCGGCTGGTCCGGCGTCCCTTGAGCTCGGCGAGACGTTCGTTCAGCAGGTCCTCGAGCTCGGGAATGGAGCGGCGCTCCAGAAGCATGTCCCAGTGGGTCCTGGGAGGCTTGGTCTTCTTCTGCTCGGGCTGCCCGCCATCGACGATCTCGCTCTCGCTGCCGTGCAGGCGGCATTCCCAGACGGTCGGGATCTCGGCGTCGTCGGAGAACGGCACCTCGAACTCGTGGTTCTTGGGGCACGCGTAGCGCACGGTACGGCGCGGGGCGAGGTCGTGATTGCGGTCGGTCTCGTAGCTGACCGCTCCCAGCCGGCTTCCACGGAGAACACGGTCGGCCATGATGGGGTCCTTTCAGTCAGCTCCGGGTGGAGCCAGGGTGTTGCTCACCCTATGCAACGAACGCGGCGTTCGGGGGATTCCCCGGTAACCATGTCGTTGCTCACGATGAGCTGCGTCACCCTTCGGCATCAGCTTCCTCTACTGGGACAGGTTTCGCGCACCGGCGTGACGCAGACACCGCCTTCCAAGTGCGGATATCCCCCAGTTGGGCTACTGGCGCTCCGTTCACGACAACCGTAACTGACCGTGGTGAGCCGTCACGGGACCCAAGTCACCCAACCGGAAGTGTCGGCGGCACAATACCTGATAACGGACCGTAGTGGATTCAGCATCGGAACGTACTGAAGCTGAAGATTCAACTACGGGCTGTTCGGTATCTGCTACTACAACGGTGTCACCCTCGCGGAGTATTTCGTCGTCCCGCACGCGCGCATTGAACCGGCCCGGCAGCCCGCACCAGCACAGCACCTCGACCTGCACCGGCTGCAGCTCGTCGGCCAGTTCGAACAGCCGGCCCGCACCGGGGAACAGGCGGCTGCGGAAGTCGGTGGCGATGCCGAAGCAGTACACGTCGATGCCGGCCTCGTCGGCCAGCTCCGCCAGCTGGTCGACCTGCGCGGGGGAGAGGAACTGCGCCTCGTCGACGATGATGTAGTCCACGTGCTGCCCGTCGGCCCAGCGCTCGCGCACCAGGTCCCGCACGTCCGTGCCCGCGGCGACCTCCGTGGCGAGGCGCGTGATCCCGATCCGGCTGCTGATCTGCGGCGCCCCGGACCGGTCGTGGCGCACCAGCACCAGCCCGCGCCGGCCCTGCCGCGCGTGGTTGTGGTCGATCTGCAGAGCCAGCGTCGACTTCCCGCAGTCCATCGGGCCGTAGCAGAACTTCAGGCGGCCGCCCCGGGCGCGCGCGGCGGGGACCGGGGACAGCGCGTCGGTGGGATCGTCGGGCACGGCTTCTTCGAGGGCAGTCACGACGATCGACCCTATCCGGCCCCGGCCCGCCCGCTCACAGCACGGCGGGCGGACGGTTCCCGGCCGCCACGATCGCGCGCCGCACCGGCACCAGGGCCACGAACACGAACCCGAGGACGAAGAAGATCACCAGCGCGACGATCGCCAGCCGGAACGACCCCGTCGCCTGCCCGACGCCCGCGAACACCAGGGGACCCAGCCACGACGTGCCCTTCTCGCCCACGACGTAGAGCGAGTAGTACTGCGCGTCCTTCCCGGCTGGGATCATCTGGCTGAACAGCGACCGCGACAACGCGTTCGTGCCGCCCAGCACCAGCCCGATCCCCACCGCGACCGCGTAGAACTGCAGCGGCTGCTCCGGCTGGATGAAGTACGCGCCCGCCAGCACCGCCACCCACAGCACCAGGCTGCCCAGGATCGTCCGCTTCGCGCCCAGCCGGCGCGCGACCAGCCCGTGCAGCACCCCGCCCACGTAGGCGAGGAACTGGATCACCAGCACCGTGATGATCAGCACCTCGTCGGAGAAGCGCAGCTCGTCCTTCCCGTACTGCGCCGACACCGCCACCACCGTGGAGATCCCGTCGGCGAAGAGCAGGTAGCTGCCCAGGAACGCCAGCGTCAGCGGGAACGCCTTCGCCTCCACCGCCGTCCGCCGCAGCTCCCGGAACCCGGCCCGCAGCACCGACACGCCACGCTCGACCGCCACCGGTGTGTGGACGCGGGGGAGCGCGCGCAGCACCGGGATGGTGAACACCGCCCACCACAGGCCCGACGTCAGGAAGCAGATCCGCACCGCCGTGCCCGTGTCCACGCCCAGCGCGTCGCGGCTGAGGTAGAACGCCAGCTGCAACGCGAGCGCAAGCCCGCCGCCCAGGTAACCGAACGCCCAGCCCTTCGCGGACACGTCGTCACGCTCGTCGGGCTCGGCGACGTCGACCAGGAACGAGTAGTAGACGACCAGCGAACCGCCGTAGCCGATGTTCGCGACGATGAACAGCGCCGCACCCAGCTGCCAGTCGGAGCCGGCCATGAAGAACATCAGCGCCGACGCCGCCGCGCCGAGCCACGCGAACCAGCCCAGGATCCGCCGCTTGTTCCGGCTGCGGTCGGCCACCGCGCCCGCGATCGGCAGCACCAGCACCTGCACCACCGTCGCCACCGACAGCAGGTAACCCCACGTCGAACCGGCAGGGAAATGCAGCCCGAACAACGACACGTCGCAGTTGTGGAGCTTGTCGTCCACACCGGACGCGTCGAGGCACGCCTTGTCCCCGTTAAGGGTGATGTTCTGCTTCGCGTCCGCCGCCGCGACAGTGCTCATATACAGCGCGCCGAACACGGTCGTCACCGACGAATAGAACGGCGAATTGGCCCAGTCGTAGAAGTACCAGCCCCACCGTTCCCGCTTCTTGTCACGGGTCTCGGCCAGCGTCATCCACGGCTCCTCAGCGGTCGCGAATCTCCAGGTCAGGCGGCAGACTACTGGGCGGCCGCGCGCGACACCGCCGAACGGGTAAACCGTGTCCGGTTCGTCGCTTGCCGATCATCCGCGCCGCACCGAACGGCTCCCGAAGTAGCGCGGCGAGCGTGTCGCTCACGTGATTCTTTACCGTTTTGTGTGAGACTGATGTGCGTGTTGTGACTCTTGTGGTCAATGGGTCACGTGCTTACTGTGCAACCCATGACCAACCGCGTTCGCACTGCTCACCGCGGCGCAGTGAGGATCCTGCTCCTCGCGGCCGCCGTCCTGGGGCTGCAGCTCGCCGTCGCCGGCGCCGCGTCCGCGGACCCCGCTTCGAGCGCCTGGGCCAAGCTGCGGATGTGCGAGTCCAGTAGCCGCTACACGATCAACACCGGCAACGGCTACTACGGCGCCTACCAGTTCGACCTGCCCACCTGGCGCAGCGTCGGCGGCCAGGGTCGCCCCGACCAGGCCAGCCCCCGCGAACAGGACTACCGCGCGCTCTACCTCTACCGCATGCGCGGCTGGCAGCCCTGGCAGTGCGGCGGGATGCTCAAACTCGTCGGCGACGCCGACGCGCGCAGCAAGCGCATCCCGTCCTACGACGAATCCGCCTACATGGGCGGCATCGGCCTGCCCGCCCCGCCGACCCCGAAGCCGCAGCCCGCACCGCCCGCGCCGCCCGGCGGCATGCCCGCCTGGCCCGGCCTCGTCTACGCCTACGGCGACTGCGCACCCGCGCTCAAAACGTTCCAGCTGCGCATGAACGCCTTCGGCTACGGCTTCACCGGCACCGGCTGCTACTACGACAAGACCAAAACCGCCGTGCTCGACCTGCAGCGCGCCAACGGCATCAAAGACTCCGGTCGCCTCGGCCCGCTCACGTGGAAGGCCGCCTGGCAGGGCAAACGCCCCAGGTAGAAACGCGGCTCAGCCGGCCTGCTGCCACACACCCCGCTCGACCAGCACGTCGCGCAGCAGGTCCGGCCGGTCCGTCACGATCCCGTGCACACCCAGGTCCAGCAGCTCGCGCATCTGCGCCGGATCGTCGATCGTCCACGTGTGGACCTCGAACCCCGCCCGCTCCGCCGTCTTCACGAACGAACGGTCCACCACCGTCAGCGGCCCCTGCTTCACCGGCACCTGCGCCAGATACCCTCCCGCGAACCGGCTCACCGGCAACGGCGGCACCCACCCGTTGGCCCATACCATCAGCACCGACCGCGGCCCCATCGCCGTGCACAGCTTCGGCCCCGCCAGCCGCCGCAGCCGCGCCAGCCGCGAGTCCGAAAAGGACGCCGCCGCCACCCGGTCGATCGCACCCGTGCGCTCCAGCACCCGCACGAACGGCTCCACCGCGCTGTTCGCCTTCACGTCCACGTTGAACCGAGCCTGCGGCAGCTCCTCCAGCACATCCTCCAACCGCGACAACGTCGCCCGCCCACCGACCTTGACGCCCTTCACCTGCTCCCACGTCTGCGCCCCGATCGACCCGCCACCGTCGGTCGTGCGGTCCAGCGTGTCGTCGTGATGGACCACCACCACACCGTCCGACGTCGCGTGCACATCCGTCTCGACGTACCGGTAACCCTCCTCGACCGCGCGCTTGAAAGCCGGCAGCGAGTTCTCCATCCCCTCCAGCTCGGCGAGGTGCCACCCGCGGTGGGCGAACGCACGGGGGAGCGGATCGGCCAGGTACGGAAACGGTGGGCGCATCCCCACAGTGTGCGCCACCGGCATGGCCTCGGCATGAGAACACGATGGCCAGCTAGGGTCTGGCGGGTGAGGGAACTGGCCGAGCACCCGATGACCGGCGACGAACTGGTCGTACCGCGCCGCAGCAACGCACCCAAACACTGCGGCTGGTGCGGCCGCCGCCTGCCTGAAGGCGGCAACGTCGGCCGGCGCCGCCGATACTGCGGGCAGTCCTGCCGCCAGCGCGCCTACGAACGCCGCACCGCCCTGCAACGCAGCGGCCTGCCCGAAGACGCCGTCGTGCTCTCCGACACCGAGATCGCCTCCCTGCAGGACCGCCTCTTCCAGCTGCGCTGCGCCGCCGAGGACATCGCCACCGCCACCCAGGACGGCGCCGACGCCGACGAGCTCCGCCGCCTCGCCGAAGAGATCGTGTACGCCGCGAAGGACCTCGAGCAGCTCCGCTGAGAATTCAAGCGGCTCCACTCCGACTCCAAGCGGCTCCGCCGGGATTTCAAGCGGCTCCGCCGGCCCGCCTGGCGGACTAGAGTCCGGAATGTCCCCGGGGGACTGCCGGCAGCGAAGCTGCGCGCCGGCCGAGCGAGGGAGACGCCCGTGACGAAGGCCGCGTTCACACCCGCCACCGAACTCGAACTCGTCCGCGAGATCACCGTCGGCGACCTGCTCCGCGAAGCCGCCGACCAAGCCCCGGACGCACCCGCCCTCGTCGAAGGCCTGCCCGACCCCGCGGCTCGCCGCCGCTGGACCTACGGCGAGCTCCTCAGCGAAGCCGAAGACGCCGCCCGCTCCCTGCTCGGCCGCTTCGAACCCGGCGAACGCGTGGCCGCGTGGGCCAACAACATCCCCGAATGGGTCCTGCTCGAGATGGCCACCGCCCTCGCCGGCCTGACGCTCGTCACCGTCAACCCCGCCCTGCGCGAAGCCGAACTCCGCCACGTCCTCGGCCAGTCCGGCGCCTCCGGCGTGTTCCTCGTCGGCGAATACCGCGGCACCCCCATGGCCGCCATCCTCGACCACGTCCGCCACGACCTGCCAGACCTGCGCGAAACCATCCGGTTCGAAGACTGGCGCGCCTTCCGCGCCTCCGGACTGCCCACCCAGGCCCTGCCCACCGTCGAACCCGGCGACCCCGCCCAGATCCAGTACACCTCCGGCACCACCGGCACCCCCAAAGGCGCCGTGCTCCACCACCGGGGCATCACGAACAACGCCCTGCTCTCCTACGCCCGCACGCTGGACATGCGACCCGGCGAGAACTTCGTCAACCCCATGCCCCTGTTCCACACCGCCGGCTGCGTACTCGCCACCCTCGCCCCGATCGCCACCCTCGGCACCCAGGTCCTCATGCCCTGGTTCGACCCCGCGCTGCAACTCGCCCTCCTCGAACAGGAGAAGGGAGTGGTCTTCGGCGGCGTACCCACCATGCTGCTCGCCCTGCTCGGCCACCCCGACTTCCCCAAGACCGACCTCAGCTCCGTCCGCTACGCCCTCAGCGGCGGCGCCACCGTGCCACCCGCCCTCGTCCGCCGCATCGAAGCCACCCTCGGCGTCCCGATGTCCATCATCTACGCCCAGACCGAAGCCTCACCCGGCATCACCATGACCACCCCCGCCGACAGCGCCGACGACCGCGCCGAAACCCTTGGCCGCGCCCTGCCCGCCTGCGCCGTGAAGATCGTCGACCCCCTCGCCGGCGAAATCGCCGCCACGGGGGAGACCGGCGAGCTCTGCACCCGCGGCTACCACGTGATGACCGGCTACCACGCCATGCCCGAACAGACCGCCGCCGCCATCGACCCCGAAGGCTGGCTCCACACCGGCGACCTCGCCCGCATGGACGACCGCGGCTACCTCACCATCGAAGGCCGCGTGAAAGAGATGATCATCCGCGGGGGAGAGAACATCTACCCCCGCGAGATCGAACACGTCCTGCTCGACCACCCCGCCGTCGCCGACGTCGCCGTGGTCGGCATCCCCGACCCGGAGTGGGGCGAACAAGTCGGCGCGTTCGTGCTCCTGCGGCCCGGCGCGGACGCCGGCGAGGAAGAACTGTTCGCCCACGTCCGCGAACACCTCGCACCGCACAAGACACCCAAGGTGTGGCAGTTCGTCACCGAGTTCCCGCTCACCGGCTCCGGCAAGATCCGCAAACACCTGCTCCGCGAGCAGTACATGGCCACCCACTGAACCCTCAGCCCGCATCACCCGCGCCCAGCCCGTCCAGCGCGCGGTACGTCCGGTTGCTCGCCGCCGCGGCCCGCTGCTCCCGGCCCGTCGCCTCGATGTAGTTCTGGCTCGTCGCCAGGCTCGCGTGCCCCAGCAACGCCATGATCTCCGACGCCGTCGCCCCGTCCTCCGCCAAGCGGGTCGCGAACGTGTGCCGCAACGCGTGCAGGTTCGCGCCCGCCGGCACCCGGTCGTGCAACCCCGCCCACCGGTAACACGACTTCACCAGGTACTCCAGCGCCCCACGCCCGATCGGCTCACCCGCCCGATCGCGAAGCAACGGCTCCGCCGCCGGGAAGCGCAACTGAGGAAACCGTCGTCGGCACGACTTCCCGTAGTCCTCGATCAGCTTCGCCAGCACCGGCTGCACCGGGATCGACCGGTCCCGGCTGCCCTTGCCCGAGACGTGCAACCGCAGCTCACCGTCCCGGCCCACCACCGAACGCGGCGTCAGCGCCCGCATCTCCGCCGCCCGCAACCCCGCCACCAGCCCGAGCGCCAGCACCAGCACGTCGCGCTCCGGCCACGGATCCCGCGCGCGCCGCGCACCGTCGGCCGCCGCGGCGAGCAACCGCTCCGGAGTTTCCTCACCCCGCAACGGTTTCGGCACCAGCGGGGGAGTCTTGGGCCGGGCAACCGCGCCCATCGGGTTGCCTGCCAGCAGCCCGTCGGACACGCAGAACGTGAGGAATTGATTCCACGTCGACCACGCCCGCAACACGGAGCTCTTCGCGTGCCCGTCGGCGAACGCGCCGAACGCCGTCCGCAACGTCGGCGCCGTCAGATGTTCGACATCCAGCTCCTCGGGCGCGCGGCCGAGCTCCTGGAGCAGGAGAGTGGTGATCCCGGCCAGATCACGACGGTAGGCGGCAGTGGTGTGCGGCGAGTCCTTGCGCGGCCGCCGTGCCGCGAAGAACGCTTGCTGCGCCTCGGAAACCAGCATCTGGATCTTGTACAGCACAGCACCGACAGTTCTGTCGCCCGGATGCTTGTCCGGTATGCTGCATAATGGCGATTATGCATGAAACATGGCCACGGCAGGGGTGAATCCCCTTGGGGGACAACGGTTCTCTCGGTCTCGTGTCCTCGGCCCGCATGGCCGGTTTGGCGAGTCTTCGACTGTGCGGCGCAGTGTTGTCGAGGGATCGTTCATCTGTTCGAGTGGTTGCCTGAGGTCGTTCCAGGCGGCTGTACCGAGAGTTGATCGACTGTCGATGGTCCAGTACGCGTGTTGGTTGCGTACTTTTGATGTCCCGCTAGTCTCGTTCAATTCGTCACGGTGACGAATTGAACGCGGGTTCCTGGGTGGCGTTGACGTCTGAACTCGGGGATCTCCGCCGAAGTCTCCGGACGGCCTCCAGGAGGCTTGCTCAGGGCCTGTCGCGTGGTGGACGTTCGGTCGGGCGCGGATCGCGGCGCTCCGGCGGGCTTCCCACGGGATGCTCTCTCGTTCGCGGTGCTCAAACCGCTGGAATCAGCCTCCTGAAGCCCCTCTCCGGGCTTCCTTCAGCAGGTCGGCCAAGTGCCGATAATGTACATTATGTCAAGTCACGGCAATCGGCCCGCTCCTCCGGATCAGAGACAGGTGTGGACCACTACTCCGCAGCCGCTGGTACCTCGCCGGCCGAACGCCGACGTCGGGACCGCGACCGGTCGGCCCAGTGGACCCATCCGAAGATCATCAAGAGATCGATGGCTCCGCAGACGATGCCGACGGTGAAGTCGACCTCGTCGGGCCGGTGCAGGTCCACTGCCGCTGCCGGGTCGGCTACCACGTCGACGACCGAGCCCGGCTTGGCGCCGTCCACGGCCACGACGCCGTGCTGCCCGTCCGGCGTGACGACGGCCAGGCCATTGCGCGTGTACTTGCTCGGCGGTGTGAACTGTGCGGCGGTCCAATGGTCGGTGTAGCCGGTTGCGGTCGCCTGCACCTGCACGCCACGGGTCTCCAGGACGAATCCGTCGACGGCGGTGAGTCCGGCCATGAAGATGATCACGATGTGGATGCCGGCGACGAAGATGCTCAGCAGGACGAACACCGCGGACCGTGCCAGGATCGCCGGGATCACGAGTATCAGGGCGGCGCTGACCCAGATCAGCAGAGTGCCGCCGCTGCCGTGGAACACGGTCAGTGCGACGCCGACCCAGGTCACCGCGAGCAGCCCGAGTGTGGCCAACACCGTACGCACCCAGATCATGGCCGGATCGTAGCGGCGCGAGGCAGCGGAAAACTGGGGTGTTCCGGGCGTTCGCCCGGTCGGGGTCGCTCGGGGTGTGCATGGCCGGTCTCGGCTGCCTCTCCCCTGGTCTCAGGTCGTCGCGAGCATGTCGACGTAGTGCGGGTTGGACATGATGCCGAGGACGTTGCCGAACGGATCGACGACCGAGGCGGTGACGAATCCGTGGCCGCGTTCGCGCAGGCCGTCGTGCTCGGTGGCGCCCAGGGCGATGAGGCGGTCGTGCGCGGCGGGCAAGTCGTCGACGTGCCAGTACAGGATCGCGCCGGCGGGGCCTTCGGGCGCCGGCGGCAGGTATCGGCGGTCGATGATGCCGAGCTCGGCCTCGTGGTCGCCGAGGCGGTATTCGATGTAGCCGGGCCTGGCGAAGTACGGCTCGATGCCGAGCACGGCCGTGTACCAGGCTTGGGCGGCGGAGAGGTCGTCGGCGGAGAAGTTCAGGGTGGCCATTCCACGCAGCATGGTGTGGTCCTTTCGTCCGGTTTCCCAGCCAAGCACGCCCCACTCCCCCTTGGCTGGGCGACTATTTTGGTGCGTGCCGGCGTAGTTGACTGAAGTAATGAATCAATGGTTCACTTCTTGACGTGCCCTACCGCAGGACCCCCAAGGTGCAGGAGCGCCTCGACGCGCTGCGCGACTCGATCGTCGCCGCGGCGGTCGAGCAGCTGGCCGAGCACGGTTACGCGGGCTGTTCCGTGGCGGCCGTCGCGGAGCGGGCCGGGGTCGCCGTCGGCACGGTGTACCGCCACTTCCCCACCAAGGCCGAGTTGGTCGTGCGGGTGTTCCGCCAGGTCGTGACGCGGGAGGTCGAGGCGGTGCGGGAGGCGTCGGCAGGGCCGGGTGAGCCGGCGGAGCGGGTGGCGGCGGTGTTCGAGACGTTCGCGGCGCGCGCGTTGAAGGCGCCGCGGCTGGCGTACGCGCTGCTGGCCGAGCCGGTGGACGCGCTCATCGACGCGGAGCGCCTGGAGTTCCGGCGCGCTTTCCGGGATGTGGTGGCCGAGCACGTAGCCGCCGGGGTGCGTTCGGGTGCGTTGCCCGCGCAGGATTCCGTGCTGACCGCGGCGGCGCTGGTGGGTGCCGCGGCGGAGGTGTTGATCGGGCCGCTGCGAGGCGGTGCGGTGAGTGATGTCGTCGAGTTGCGGACGTTCGTCGTCCGGTCTTTGGGAGGTTCCGATGTCCGCCACGCATGAGGTCACCAACCAGGTGCCGCCGTTGGTCTACGACGTCGCGAAGGATCCGGCGCTGCTCGAGTCGCTGGATCGCGCGGACGCGGGCTGGGCGGCCGAGGAGGTCCACGAGCTGGGCCGGCTCGCCGGGAGCGAGCAGGCGCAGGAGTGGGGCCGGATCGTCAACGAGAACGAGCCGGTGCTGCGCACGCACGACCGGTACGGGAATCGGATCGACGAGGTGGAGTACCACCCGTACTGGCACGAGCTGATGACCGTCGCGGTGTCGCACGGGTTGCAGGGCGCGCCGTGGCGTGACGAGCGGGCCGGGGCGCACGCGGCGCGGGCGGCGAAGCTGTACGTGTGGGGTCAGGTGGAGGCTGGGCACACGTGCCCGATTTCGATGACCTATGCGGCAGTTCCGGCGTTGCGGGCCAACGCGGAGCTGGCGGCGCTGTACGAGCCGCTGCTGGCGGCGACGGAGTACGACTTCGGGCTGCGGGAGCCGAGCACCAAGCGCGGGCTGATCGCGGGCATGTCGATGACGGAGAAGCAGGGTGGCTCCGACGTGCGGGCCAACACCACGACCGCGCGGCCGGTCGCCGATGGTTCGTACCGGCTGGTGGGCCACAAGTGGTTCACCTCCGCGCCGATGTCGGATCTGTTCCTCACGCTGGCGCAGGCGCCCGGTGGTCTGTCGTGTTTCCTGCTCCCCCGTGTGCTGCCCGACGGCAGCCGCAACCCGATTCGCCTGCAGCGGCTGAAGGACAAGCTGGGCAACCGGTCGAACGCGTCGTCGGAGATCGAGTACGAGGACGCCGTGGGCTGGCTCGTCGGTGAGGAGGGCCGCGGGGTCCGCACGATCATCGAGATGGTGAACAACACCCGGCTCGACTGCGCTCTCGGCAGTGCGTCGGGGATGAGGCTGGGTGCGGTGCGGGCGGTGCACCACGCGACGCACCGGCATGCGTTCGGCAAGGCGCTGGTGGATCAGCCGTTGATGGCGAACGTGCTGGCCGACCTTGTGGTGGAGTCCGACGCGGCCGCGACCGTGGCGATGCGGCTCGCGGCGGCGGGCGATCGGCCGGACGACGCGCAGGAGCAGGCGTTTCGGCGCCTCGGGCTGGCGGTCACGAAGTACTGGGTGTGCAAGCGGGCGCCGATGCACGCGGCCGAGGCGCTGGAGTGCTTCGGTGGCAACGGGTACGTCGAGGAGTCCGGGATGCCGCGGCTCTACCGCGAGGCCCCGCTGATGTCCATCTGGGAGGGTTCGGGCAACGTGGCGGCGCTCGACGCGTTGCGCGCCATGGGCCGTCAGCCGGAGTCGGTGGCGGCGTTCTTCACCGAGGTCGAGCAGGCCGCCGGTGCCGATGCGCGCCTCGACGACGCCGTGGACCGGTTGAAGAAGGAACTGTCCGATCTGGACGACGTGGAGTTCCGCGCGCGGCGCGTGGTGGAGTCGATGGCGTTGGTGCTGCAGGGTTCCCTGCTCGTGCGCCACGGTGACCAGGCCGTGGCCGACGCGTTCTGCGCGTCGCGCTTCGGCGGTGATTGGGGCATCGCGTTCGGCACGCTGCCGGCGGGCACGGACACCTCGGCGATCATCGACCGCGCCCGGGTGTAACCGGGGCGTTTCGCGGACACGGGGCTGGGCGGCCCGCTAGCGTGCGCGGTTATGACCGCCTCCGAAACCGACTTCGTGTCCGCCACCCGCACCGCCTACGACACCGTTGCTGTGTCCTACGCCGATCTGCTGAAGGACGCCCTCGCCGCGAGTCCGTGGGAGCGCGCGATGCTGGACACCTTCAGCGAGCTGGTCGGCGCCGGAGCGCGGGTCGGTGATCTCGGGTGCGGGCCGGGCCGGGTCACGGGGTATCTCGCGGGGCGCGGGCTGGACGCGTTCGGGATCGACCTGTCCCCTGGCATGGTCGAGGTCGCGCGTCAGGCGTTTCCGGGGCTGGAGTTCGAGGTCGGGTCGATGGCCGCGTTGCCGCTGGCCGACGCGTCGCTGGCGGGTGCGCTCGCGTGGTACTCGCTGATCCACACTCCGCCGGAGCAGTTGTCGGTGCTGATCATGGAGCTCGCCCGCGTGCTCGAGCCGGGCGGGCGGCTGCTGACTGGGTTCCAGGTCGGTGCCGAACGCCGGCACATCGCCAACGGCTACGGCCACGACATCTCCCTCGACGCCTACCGCCTCGACCCGGACTTCATCGCCGGGTTGCTGACCGAGGCCGGTC
Source organism: Amycolatopsis sp. NPDC005232 (assembly GCF_040607795.1). Lineage (NCBI taxonomy): Bacteria > Bacillati > Actinomycetota > Actinomycetes > Pseudonocardiales > Pseudonocardiaceae > Amycolatopsis > Amycolatopsis sp. NPDC005232. The sequence continues at coordinate 30,510 of NZ_JBEXHL010000036.1, read as the reverse complement.
TCACGGTGGAAGCCCGGCTGGTTCGCGCACCGGAGCCGCCGCACGAGAAGACTCCGCAGGCTTATCTGCTGGCGCGCAAGCAAAGCTGAGTTATTCGCGCAGCCGGGCCAGGACCGCGTCGAGGCCGCGGCGCACCGAGCCAGGCACGCCGTCGTGGCGCAACGCGGTCATCAGCTGCTGGTTGATCCCGCCCGGTGTGGTGTGTTTCGCGGTCAGCACGGTGAGCGACGCGGTGTCCAGCGACTGGCCCAGCTGCGCGAACAGGTGAGTCACGTAGGCATCGGCGGCGCCGGGTTCGACGCCGTGGCCGGCGAGCCAGCCCGCGATGGTGGCCAGGTAGTCCAGGTGCGCGGCGAAGGTGGCGGTCGCGGCGCTGAAGGCGTCGAGCGTCGGCTCGTCGGGTGGGACGACCACCCCACCGAGGGGCTCGAACAGGCCGCGGGCGACGGGGTGGTCCGGGAACACTGCGGTGAGGCTCTGCCGCCGCGCGGCCTGCGGCAGCGGGATGGTCCGTACGACGGGTGCGGCTGGCGCGGTCCACTCCCGCAGCGTCGCCAGCGGCACCCCGGCCACGGCGCTGAGCACCACGTGGTCCGGCCGGAACTCCAGCTCTGCCACCACTTCCCGCGCTACGTCGGGCCGGACCGCGAGCACGATCACCGAAGCCACGTCGAGCACCTCCTGGTTGCTCGCGCAGACAGCCACGTTCGGGAACCGCCCGGCCAGCTCGTGTGCGACCTGCCGCCCGCGCGGGGAGAGGAACACGGCGGGCGGGTCAGCCACATCCGCGCTCAGTCCTTCGACGATCGCGGCCGTGATCTCCCCTGCTCCCACAAACCCGTACGCCCGCATGCCCCTGCCCTCCTAGTGTGGACCTCGACGATCGGAGGTCACCCGTGCACGCCATGCACTACGAGATCACCCTGCCCGCCGACTACGACATGCAGATCATCCACCGCAGGGTGCGCGAGCGCGGGCCGCTGCTGGACGAGTTCCCCGGGCTGGGGCTCAAGGCGTACGGGGTACGCGAGCGCGGCGTCGACGGCTCGGCGCTCAACCAGTACTCCCCCTTCTACCTCTGGCACGACCCGGCCGGGATGCACTCGTTCCTGTGGGAGGGCGGGTTCCGCGGGATCGTGGACGACTTCGGGCGCCCGCCGGTGCAGCACTGGACCGTGCTGGCGTTCGAGGAGGGACCGGCGTTCGGCGCGACACCTCGCGCGGCCGGCAAACGAACCGAAACCCTGCCGCGCGAGGTCCTTCCGGGTGACGTGATCACGCCGGCGCTGGCCGACCTGTCGGAGCACTCGCAGCGCGACGGCGTCCACTCAACCGCGCTCGTGATCGACCCGCGCGGCTGGGAGCTGGTGCGCTACACGCTGTGGGCCGAGGACGCACCGGACGAAGACCCCGTGCGGTACCGGATCGGGCACGTGTCGATGCCGGAACTGGGGAAACTTCGCCGTGGCAGGCAGTGGTGAACTCGGTAACGTAACAGCGAGATCGCGCCGGTTTCCGGACAGAGCGGTGCGATCGGCCCCCGGCCGGTCCCACCGCTCTGTCCGGAAACCGGCTCAAAAGCGATTTCGCACGCTTCGGCGGAGCCGAAGCCAACACTACGGAGATCGATGACTCGCTTGCACGATCGCCGGATCCTCGTGACGGGTGCCGGTTCCGGCATCGGCCGCGCCACGACGCTGCGTCTGCTGTCTGAGGGGGCGCGGGTGGTGGCCACCGACGTGTCCGCCGAGACGATCGCGGGCACCGCCGAGCTGGCCGGCGATCCGCGCCTCGAGACCTTCGTGATGGACGTCGCCGACGAGCAGTCGGTGGTGAAGGGCACCGCGGCCGCGGTCGAGCACCTCGGCGGGCTCGACGTGCTCGTCAACGCCGCCGGGATCCTGCAGGCCTCCCACACGCATGAGACGTCGCTGGAGTTCTGGAACCGGATCGTCGCGGTGAACCTCACCGGCACGTTCCTGGTCACGCGCGAGGCGCTGCCCGCGTTGATCGCCACCGGGAAGAGCGTGGTGATCAACTTCAGCTCCACGTCCGCGGCGTTCGCGCACCCCTACATGGCGGCGTACGCGGCGAGCAAGGGCGGGATCCAGGCGTTCACGCACTCGCTGGCGCTGGAGTACAGCAAACAGGGCGTGCGCGCGGTCAGCGTCGCACCGGGCAGCGTGAAGAGCGGCATCACCGACAACGCGGGCACCTGGATGCCGCAGGACGTGGACTGGGCGCTGTTCGGCAAGCTCCTGCCGATCCTGCCGACGGATCTCGCGACGCCGGTCGGCAACCCGGTCGGCCGCCCGGAGTCGGTGGCCGGTGTCGTGGCGATGCTGGCCTCCGACGACGGCGAGTTCATCACCGGCACCGAGATCCGCATCGACGGCGGCACCCACGCCTAGCGCGGCACCGGGGTGAACTCGGCCAGATCCGGCAGGGGCGGCACCACCCGTGCGTACGCGTCGGCGGCGAGGATGCCGTCGGCGGGGCGGGTGGTGCGCTGCCCGAGCTCGTCGAGGACCTCGCGTTCGGTGCGGCCGCGGGCGAGCAGCAGCACGAACGGGTCGGCGTCGAGCAGCCACGACACCTGGAACGACAGCGCGGCCGCGTGCCGGCACGGCAGCTCGAAGCCGGGGCAGTCGCAGTCCGGGTCGAGGTCGCCGATCCCCGGCAGCAGCGGCACGTCGTCGGCCAGCTCCGGCGGCAGGTGCCGGTCGAGCAGCGCGGCGAGGTTCCCGGCCCGGTCGGCGGCGCGGCCGAGCAGCAGGTCCCAGTCCGCTGTGGACAGTTCGGCCAGGTGCACGCTCGTGCGGAACGGACCGCCGTCGGTGTCGTCCACGGTCGCGGCGATCCGGCCGGGGCTCACGGTGATCGGTCCGACCAGTCCCGCCACGGCGTAACGGCGGCCGCGCCGCAGTTGCCGCAGATCCAGGGCCGTGTCCTCCATGGCCTGCAGCCACGCGCGGCCCCACCACGTGCGTGCGAACGGACCCCGGCCCTCGCGGGCGGGGAACGCCGGGAACCCCCGGACGCGGTCGGTCACGCCGGCCTCCTCAACTGCACGAGTTCCGCGAGCTCGGTGTCCGTCAACTCGGTGAACGCTGCTTCCCCACCGGCGAGCACGGCGTCGGCGAGCGCGCGCTTCTCGCGCAGCAGCGCCGCGATGCGGTCCTCCACAGTGCCCTCGGCAACGAGCCGGTGCACCTGTACCGGTCGCGTCTGCCCGATCCGGTACGCGCGGTCGGTCGCCTGGTCCTCGACGGCGGGGTTCCACCAGCGGTCGTAGTGCACGACGTGGTCGGCGCGGGTGAGCGTCAGGCCCGTCCCGGCCGCCTTCAGTGACAGCAGGAACACCGGCACGGCACCGTCCTGGAACCGGCGGACCAGCTCCTCCCGCTGAGGAACGGGGGTGCCGCCGTGCAGGAACTGGCTGGGGATTTTACGACCCGCGAGGTGGCGTTGCAGCAGCCGCGCCATCACCACGTACTGGGTGAACACGAGCACCGCGCCGTCTTCGGCGAGGATTGTGTCGAGCAGCTCGTCCAGCAGTTCGAGCTTGCCGGACCGGCCGGACAGGGGCGCGTCGTCGCCTTCGGCCAGGTAGTGGGCCGGGTGGTTGCAGATCTGCTTGAGTGCGGTGAGCAGCTTGACGATCCGGCCGCGGCGGGCCATCCCGGCGCTCGCCCCGACCTCGGCCAGCAGCTCCCGCACGGCCGCCTCGTACAGCGCGGCCTGCTCCGAGGTCAGGGCCACGGGCCGGTCGGTCTCGGTCTTCGCGGGCAGCTCGGGCGCGATCCCCGGATCGGATTTGCGCCGCCGCAGCAGGAACGGTCGCAGCAGCCGGGAAAGCCGCTCGGCCGCTGCCGGATCGCTGCCCGTCTCGACGGGTTTCGCCCAGCGGGCGCGGAACTCCGTGAGCGTGCCGAGCAGGCCCGGTGTGGTCCAGTCCAAGATCGCCCACAGCTCGGACAGTGTGTTCTCCACCGGCGTGCCCGTGAGCGCGACCCGCGCGGACGATCGCAGCGTGCGCAACGCTTTCGCCGTGCCGGAGCGGTGGTTCTTCACGTGCTGGGCCTCGTCGGCCACCACCAGATCCCAGGCCACCGCGGCCAGCGGCGCCGGGTCCGCGCGCAGCGTGCCGTAGGTGGTGAGCACGAACCCGTCCAGTTCGTCGAGCGAGCGGGCGCCGCCGTGGAACCGCCGCACGGCCACGCCCGGAGCGAAGCGGTGGATCTCGGCCTCCCACGTGCCCAGCAACGACGCCGGGCACACCACCAGCGTCGGGCCGGCGTCGCGGTGCAGGTGCAGGGCGATGAGGGTGAGCGTCTTGCCCAGGCCCATGTCGTCGGCGAGGCAGCCGCCCAGGCCGAGTGAGGTGACGGTGTCGAGCCAGTGCAGGCCGCGCAGCTGATAGTCGCGCAGGGTCGCCGTCAGCCCCGCCGGCTGCGGCGCCGGACCGGGCAGCTCGGCGAGCCGGGACCGCAATGTTGCGAGCCAGCCGTCGGTGACGAGCTCGACCTCGGCACCGTCCACTTCGGTCGTCCCGGCCAGCACGGCGGCCAGCGCGTCGACGGGCGTGAGGGGCTTCAGCGCCCGCTCCCGCGCGCGGTTCGCGGACGCCGGGCCGAGCAACACCCACCGGTCGCGCAGCCGCACGACGGGCCGGCGGGCCTTCGCGAGCACATCCAGCTCGGCCGCCGACAGCTGCGCGCCGCCGAGGGCGAGCTGCCAATCGAGCTCGAGCGCGCGGCCGCCGCCGAAGAACGCGGGCACGTCGTCCGGCGCGGCGCCAGGGCGGACGACCGCGCGGGCCGTGAGCCCCGCCAGCTGCGCGGGCCAGTGGACGGCGACGCCGAGCTCGGCCAGCCGGCCGGCGGCGTCACCGAGCAGCTCGCGGATGTCGTCGTCGAGCAGCGCCACTTCCGCGGGCACGGGCGCGGCCAGCAGCGGGGCGAGCGGCGGCCACACCTCGGCGCAGCGCCGCAGCACGAGCAGCACCTCGTGGCGGACCGCCTCGGCGCCCGTCCGCCACAGTTCCTCCGCGTCCACGAGCGTGTCGCCGTGGACCTGCACCACGGCGCGGAACCGGCCGCCGTCGAAGTCGTCCGATTCGAGCCGCAGCGACACCCGTGTGGCGGCGGCGAGGCCGGCGACGTCACGCAGGAAGCCCAGCAGCACAGGGAACGGCTCGGGCAGCCGGGCGGGATCGCCGGGCAGCGGGGTGGCGTGGGCGTGCGGCGGCATCGCGTCGGCGAGCCGGCGCAGCCACTGTTCTTCCTCCGGTGCCAGCGGTCCCGTCCACCCGGCCTCGGCCAGGCGCGTGCCCGCCTGCGCGGCGACCGACCAGAACTCGGCCGACGCGTCGCCGGAGACGTCGCGCAGCAGCGTGACGGCGTCGGCAATCGGCACTCGCCGCGCCGGAACCGTGCGCAGTCCGTCGCGCAGGACGACGTCGACCGTCCCCGGCTCGCCCGGTCCCGCCGGTGTGGTGCCGTCCGGGTGCCAGAACACGACGAAACCCGGCTCGACCACCACGGCCCGCCCCGGCGATGCGCTCCCCACGACTCCCCCTCCCGTCGGTCTCGTACGCCGTCCGCCGACATTACCAGAACTCTGTACGACGTACGAGGAAATACAGGGCAGAATGACGCGGATGAGCACGGAGTACACCGGCGGTGGCGACCCGCGGCGCACGATCGAGCTGCTCTGGGGCATCCCCGGACCGCCGCGGCGAGGGCCGAAACCCAAGCTCACCGTGGCCGACGTCGTCGCCACCGCGACCCGGCTGGCCGACGCCGACGGGCTCGAGGCCGTGACCATGCGCCGCGTCGCCGACGAGCTCGGCGTCGCCCCGATGTCGCTCTACACCTACGTGCCCGGGCACGCCGAGCTGATCGACCTGATGCTCGACGACGCCCACGGCGAGCTCACCGCCGAACTGCCGTCGACTGGCTGGCGGGACGCGCTCACCACCGTGGCCGAGGACCTGTGGCGCCTCTACCACCGCCACCCCTGGCTGCTGCAGATCACCACCGCCCGCCCGCCGCTCGGACCCAACACCTTCGCCAAGTACGAACGCGAACTCAGCGCCCTCGACGGCCTCGACCTCGACGAGCTGGAGCTCGACGCCGTCGTCGGCCTCGTCATCGGGCTCGTGCAGGGCACCGCGCGCGGCTCCATCGACGCCGTGCGGCTCGCGCGCCGCAGCGGTCTGACCGACGCCGAGTGGTGGGAACGCAGCGCGCCCGTCCTCGCCGAAATCCCCGCCGCCGACGCCGCGAACTTCCCGCGCGCGAGCCGCGTCGGCACCGCCGCCGGCCAGGCCCACGGCGCCGCGACGAACCCCGAGCACCACTTCCGCTTCGGCCTCGCCCGCATCCTCGACGGGGTGACGCTGCTCGTCGAGCGCCGCTGAAGGCCTGGAGAACTGTCGGTCCCCCGGTTTAGGTTCGCATCCGGGTGTCGGTTTCGGCGTGGCCCGCTCGTCGAGCGGGTACGAGCCGGTACCGGAGGGAGCGAGGGTTGCAGCAGGAAGGGCGAGACGCCGCGGTGGAGGCCGCCGCCGCGCAGGCGTTCCGGGAAGAGTGGTCGCTGGTCGTGGCCACCCTCATCCGGGTCACCGGCGACTGGGACCTCGCCGAGGAGTGCGCCCAGGACGCCTTCACCCTCGCCGTGCGCACCTGGCCGCGCGACGGCATCCCGGCCAAACCCGGGGCCTGGCTCACCACCGCCGCCCGCAACCGAGCCGTCGACCGGATCCGCCGCGACGCCGTCGGCGCGGGCAAGCTCCGGGAGGCCGCGCGCATGATCGTCCCCGAAGAACCACCGACCGACGACGGCACCGTGCCCGACGACCGCCTCCGGCTTATCTTCACCTGCTGCCACCCGGCGCTCGCAGTCGAAGCGCAGGTCGCGCTCGCGTTGCGCACCCTCGCCGGGCTCAGCACGGCCGAGATCGCTCGCGCGTTCCTCGTCCCCGAGGCCACGATGTCGCAGCGGCTCGTGCGAGTGAAACGCAAGATCCGCAGCGCGGGCATCCCGTACCGCGTGCCGCCCGCGCACCTGCTGCCCGAACGCACCGCGGCCGTGCTCGGCGTGCTGTACCTGCTGTTCAACGAGGGCTACACCGCCAGTGCCGGGCCCGATCTGCAACGGCCCGACCTCGCCGCGGAAGCGATCCGCCTCGCCCGCGTGCTCGCGCACCTGATGCCCGACGAGCCCGAGGCCACCGGCCTTCTCGCGCTCCTGCTGCTGCAGCACGCCCGCCGCGCCACCCGCGTCGCCGCCGACGGGGAGCTCGTACCGCTGGAGGAACAGGACCGCGGCCGCTGGGACGCCGCCGCGATCACCGAGGGCACCACCCTGCTGGAAGCCGCGTTGCGCCGCCGCAGCCCTGGGCCGTACCAGGTGCAGGCCGCGATCGCCGCGTGTCACGCCACGGCCGCGCGCGCCGCCGACACCGACTGGGCCCAGATCGCCGGCCTCTACCGCGAGCTGCGCCGCCACCTGCCCACCCCCGTCGTGGAGCTGAACCACGCGGTCGCCGCGGGAATGGCGTTCGGGCCCGGAACCGGGCTCGCGCTCGCCGACGAGCTCACCGCCCGCGGCACGCTGGCCGGTTACCACCTGCTGCCCGCCACCCGCGCCGACTTCCTCCGCCGCCTCGGCCGCACCGCCGAAGCCCACGCCGCATACACCGACGCGTTCGACCTCGCCCGCACCGACGCCGAGCGCAGCTTCCTGCGGCGCAGGCTCGCCGAAACATCTCCCGGGAATTCCGGAGCCGAAGTGTCGGTCCCGGCGCCGCCCGTTCGTCGGCTGGACGAACCGACCCGTGAACCGGAAGGACCGCGATGATCACCAAGACGCTGCGCGTACCCGGCGCCGAGCTGACCTACGACCTCGACGGCGACGGCCCCGTGCTGCTGCTCGTGCCCGGCGGCCCCGCCGACGCCACAGCCTTCACCGGCCTGCGCCCGCACTTGACCGACCACTACACCGTGGTCACCTTCGACCCGCGCGGCATCTCCCGCAGCCCGATCGCCGGCGAACCCGGCAGCGACCTCGTCGGTGAGCACGCCGACGACGTGCACCGCCTGCTCACCGAGATCGGTGGCGGGCCCGCGCACGTGTTCGCCAACAGCGGCGGTGCCATCACGATGCTGGAACACACCCGGCGCCACCCCGGCGAGGTCGCCACCCTGATCGCGCACGAGCCGCCGGTCAGCCGCTACCTCGGCGAGATGCTCGCCGACTTCCCCGACATCCCGGCGATCTGCCGCGAGCAGGGCGTCGAGGCCGCGCTCGGCGCGTTCATGGCGGCGTCCGGGTTCGACGTGCCGCCGCCACCTGCGAACCCGACGGCCGAGGAAATCGAGCAGGGCAAACGGATGCAGGGCAACTTCGCCTTCTTCTTCGGCCACCTCATGGCGGCGATCGGCGCCTGGGAACCCGACCTCGACGCCCTGCGCGCCACCGACACCCGCCTCGTCGTCGCCGTCGGCAAGGCCGCGGCCGGCACCCCCGCCCACACCGCCGGGGTCGAACTGGCCCGCGCGCTCGGGCAGGACGCCGTGCAGTTCCCCGGCGACCACGGCGGGTTCGCCGGCGAGCCCGGTCCCTTCGCCGCCCGCCTGACCGAAGTCCTCACCCACGCCTAGGAGGCAGCTCATGCGTTACCTGCTCATGATCGCCGGCGAAGAGCCCACCGAAGACCAGAAGATCGCCGGCTGCGGAGGCTGGACCGACGACCTGCTCGCCCGCGGAATCCTCGTCGGCGGCGGAGGCCTGCACCCGCCGGCCACCGCCACCACCGTCCGCGTCCGCGGCGGCGACGTCCTGCTGTCCGACGGGCCGTTCACCGAGAGCAAGGAACAGATCGGCGGCTTCGTCATGATCGACTGCGCCGACCTCGACGAGGCCGTCGACATCGCCTCCCGCCATCCCGCCGCCGCGTACGGCACCATCGAAGTCCGCCCGATGCTGGGCTGACCCGAACACGAGGAGAACCCCATGCCGTCCCTGGTGGACCGCGAAGACCAGCCCTACGTCGCCTACCGCGCGACCGTCGGGTTCGACGGGCTGCGCGAGGTCGCTCACCGCATCGCCGCGATCGTGGGCGCCCTTGTCGAACGCGGGGTCACGCCCGCGGGAGCGCCGTTCTTCCGCTACCTCGTGATCGGCCCGGACATGGCGAGCCTGACGGTGGAGGCCGGGGTGCCCGTCGCGGCGCCGGTCGAACTGGGCGAGGACTACCTCAACGACGTCGTGCCCGGGGGGAAGTACGTGACCGCCACCCACCACGGCGCGCCGGACGGACTCGTCGCCGCCACCGCCGAAGTCCTCGCGTGGGGTGCGGCCGAAGGCGTGCGCTGGGACCGCACCCGGGCCGCCGACGGCGAGCACTGGACCGGGCGACTCGAGGTCTACCGCACCGACCCGCGTGTGGAACCCGACGCCACGAAGTGGGAGACCGACCTGTACTTCCGCCTCGCCGACTGACCCGCGCCGCGGGACCGGCTCCGGCACCGTGTCAACCGGTTCCGCGCGCCAGCCACCCACCGAGCAAGCATGCGAACCCGGCCGCCGAGGCGAAGGCACGCAACAGGTTCCACCGGACCCAGCTCGTCTCGAACTGCCCGCGCAGCTCGGCGAGTGAAGCCGTGCCGCTGTCCAGCGCGTTGTTCATCGGGATGTTCTTCACAGCCGTGATCACGATCATCGCCAGCAGCAGCACGAAGCCGGCGATCAGCCACGGCAGCGCCCCACGTCCGCCGGCCACCAGGTCCAGTACCACCGCGGCCGCCGCCAGCAGGGGCGCGCCGAGGAACGTGAGCAGGAACCAGCCGTTGACGATCGCGATGTTGATCTCGCGCATCGCCGTCACGAACGTGTGGTCGTCGGCCCGCGCCAGGCCTGGCATCACCGACACCGCGTAGGAGTAGAACAACCCCGCGATCAGCCCCGCCGCGACGATCGCGACCACGAGGACCACTCCGGACACAGTGGACATCACGTGCTCCCTTCCCCAGCCGGCGCGGCTCACCGCGTCCAGACGCAGGTCGACGCCGTCGAGCGCGCGTAGTCCGCGAAATCGCGCGCCGGGCGCCCCAGTACCTGCTCCACGTCACCGGTCACATGCGAGTTGCGCCCGTCCAGCACCCGCGCGAACAACTCGACCAGCACCTGCGCCTCGTCGGCCGGTACGCCGCCGTCGGTCGCGAGCCGCACGAACTCCTCCGCCGAAACCGGACGATAGCGAACATTCCGCCCGACCGCGGCGGAGATTTCCCCGGCCACGTCGTCGAACGTCAGCAGCCGCGGACTGGTCAGCTCCAGCGTGCGGCCGTCGAGCGCACCCGTGGTCAACGCCTCGGCCGCGATGTCGGCGACGTCGTCGGCGTCCACGAACGGCTCCGTGGTCTGCCCGGCCGGCAGTGCGATCTCCCCCGCCAGCACCGGCTCGAGGAAGAAGTGCTCGCTGAAGTTCTGGAAGAACCAACTCGCCCGCAACACCGTCCACGCCGCACCCGACTCCCGCACCACCTGCTCGCTGACTGCCGCGTCCTCCTCACCGCGCCCGGACAGCAGCACGATCCGCTGCACCCCGGCCGCCACCGGCCGCGCGCAGAACGCCCGGATCACCGGCGCCGCCCACGGCACCACCAGGTCCGGGTAGAACGTCACGTAGATCGACCCGACGCCATCGAGCACCGGTGCCCACGTTGTGTCGTCCGCCCAGTCGAACCGCGGCTCGCTCCTGCGCGAAACCGCCCGCACCTCGACACCGCGCGCAGTCAGCCGCTGCGTCACCCGGCGCCCCGTCTTACCCGTACCGCCCAGAACCAGAGTTGTGTTTGTCATGCCAGCCAGTGAAGCGCCGGCAGATGAGACTCTCCATGGTTCATCAGCTCAATCGCATGTTCCAGCGTCTACACTGCTGGGCATGGATCCGCTCGCCGCGCTCCTCGACGGGCCCCGCGCGCACGGGGCCTTCCTGCTCCGCTCGGTCCTGACGCCGCCGTGGTCACTGCGCATCGAGGACGAAGCCCCGCTCACCATCGTCGCCGTGGTGGCCGGTGAGGCGTGGCTCGTGCCCGACCACGGCGACGCCACGCACCTGGAGGCGGGGGACATCGCGATCGCCCTCGGCCCGGACCCGTATCTGTTCGCCGACGACCCGGCCACCCCGCCGCAGGCGGTGATCCTGCCCGGCCAGGAGTGCCGCACCCCCGACGGCGAGCACCTCATCGACCTCATCGACGTCGGCGTACGCACCTGGGGCACCCCCGCCGGCGGCACCACCGTGTTGCTCACCGGGACGTATCCACGGGTGGGCGAGGTGTCGCGACGGCTGCTCGCCGCCCTGCCCCAGACCCTGCTGGTTCGCGCGGCCGACTGGGACAGCCCCCTCGTCCCGCTGCTCGCGACCGAGATCGGCAAGGACGTGCCCGGCCAGGAAGCCGTGCTCGACCGCCTGCTGGACCTGCTGCTCATCGCGGCGCTGCGCACCTGGTTCGCCCGCCCCGGCTCACCCGCGCCCGCCTGGTATCGCGCCCACGACGACCCCGTGGCCGGCCGCGCGCTGCGGCTGCTGCAGGACCAGCCCGCACACCCGTGGACCGTCGCCGAGCTCGCGGCCGGCACCGGCGTCTCCCGTGCCGCCCTGGCACGGCGCTTCACCGCCACCGTCGGTGAGCCCCCGATGGCCTACCTCGCCGCGTGGCGCCTCGCCCTGGCCGCCGACCTGCTGCGCCAGCAGCCCGACACGACGATCGGCGCGATCGCCCGCCAGGTCGGCTACGGCAGCGCGTTCGCGTTGAGCGCCGCGTTCAAACGCGAATACGGCCGCAGCCCCCAGCAGTACCGCACGCGCGTCCCGGCGTGAGGACGCCGGGACGCGCGTGCCCGAGAGTCCGTCCGGAAGGGACGGTCAGGCCGTCGCGACCCGCTCCGCGCCCACGATGTGGTCCACGAACCCGTAGGCCAGGGCCTCCTCGGCGTCGAACCACCGGTCGCGGTCGGCGTCGGCGGTGATGCGCTCCACCGGCTGCCCCGTCTGGGCCGCCGTGAGCTCCGCGATCCGCCGCTTCATCTTCCCGAACACCGCCGCCTGGATCGCGATGTCCGTCGCCGCCCCCGATATCCCCGCCGACGGCTGGTGCATCACGATCCGCGTGTTCGGCAACAAGTGCCGCTTGCCCGGCGTGCCCGACGAGAGCAGGAACTGCCCCATCGACGCCACGAACCCCAGCCCCCACGTCGCCACGTCCGGCTTCACCAGCTGCATCGTGTCGTAGATCGCCATACCCGCCGTGACCGAACCGCCGGGCGAGTTGAGGTAGAAGGTGATGTCCTTTTCGGAGTCGTCGGCGGCGAGCAGCAACAGCTGCGCCGTGATCCGGTTCGCCACCTCGTCGGTCACCTCGGTGCCCAGGAACACGATCCGGTCGCGCAGCAACTGCTCGTACACCGACTCGTTCGGCTGCTGCCCCGCCGCGTGCATCCCGGGAACCACCGTCAACGTCATCGTCTTCTCCTTCTCCGCGCGAGATCCCTGTCCGCCCCGAACGTAGGAGCGTGGGCGAGGCCGTGGGGCCGGCGTTCGCTCACGGCGTGCGGGGTTCGCTCCGGGCGATCACCCGGAGGTAGCTGCGCGAAGCAGCCACTTCCCGCGTCGCGGCCACGCGTCGCCGTTACGCTCTGCCCATGCAGAACACCGGGGACGACCGCGTCCCCACCCTGTTGCGCAGCCGGCCCAGCTGGCTCGTCACCCAGCTCGCCACGCAGGTCACGCGGCTGGTGGGCGAGGCGTTCGACGCCGCCGGGTTCCGTCGCTACCACTACGCGCTGCTCGCCGCGCTCGACGAGTTCGGCCCCGCGAGCCAGGCCGCGCTCGGACGGCGCTGCCGTATCGACCGCAGCTACGTCGTCGAGGCCGTGGGCGAGCTGGAGGCCGCCGGCCTGGTGCAGCGCGCACCCGACCCGGCCGACCGGCGCCGCAACGTCGTGACCCTCACCGGCGAAGGCCGCACCCACCTCGCCGCGATGACGAAAACCCTCGACGACGTGCAGGACGAACTCACCGCACCCCTGCCCGCGGCCGAGCGCGAGCAGTTCGTCCACCAGCTCGGGCGGGTCCTCGACCACCTGCGCGAACCCCGCGTCACCGGTACGGGTCGCGAAACCTCGTGATCTCGATCATGGCGTTGAACGGGACTAGCGTGGCGTACGTGTGAGCCGGAGGCCGTACCGGCTTTCTCCGTTCGTCCGCATGCGAAGGATCCGCCCCTATGACTACCCAGCCCTTCCGCTTCGGGGTCTCCCTGCTCAACGTCGGCTCCCGCACGGACTGGCGCGCCCGTGCCCGCGAGGTGCAGGACCGCGGCTACGACGTGCTCCAGGTCCCCGACCACCTCGGGATGCCCTCGCCGTTCCCCGCGCTGGTCGCGGCGGCCGACGTCACGAGCATCCGGCTGGGCACCTACGTGCTCAACGCCGGCATCCTCAGCCCCGCCTATCTCGCGCGCGATGTCGCCGACGTGCAGCGCCTCACCGACGGCCGGCTCGAACTCGGTCTCGGCACCGGCTACATGCCGAACGAGTTCGAGGCCGTCGGCGTGCCGATGGGCTCCGGAGGCGAGCGCATCCGCAGGCTGGAGTCCACGCTCAAGGCCACCCGCGAGCTGCTCGCCGCCGAAACCGGCACCGCCGTGCCGCCGATCATGCTGTCCGGCTCGGGCGACCGCATGGTGGCGCTCGGTGGCCGCGAAGCCGACATCTTCAGCTTCTCGATCATGGCCGGCGTCACCGCCGGCACCGCCCCGGAAGACGCGTTCGCCCACCGCGTGCAGGTGCTGCGCGACGCCGCCGGCGACCGCTTCGGCGACATCGAGCTGAACCTGTTCGTCGCGGCCGTCGGCGACAGCGTCGAGGAGCTCGACCTCGGCATCATCCGCCAGGCCAGCGGCCTGCCCGACGAGCAGCTCACCCAGCTGCCCGGCGTGCTCGTGGGCTCGCCGCGCGAGATCGCCGAGCGGCTCGAGCGCTACCGCGAAACGTTCGGCACCACCTACATCAGCGTGCTCGAACCGCACCTCGCCGCGTTCGCCGAGGTCATCAAGCACCTGAGCTGACGTCCACGGCGCCCAGGGACCGCATCAGCTCCAGCACCCCCTGGGCGCCGCGCGGCGACAGGAACTTCGCCAGGTTCGCCGCCGAGTCCCGCGCCTCCACTGCGGCGCGGGCGAACATCTCCTCCTCGAAGCCGCGCACGTCTTCTGCCGACGCGAGTGCCAAGGCGAGCCGGGCGCCGTCGAGCATCGCCAGGTTCGCGCCCGCCCCGGCGAACGGCGGCATCAGGTGCGCCGCGTCGCCCAGCAATGTCACGCCCGGAACCGGATCCCAGCTCATGCCGACCGGCAGCGCCGTGATCGGCAGCCGGGTGATCGGTCCTTCGGCCGAGGCGACCAGCTGCAGGAACTCCGGGGCCCAGCCCGCGTAGAGGTCCTGCAGCTGGTTCCTGGCCGTCGCCGGGTCGTCGAACGCGATGCCCGAGGTCGCGAACCAGTCCTCCTCACCGCGCATCGTCAGATGCACCCGGGCGCTGCCATCGCCGTTGCGCTGCGCGGACAGCGTGCGGTTCGGGCCGATCGCCATGAAACTGCCGCGCCCGACGATCCCCGACAGCGCCGGATGGGCCCGGTCGATGTGGGGGATCACGAGCTCGATCGCGTTCACGCCCGTGTGCGCGGGTTCGGCCGGGGTGACGAGCGGGCGGACGCGGGAACGGGCGCCGTCCGCGCCGACGAGCAGGTCGCAGTCGGCGGTGCTGCCGTCGGCGAGGTGCAGGCGATGTCCGTGGGCGAGCGGCGTGATGTCCTCCACGGCGCGTCCCCAGTGGACGGTCTCGGGCGGCAGGGCGTCGAGCAGCAGCTTGCGCAGCGCGGGACGGTCGGCTTCCGGGCGGCCGAACTCGTCGTCGGGCGTGTCCTCGCGCAGCAGCAGGGTGCCGGTGTGGTCGTGCAGCACCAGGTCCTGGCCCTCGGGCCGGGCGATGGCGCGGAACCCAGAAGTCAGCCCCGCTTCGTGCAGCGCGAGCTGGCCGCCGGCGGGATGCAGGTCGAGCGTGCCGCCCTGGATGCGAGCGGTCGGGCCGGTGTCGCGTTCGTAGACGTCGGCGTGGATGCCGTGGACGTGCAGGACCCGGGCGAGCGTCAGCCCACCGAGGCCCCCTCCGGCGATGGCGATGCGAGGCATGAGAACTCCGATCGATACAGTGTATTTCTACAATACGCTGTATAGACGAGTGCGGTGTATCGTTACCGCGATGAGCGAACTGGTGTGGGAACGGCCCGAGCCACCGGCCAGATCGGCGCCGACCCCGCTGAGCCGGGAGCGGATCGTTGCCGCGGCCTGCGCGCTCGCCGACGCCGAAGGGCTGGAGGCCGTGTCGCTGCGCAAGGTCGGGGCCGCGCTCGGCGCCGGGCCAATGCGCCTCTACGGCTACCTCTCCACCAAGGACGAACTGCTCGACCTCATGGCCGACGCCGTCTACGGCGAGCTGCCCCTGCCCGAGCCCGGCACCGACCGTCGCGCGGGCCTGCGGGCGCTCGCCCACGCGGTCCGCACGGCTGCACACCGGCACGAATGGTTCGCCGACCTCCTCGGCGGGCGCCCCGGGCTCGGCCCGAACGCGCTGGCCTACCTCGAAGCGTCGCTCGCCGCCGCGGACGAAGGCGACCTCGACGACGCGCTCGTCGCGGTGCACGCCGTGCACTCCTACGTGACCGGCGCCGTCCGCAGCGAGATCACCGAGCTGCGCCGCGAACGCGAGTCCGGCCAGGACGAAGCGCAGTGGCAACGCGCGTCGGCTCCCTACCTGCGGCGCATGCTCGCGACCGGCCGCTACCCCACCCTCGCCCGCGCCGTCGACCTCGGCTCCCACCCCGACCCGGACACCGCGTTCGACGCCGGCCTCGCCCGCGTCCTCGACGGGCTCGGTGGCCCGGTTACCGCTTAAGCGGCAAGATCGCGGCGTGATCCCTGAACTCGGCCCGACGACCCGCGTCATGCACGCGATGGAACAACTGTGGGCCGAAATCCGCCGCCGCCACCCCGACGTGCCCGAGGCCATCCTCGTCCTGGCGTCCGGCACGATGGGCACCACCACCGAGATCCACGGCCACTTCGCCCGCTCCCGCTGGCACGTCGGCCCCGGCGAGGATCCGCGCGCCGAGTTCTTCCTCGGTGCCGAAGGCCTGCGCCGCCCCGCCACCGACATCCTGGCCACCACGCTGCACGAAGCCGCCCACGGTCTCGCCGCCACGCGCGACATCGTGGACGTGAGCGACGGCCGGTACCACAACAAGCGGTTCGCGGCGCTCGCCCACGAGCTGGGTGTGCGGGCCGAGCAGGCGGATCGGATCGGGTGGTCGGCCACCACCGCCTTGCCCGAGACGATCGACGCCTACGCGGATTCGGTGCGTGTTCTCGAACGGGCGTTGACGGTGTGGCGGCACACCGAGCAGGAGGTGGTCCGTGCGCAGGCTCCGCAGCCGCTGCGCACGGACCCCGACCAGCCCGATGTCGTCGTGCCGGCACCGGCTCCGATCGTGATCGCGCCGGTGGACGGCCGCGGTGCTCACCGCGGCGGGCCGAACTACGTGGCCGCGGTGTGCGGGTGCGACAAGCCGCGCCGCATCCGCGCGGCCCGGTCGGTCCTCGAGCTGGGGCCGATCACCTGCAGTCTCTGCGCGTCCCCTTTCACGGAAACCGCGATCTGACCGACTCGGCCGGTCGCGGTCGGGTGCTCAGATCAGCGGAAACAGTACGAGTCCGACGAGGCGTCGCCGCCCTCCAATCGGACCTGGTGCGGGCGCAGGCCACGGAAGTCGTCGCCGTGCAGGAAGCACTTCCCGTCGACACGCAGCCCGCCGACGGCGGGATCGGTCTCGAGCTTCGCCATCCAGGCCCCGACACCGTCCGGGTAGAACTGGTCGTCCCAGGCGCCGTAGAGGGAGTTGGTGACGTAGATCCGGCGACCGTCGCGGCTCACCTCGACCATCTGGGGGCCACCCGAGAGCTGCAGGGACGGCGCGGACGGATGCGGGACCCGGCCGGTGATGCCCCCGAGGCGCACCGAGCCGGTCTCCTTCGGCCGGGCGGGGTCGCTGACGTCGAACTGCTTGAGCTCGCCGATGCCCCAGCACGACACGTACAGGAACCGGTCGTCCACGCTGAGGCCGATGTCGGTGATCAGGGGCGGCACGGCACCGAACGGCCGCAACGCCGGTGGCAGGTCCGCGGCGTCGGCGGGCTCGGCGGGCACGGTGATCACCTTGTCCACCGCCCAGGTGGCGCCGTCGAGGTGCCAGCGCCACACGGACGCTGACAGGTCCTCGGTGGACACCACCACGCCGACGAACCCCCATGTGGCGTCGGGGTCGTGAGCCGGGCGCACCTCGAGCACCATCTGGTGCTGCTCGCCGAGGTCGACGCTCTGGCGGTGGCGGCCCTCGGCCAGGTCCCAGAAGTGCAGTGAGTGCCCGTACTTGTGGCCCAGCAGCAGCTCCGGATTGATGCCGTCCTCGATCATGGCGGGGGTACCCCACTCGCTGCTGACCAGGACATTGCGGTTGAGGTGCCACCACGCGTCGTAGGCCAGGTATTGCGGGCCCCGGTCGGTCTCCCACGCACGGACCACGTCGAACGTGTCGTGGTCGAGCAGCGCGATGCCGCCCGGACCGCCCGAGCCTTCCCCGGCGCCGAGACACGACAGGTATACGCCGTCCGGCCCGCAGTGGGAGGTGTGCGGACGGGAGTACCCGGCCTTCTCGGCCAGCTCGGCCGCGGTCACCGTCTTGTGCAGGACGGGCTGGCGCGGGTCGGGCTGGGTGTCGAACACGTGGATGTTCGAGGAACGCAGCCCGGGCAGCAGCAGGAACCGGCGGCGCAGGCCGTCCGGGTCGTGTCCGGTGTGCGCGAACGCGCTGCTACACGCGTTCCACCCGAAGTGGTGCAGTTCGTCGCCGCTGCCCGGCAGCTCCGACCAGCCGACCACGCTGCCGTAAGTGCCCGAGTCGGGATCCACGTCGACCGTCGCCAGGGCGTCCGGTTTGGCGGCCGTCCGGTCGAATGCCACGACGTACGCGAGCTTCTCCGGCGGGGCCGCGATCGCGTCGCCGGGGCTGCGGTAGAAGGTCGGATCGGTCTGTGACTGTGCGGTCATCACGTTCTCCCTCCCCTGTCCGATTCCCCCGCGGCCAATGTCCCGCGCGTGCCGTCGTGGCCGCAAGGCACGAACGCGCACGTCAGACGACGCGTGCCACGGCTCCGCCGGATCGGCGGGCGGCCGCCTCCGCGGTGCGGGGCCGGCGTTCGACGACCGTCTTCCTCTGCCGGTCAAGGGAAAGCGGCTCCGCACGCCGCCCACGGCAGGTGCGCGAGCCGTCAGTCGCCTCGGCTGGCAGGACCTGGTCTCACGGCGGCCGAAGCGGCGTGCGGTTGAAACTTCACAGCCCGGGCGGTGGGGTCTCCCCGGGCAGATCGAGCAGTTCCGCCAGCAGATCCGCGCGCAGGTCGGTGTTCTCGGTGGGAGTCGCCAGCGCGAGCCTGTGCACGCCCTCGAGCCGGGACCGCAAGCCGGTGTGGTGCTCCGCGGCCCGGGTCAGCTGCTCCTGGGCCGCGTCCAGCCGGCTGGCCAGGACGGCCGACCGGCTGCGTGCCTCCGCGACGGCTTCGGCCGAGGCAGCGGATTCCGTGCGCTGGTGCTGGTGAGCGGCGTCCAGACGTTGCTCGAGGTCCCCGAGGCGGGCCCGGGAGGTGGTGAGCGCCTCGGTGGCCTGGTCGAGCCGGCCGGTGAGGTCCCGCCGGACCTCCTCTTCGCGCGCGCTTGCCTGCGCCAGGCTGGTGAGTGCCGCGTCGCGTTCGGTGGTGCGGACGGCGAGCCGCTCGGAGCGTTGAGCGAGCTCTGCGGCGAGGGCGTCGGCGCGAGTGCGTTCGGTGCGGGTGTCGGTGGCGGCCTGGTCGGCGCGTTCGGCAGCGGCGGTGGCGGAGGCTTCGGCGCGGGCCTGGTCGAGCTCGGCCGCCTTGCGGGCTTTCACCGCTGTCGCGGCCGTTTCCTGGGCGGCTTTCGCCAGGTCGGCCTGTTCCTGGGCGTGGGCCTGGGCGGCGGCGGTGGCTTGTTCGGCTTCCAGCGCGCGGGCTTCGGCGGCTTGGCGGAGGCCGTCTGCTTCGGTGGCGCGGGCTTCCGCGGTCTCGGCGCGGGTGAGGGCGGAGGTCACCTCGTCCTGGGCGCGGGCGGCGACGCTGTCGAGAGCGTTGCGCAGCGTCTGCAGCGGCCCACCCAGCTCCGTGGCGGCGCGGACGAACTCCGCGGCCGCGTCGGTGAGGCCGGCGTGTGAGACCGAATCGCCCAGTGCTTCGCGCAGCGCCTGGTCGGCGGCGGCGAGTTGCTTGCACGTGCGGTCCCCGGGCCAGCGCCGGTCCGGGCAGAACTCGAACGGCCGGCCCCCACGCGGTCCCGGCGGCGGCAACGGCGCCCGGCACTGCCGGAACCCACACAGCGCGGCGGTCCGGTCCTCGATCACAGCTCCCTCAGTCACTTCTGAAGCCTATCTGATCGGTTACGTAACCTGTAACTGAGGTTTTAGTTATGTAACTTAATACCTTGGTCAGCTACAGAACAGAGCTTTTGTTGCTAAGCTGCCAGGGAAGATGATCGGTCGACGGAGAGTGACGGAACCAGCAGCTGTGAGTGAGATCGTGAGCCTCGAAACCGGCTCGAAAACTGGGTACCCCCTCTCGGCCGACCACGACGTCTGGCCGGGCGTCGAAGACCCCGCCGCACTGCTCGACGCGATCGCGGACTGGCTCGCCGGCTACGGCAACCAGGCCACCCGCCGCACCTACGCCGAAGGACTCGGCCTCCCCGTCACCGCGGCCGACCTCGCCGAGTGGGCCGAACCGGGACGTCGCCTCGACACCTGGCGCACGGCCGTCCTCCACTACGCCGACGCCCTCCGCCTCAGCCCGAGCTCGAGCCCGAGTTCCGCCACCGCTCCCCCGCCCGCACCGCGCGGCCGGCTGCGCGCGCACCACTGGTTCCGCTGGTGCGTCACCCGCGGCCTCGACCCGATGACCGCCACCTCGGCCGACGTGAAGAGCTGGCTCGACACCCTCGCCACCGCCGACGCCGCCCCCGCGACGCGCGACCGGATGCTCGCGACCGTCAAAGCGCTCTACGGCTACCTCGCCGACACCGGCCTCGTCACCGGAAACCCCGCCGCCCTCAACCGCCGCCGGCTCGGCCTCGCCACGGCCGCGAGCAGCACGTCCGGCACCGTCACCCTCACCACACGCCAGGTCCGCGCCCTCTACACCGCCGCCGGCACACCCCGGCGCGGCGCCAGTCCGTTGGACACGGCGCGCGCGGTGTCCGTGGTCGCGCTCTTCACGCTCGGGCTCCGCGTGAGCGAACTGTGTGGCCTGGACCGCTCCGACCTGCACGTCACCCGCGGCCGTCGCGCGCTACGCGTGCTCGGCAAGGGCGGCAAGACGCGCGTGGTCTACCTCAGTGTCCCGGCGGAGAACGCGCTCATGAGCTACCTCTCCGCCCGCGACACCGCGGCCGCCTCACGCGAGACCACCGTCGAACGCCGGACCCAAGCGCGCCACGCCCCGCCGTCGCCGCTACTGCTGACCCGCACCGGCAACCGCTACCAGCGCCAGGCGATCTGGCAGCTGCTCCGCCGCATCACCGCCACCGGCGGCACCGACCTCGAACCCATCGCCGGCGCCATGCACCCCCACGCGCTGCGCCACTTCTACGTCACCACCGCCGTCGAAGCGGGCGCCCAACTGGTCCACGTGCAGGCCGACGTCGGCCACAGCAGCATCGACACCACCCAGCAGACCTACGACCACGCCGCCCGCGCGCCGGAACGCAGCGCCGTCGACCTCGTCGCGAGCAGCTGGTTCCCCGACGACACCAGCGCCGACTGACGTGCGACCACGGCTCGCGGTGCACAACGCGCTGTTCGAACGGGGAATGGAACAGCACCTGGACGTCGTCCGGACGGCGGTCACGACGGTGCCGGAGGCGTGGCCGGCCCTGCGAGCGATCGCCTCCCGCCGAAGGTCTGCCAGTCGCTGTACGCCGGTAGTCCAGAGCGGCAACGGCGGCGCCGATACCCTGGTGAGAACCCGGCCGGCCAGGAGAACACTTGTCCCACCACGATTCGCTCATCGCCGACTGCGGCAGCTGCTTCGGGCTGTGCTGTGTCGCCCTCACCTTCACGCGTTCCGCGGACTTCGCGATGGACAAGGCGGCCGGCGAGCCGTGCGTCAACCTGGAACCGGAGTTCGGCTGCGGCATCCACGATCGCCTGCGGGACAAGGGGTTCTCCGGCTGTACCGTCTACGACTGCTTCGGCGCCGGGCAGAAGATCTCGCAGATCACCTTCGCCGGGCGTGACTGGCGCAGCGAACCGGGTGGCGCGAAGGAGATGTTCGCCGCGCTGCCTGTGATGCGCCAGTTGCACGAACTGCTCTGGTACCTCACCGAAGCCCGGTCCCTGGACGTCACCCGGGAGCTGCACGCCGGTCTCGACGCCGCGCTCGCCGAGACCGGACAACTCACTCTGACCGACCCCGGCACCTTGCTCGCGCTGGACGTCGCCGAGCAGCGCGCCAACGTGGACGTGCTGCTGCAGGCCACGAGCCGGCTCGTGCGGGACGGGGTGCGCGGCAAGAAGAAGGACCGCAGGGGCGCCGATCTCATGGGGGCCAAGCTCGCGAACGCGGACCTGCGGGGCGCGAACCTGCGAGGGGCCTACCTCATCGCCGCGGACCTGCGCGGCGCCGATCTTCGCCAGGCCGACCTGATCGGGGCGGACCTGCGCGACGCCGACGTCCGCGGCGCGGACCTCACCGCGTGCCTGTTCCTCACGCAGTCGCAGGTCAATGCCGCCCGCGGCGACAACACGACCCGGCTCACCGAACGCCTCAGCCGGCCCGCCCACTGGTAGCCGGCCGCGTCGACCCGACCACCACACCACCGAGTCGCGCGACCCAGCTGCCGCACAGGCAGCGGACGTAGTCGGCACGGCTGCCGCGTGAAGCAGGCACGACGGCGGACGGGGGCAGTTCGGCCAGGGGCCAGCCACAACGGGGGCAACGGTTCTCATCCATGCCCCGATCGTGCTGTAATGAGTCAGTGCACTTCAACCCTTACGGCGGCTCCGGTGCTCAGGTGGCGGCGGCGCTGGCCACCCTGGCCCAGGACGACAGCGTCTCGGCGGACGACGTGCTGGACACCTGCCGGGCCCACGGCATGACGCTGACCGGGATCACCGACGACGAAGGCGCCCGCATCCTCGACTGGGGCCGGCGGCTGCGTGAAGTTTTCGGCGCGGGCAAAGCGGACCAGGTGGAGCTGGTGAACCGGCTACTGCTCACCGCGGCGGTGCGCCCGCACATCTCCGGCCACGACGGCAAACCCCCGCACCTGCACTACGCCGGCGAAGACGCCGAGGCCGTGGAACGCGTGCAGGCGCACTCGGCCGGCGGGCTCGCCCACCTCGTGTGCGAAGCGCCCGACCGCTTCGGCCTGTGCGCACGTGAGGGTTGCGGGATCGCGTTCGTGGACACCTCGCGCAACGGCCGCCGCCGCTTCTGCTCGACGCGGTGCGGCACGCGGGTCAACGTCGCCGACCACCGGGCCCGGCAGCTCAGCGCCTGACTCAGCTCATCTGCGCGTGGATCCAGTCGAGGATCGTGTCCACGCGCGCGGTGGTCTCCACACCGGGCTGGGGGCAATCCGGGCCGTTGTCCTCGATCGCCACGAGCCGGCCCCTCTGGTCGCCCTGGGGGATGAAAAACGGTGAGCCCGAGTCGTCGTGACACGGGCTGTTCTCGACGGTGCGCGCCTCCAGGGGGCTCATGTCGAGCTCGGTGTGGCGGATGTCGCTGACCTCGAAATGGCCTCGTTTCATGTGGTCGGCCGGCGCGACAACGGTGGCCGAGAGCGAACCCCAGCCCACGAAGTCGACGTCCTCGCCGACCTTCGGCGGCCCGGTCGGCAGCGTCAGCGGTGCGATGTCGGTGATCGGGGCGCTGAGCTTGACCAGCGCGAGGTCGTTGACCGGCGACTGGCGCACGTCCACGGCCTGCACCACGTGCCCGCGCGGGTCCTCGTCGTTGATCTTCCCGACCGCCACCGTCATGTGGTACTTCGGTGCGCCGCCGGCGCGGGTGCCGTCGAGGTCGTGGAAGCAGTGCCCGGCCGTGATGATCCAGTCCGGCGCGATCAGGGACCCGCTGCAGCCACCGCCGCGCACGCCGCCGCCCTCGACGGGGATGTCCTTCGACGTGAGCTTCGCGTTGAACGGCATCACACTCGGCGGCAAGGCCGGAGCAGTGCTGCTGGGCGACGGCTTCGGTTGGGCCGACGAGCCCTGGCCGGCCGTGCCCGCCCGCGTGTGCGCGACCTCGGCCGCGTCGGCGGTCCCGGCGGCGGACGCTGCCGGGCCCTTCTGGATGGTGACGTAGCCGGCGAGGCCCGCACCAGCGACAATGGCGAGTGCCAGCGCGCCGTGGCGGGAGCGACGGTGACCGGATCGTGACTTCACACTCGCAACAACGGACGGAGACGCTGAGAAGTTCAGCCATCCGTGGAGAAATCTCAGCGAATCTCGTCACTCTGTGACACCGGAGGCGATCAAGGGACGATTCGGGCTGCATTAGGGTTCTCGTTATGACCAACCGCTTGGTATCTCTGGGCGATTCCTTCACCGAAGGTGTCGGCGACGACGATCCCGCCGCGCCGAACGGCGTGCGCGGCTGGGCCGACCGCGTTGCCGAGGTGCTGGGCGCCCGTGAGCCGGACTTCCGCTACGCCAATCTCGCCATCCGCGGGAAGCTGCTGCCGCAGGTGCTCGCCGAGCAGGTCGAGCCGGCGATCGCGATGGAACCGGACCTGGTCACGCTCTACGCGGGCGGCAACGACCTGATGCGGCCGAAGGTCGACATCGACGCGCTGACTGACTCCTACGAGCTCGCCGTCGCCCGGCTACGTGGGACCGGCGCCCGGGTCGTTCTGTTCACCGGTGTCGATGGGGTCGAGGATGCGCTGTTCCGGCAGATGCGCGGGCGCGTCGCGATCTACAACGAGAACGTGCGCGGCATCGCCGCCCGCCACGGCACGCTGCTGGTGGACATGTGGTCGATGCGGCAGCTGCGCGACCGGCGACTGTGGGCACCGGACCGCCTCCACCTCAACTCCCGGGGCCACCTCGAGATCGCGATCGCGGTGCTCGGCGCGCTCGGGGTCCCCCACGACCTCACCTCGGCCGAGCTGGAGCCGCGCCCGCGCCTGTCGACCCGCGAACGCCGCGAGGAGAACCTGCGCTGGAGCCGCGAGCACGCGTGGCCTTGGGTGCAGCGCCGCCTGCGCGGCGAGTCTTCCGGCGACACGATGAGCCCGAAGCGCCCGGTGCTGGAACCGTTCGGATCAGGCGTTCTTGGGTCAGGCGCGCTTGAGTCAGGCCCCGACGCGCGGAGCGTGCGCGGCTGACAAGGCCGGGCGCAGGCCGTCGAACAGGATCGCGACCACGCGGTCGCGCAGCGCGCAGTCGGCGCCGATGTGCTCGGCGGCCTTGGCCGTGCCGATGATCACCGGGATCAGCTCGGCCACGGTGAGGTCGGCGCGCACCGCGTCGGCGTCCTGCGCGCGGCGCAGCAGCACCCCGAGCGCTTCCAGCAGGTGCGTGGCGACGTCCGAGCCGGCCTTCGGTACGTGGACGCCGGCGGCGCTGAGGGCTTCGAAGTAGGCATTCTTCGCGCTGGACATCTCGATCCAGCTGGTCAGGAACGTGAAGAACGCGGCGCCGGCGTCGGGTGAGTCCTGCGCGACGACCACCTCGGCCTCGTCGACGAAGCGGTGCAGCCGCGCGTAGAGCACCGCTTCGAGCAGCGCCTCCTTGGTCGGGAAGTGCCGGAACACCGTGCCGACGCCCACGCCCGCCTCGCGGGCGACCTCTTCGGTCGGGGCGCCCGTGCCTTTGGCCGCGAACACCGTCTCCGCGGCTTCGAGCACTTTGGCCCGGTTGCGCCGGGCGTCGGCGCGCAGCGGTTTGGACTCCGTCACGGTGCCTGATCGTAGCCGGGTTCAGCCGGGCAGCGCGCTGAGCACGCGCTCCAGGGCCTGCGGCACGTGCGAGCGCCAGCCACCGCCCATGATCCGGCGGGACACGCGCTCGAACTCGTCGTCGGGGTCGAAGCCCTCGTGGCTGAGGAACAGCCGGGTGCCGGTGCCCTCCGGCACGAGCCGCCACGTGACCGTCCACTTCGGACCCCACTTGATGCTCAGCTCGCGTTCGGGGTCGGCCACGAGCACCTCACAACGCACCGGCCCGCCCGCGAACCCGGCCGCCGGCACGGGCTGGGCGAGCAGCTCGAAGCGGTGTCCCACCACGGGTTTGATGTCGTTGGGCATCGCGAGCCAGCGTTCCAGCAGTTCGGGTTCGGTGAGCGCGCGCCAGACCTTGCGCGCGGGGTGCGGCAGGAACTGGTCGACGTGCACCGCCGTCGGGTCTTCCGAGTTCGGCGCGGCCTCGGTCACAGGTCCTCCTCGTCGAGCAGGTCACGCAGGTTGGTGAGCTTCGTGCGCCAGAACCGCTCGAACGGGTGCAGCCACGTCGTGACTTCCTCCAGCGGCGCGGCTTCGAGGGAGTAGAGGCGGTTGCGCCCGGCGCGTTGCTCGGTGACCAGGCCGGCTTCCCGCAGCACGCGCAGGTGCTCCGACAGGCTGGGCCGGCGCATGTCGAAGCGCTCGGCCAGATCGCCGGCGGCCATCGGGCCTTCGAGCAGCATCCGCAGCACCTCGCGCCGCGCGGGGTTGGCGAGCGCGGCGAAGACGTCGTCGTTGACAGGCACGCCGCTCAGCCCGGCCGGTTGCCGAACGCCGAGGGCTCGAGCAGCCCGACGCCGTTGCCGTCGAGGTCCCGGAACGAGGTCGCGCGGCCCCACGGCATCGCCTGCGGCTCGGGGACCTCGATCCCGTTGTCGCGCAACGCGGCCACGTCGGCGTCGAGGTCGGTGGTGTCGAGTTGGAAGTGCAGCGGGCCGGTGAGCGTGACACCGGAGATCGGGTAGTCGACGAGCACCAGGCCGGTCTGGGCGCCCTTCGGCGCCACCATCACGAACCGGCCGGCCGGGCCGTGGCGATCGACGACGACCTCGAACCCGAGTTTGTCGACGTAGAACTCGCGGGCTTTCGCCTGGTCGGCCACCGGCACGGTGACGAACTGGATGCGGGAGACGGTCATGCCGGAAACAATAGGTAGGATAATTCCTACGTGTCAACCCGTGGAGCGCTGCGCCAGGGTGGGTGGGCACGGTTTCGGAGGGCGCAGATGCGCAACGTCGTCATCGTCGGAGCGGGGATCGTCGGGCTGTTCAACGTGGCTCCCGTGCTGACCGAGCTGGCGCGGGCCGGCGCCGCGCGCTACGACGAGGTCCCGGACGGGTTCAGCCGAGTCGGCGGACTCGAGGTCGCGACCACTGTGGACGGTCTGCGGGATCTGGTGCGACGGACGGCGACGACCTCACCCGCCGCGCGCTGAAGCTCTACCGTGACATCTACGCGACCGCCTGACCCCGGGCTGCGTTCACCCGCGCAGCCGGGAGTTCAGGCGGGCGGCCTGCCGGGTGAGGTGCTCGCGTTCGGGGAGGTTGGGCGCCGCCGCGGCGGCTTCGGCGTAGAGCCGGGCCGCGGTGGCCGGGTCGCCGTCGCGTTCGTGGAGGTACGCCGACGCGGCGGTGTGGCGGGGCAGGGCGGGGTCGAGCTCCGCGAGCGCGGCCAGGCCCGCGCGGGGACCGTCGGCCTCCCCGACCGCGACGGCCCGGTTGAGCCGGGCCACCGGACTGTCGGTGAGGCGCACCAGCTCGTCGTACCACTCGACGATCTGCACCCAGTCGGTCTCTTCGGCCGCCTGCGCGTCGGCGTGCAGCGCGGCGATCGCGGCCTGGGCCTGGAACTCGCCCAGCCGGTCGCGTGCGAGCGCCGCCTGCAGGATGTCGACGCCCTCGGCGATCAGGCCTGTGTCCCACTGGCTGCGGTCCTGGTCGGCCAGCGGCACGAGCCGGCCGTCGGCGCTGGTCCGCGCCGGGCGGCGGGCGTGGTGGAGCAGCATGAGGGCGAGCAGGCCTGCGACCTCCTCGTGGTCGATCCGGGCGGCGAGCTGGCGCGTGAGCCGGATGGCCTCGGCGGCGAGGTCGACGTCGCCGGAGTAGCCCTCGTTGAACACCAGGTACAGCACCCGCAGCACCGTGCCGACGTCGCCGGACTGGTTCAGGCGCACACCCGCCACGGTTTTCTTGGCCCGGGTGATGCGCTGGCCCATCGTCACCTCGGGCACGAGGTAGGCCTGCGCGATCTGCCGCGTGGTCAGCCCGCCGACCGCGCGCAACGTGAGCGCGACGGCCGAAGCCGGGGTCAGCGACGGGTGGGTGCACAGGAAGTACAGCTGCAGCGTGTCGTCCGCGACCTCGGTCGGGCCGGGTTCGGGCTCCTCGTCGGCGCGCAGCTCGCGGTCGCGCCGCGAGGAGTCGGCGCGCACGGCGTCGAGGAACTTGCGCCACGCGACGGTGACCAGCCAGCCCTTCGGGTCTCGCGGCGGGTCGTCCGGCCACACGCGCACGGCCTCGACCAGGGCTTCCTGCACCGCGTCCTCGGCCGCCGCGAAATCCGCTCCGCGGCGGCCGAGGATCCCGATCACGGCCGGTGTGAGGGCCCGCAGCAGGGTTTCGTCCACCGGTGCCGTCATTCGGTGATGGCGGGGCACTCGCCGTAGAACGGGCGCACCTCGAGCCACTCCTGGGTCGGCTTCCCGCCCGTACCGGGCGACGCGGACAGCTCGCCGGCGAGCTCGACTGCGCGCTCGTGGGTCTCGACGTCGATGATCACCCAGCCGGCGATGAGGTCCTTGGTCTCCGCGAACGGCCCGTCGGTGACCGGCGGCCGGCCCTCGCCGCCGGCGCGGACCCACGTGCCTTCCTGCGACAACGCCTGGCTGTCCACGAACTCGCCGGTGCTTTCGAGCTTGGCCGCGAAGTCACGCAAGTACTGCATGTGGGCCGTGACCTCCTCCGGGGTCCACTGGTCCATCGGCACGTCGTTGCCCGCGGCCGGCGCGCCGCGGTAGTGCTTGAGCAGCAGGTACTTGGCCATCGTCGTTCTCCTTGGTGTGGTCCGGCCCATTCTGGCCGGGTTCGGTACGGGGACGCAGCCGTTCGCGGGTTCTCGACATCCCGCGGCGAAACTTTTTCCGGCTGGGGTTTTCAGGCTTGCTGACGCTCGGCGCGCTGCTCGACCAGCTCTTCGACGGCGCTGGGCAGTGTGGTCTCGAAGTCGATGAGCTTCGCCCAGGTCGGGGTCACGACGATGCGGACCATGCCGTCGTAGAGCGAGCGGACCTCGGCCTCCCACTCGACCCGCTGTTCGGCGGTCATCTTGTAGCTGCCGTTCATCTGCAGATACTCCTCGGGGATCCCGTCGACGACGTCGAGCTCGGCGCGGCCCCGGATGAGCAGGATCTTGGGCGGGTGCACCTCGGTGTCGATCGTGAGCGCCACCATCGGGTTGGCCCGCAGGGACGGGAGCTTCGGCGCGTTCTTCGCGGTGCACATGACGATCTCGGTGCCGTTCCAGGTGAACGCGATCGGCACGTTGCGCGGCGTCCCGTCCTGGGCGACGTACGCCAGGCGGGACAGGTCGCGCTCGAGCAGCTCCTGGCTGAGCGGGCGGTCGAGGATCTCGGTGATCTCGCTGCGGTCCACGGGGTTCTCCTCGGTGGTGTCGGTCCGGCCGGTGAGCTTCGGTCTGTTGTCGCTGCGGGGACGGAGCCGCGCACGGGTTTCCGACATCCCGTCGCGAAGTTTTCGGAACAATCGCAGACCGTGGTTTTCGGCGGAATACGACCACAAAGGGTGACGGAACGAAACGACCTTCCCGCATCGTTCGTCAGGAATCGCCAAACAGGCGGGCACGGCTCACACTATTGAGTGACGCCAGTCACGAGAGGTGTGCACCCATGGTTCTAGGCGACAACGAAGTCAGCCAGTCAGTCCAAGCGTCCACGGGAGACCGTCGAGTGCAAGTGCGGCGAGCGGCGCTCGCCGGGTCGATCGGCACGACGATCGAGTGGTACGACTTTTTCCTCTACAACACGGCAGCGGCACTTGTTTTCCCGCACCTGTTCTTCCCCTCCTCGAGCGGATACGCCGGCGTGATGCAGTCGTTCGCCACCTACGCGGTCGGGTTCGCGGCCCGGCCGGTCGGCGCGGCGATCTTCGGGCACTGGGGCGATCGGCTGGGGCGCAAGGCGACGCTGATCGTCACGCTCCTGCTGATGGGCCTGTCCTCGGCGGTGGTGGGGGTGCTGCCGGGGACGGCGTCGATCGGGTTCGCGGCGCCGTTGATCCTGGTGCTGCTGCGACTGATCCAGGGCATCGCGATCGGCGGTGAGTGGAGCGGGTCGGTGCTGCTCGCGATGGAATGGGGTGACCAGCGAAGGCGCGGGCTGCTCGCGAGTTTCGCGCAGATCGGCGTGCCGGTCGGCCTGGTGCTCGGAACCGGTGGCATGACGCTGCTGTCGGCGACGCTGTCGAAAGAGGACTTCGACTCGTGGGGCTGGCGGATCCCGTTCCTGCTGAGTCTGGTGCTCGTGGTCATCGGGCTGGTGATCCGGCTGCGGATCCTCGAGACGCCGATGTTCGCGGCGGTGGTGGCGAACAAGAAGACGTCGAAGGCGCCGGTGAAGGACGCGGTGCGCCACCACTGGCGGGAGATCCTGCTCTCGGCCGGTCTGCGCTTCAGCGAGCAGATGCCGTTCTACCTGTTCACCAGCTTCGTGCTCGTGTACGTGGTGGAGCGTCCTGAGTTCAGCAAGACGTTCGTC
Source organism: Amycolatopsis sp. NPDC005232 (assembly GCF_040607795.1). NCBI lineage: Bacteria > Bacillati > Actinomycetota > Actinomycetes > Pseudonocardiales > Pseudonocardiaceae > Amycolatopsis > Amycolatopsis sp. NPDC005232. Next base: position 541 of record NZ_JBEXHL010000036.1, on the reverse strand, counting down.
CTCAACGCGGTGCTCGTCGGCGCGTTGGCGGAGCTGGTGCTGATCCCGGTGTTCTCCCAGCTCTCCGACCGCATCGGCCGAAAACGGGTGTACCTGACCGGCGCGGTGCTCACGGCGCTGATCGCGTTCCCGTACTTCACGGTGCTGAGCCACGGCGGGCACGCCCTGATCTTCATCGCGGTGATCGTGTCGCTGGTCGCGCACGCGATGCAGTACGGGCCGCAAGCCGCGCTGATCGGCGAGAGCTTCCCGACCCACCTGCGTTACGGCGGCGCCGGCCTCGGGTACCAGTTGGCGTCGGTGTTCGCGGGTGGGCCCGCGCCGCTGCTGGCGACCTGGCTGCTGCACCTGACGGGCACGCCGTACTCGGTGTCGATCTACATCGTGTTGTCCGCGGTGATCACGATCCTGTGTGTGATCGCGCTGCCGGACCGGTCGAAGGCGAACATCGACGACGTCAGCGTCTACGCCCGCCGTTAGCGACGAAAAGAGGGGCGGGGCGCCCCCTACAGCGGGCGGGGCCCCCTTTTATGCAGGGGTG
>NZ_JBEXHL010000035.1:0-96739 GCF_040607795.1 Amycolatopsis sp. NPDC005232 | reverse complement strand
GGCGGTGCGATCGGCCCCCGGCCGATCCGACCGCCCGATTCAGAAGCCGGCTCAAAGGCGATCTCGCACGCCCCGCCGGAGGCGGGGCCAAATCACAGCGCACCGGCGATCTTGGGCACGACCTCCTTCAGCCCGTACGGCACCGATAGCGCCGAGGGGAACGCCAGCGCGATCGCCGTAGTCAGGTCGAGTGCGACGTACGAGCCGCGGCGCACGGCGGGGAGCTGCTGGAACAGCGGCAGTGCCTCGGTCTGCGCGCGGCTGCCTGGCGTGGTGTAGGTGAGCACGAGGACGTCGGCGTCGATGAGGTCCAGGCGTTCCGGGCTGATCTGCGAGCGGCCCGGGATCGAGGTCTGGGGCAGCGACGTCACCTTCGGCGAGAGCACCAGGCCCAGCTGCGCGAAGAACAGGGCGGACGCGTCCTGGGCGCTGCTGATCGTGGTGATCGTGCCGTCGCCGGTGACCGGGCCGATGGTGAACGTGCGCCCGGCGAAGCTCGGGTTGGCGTCCTTCGCGGCCTTGATCTGGGCCTCGACGTCGGTCACGAGATTGTCGGCCGCGTCGACCCGGCCCAGCGCCGTGGCGACGCGGCGCGTGGTGACCTGCCAGGTGTCCTTGTTGTACCCCGAGGCGGACGACAGCGTCGGGGCGATCGCGCTGAGCGTCTTGTAGTCCTGGGCCAGTGTGGACCGGTCGGTGCCGAGGACCAGGTCGGGCTTGAGCGCGGCGATGCGCTCGAAGGGCAGCTGAGTGTCGACGAACAGCTCCGGCGGGTGGGCGCCCGCCTTCGCCTTGAGCCACGGAGACATGCCGCCCGGCAGGAACTTGCCCAGGTCAGGGGTGATGAGCGGCACGACGCCGAGCGCGACGGCCGCGTCGGAATCGCGGTACTGGCCGACCGATACCACGCGCTGCGGCGGCCTCGGGATCGTGGTGGTGCCCTCGACGCCCTTCACGTCGACCGGGAAACCCGGCGCGGACGGGCCGCTCGGCGAAGCCGCCTCTCCGGTGCTCGAACAGGCCGCCAGTGCCAGTCCCGCCGACACCCCCGCTGCGGCTTTGAGCACCCGACGCCGCCCCACCAGGCCAGAAGTCATGCGGGGATATTAGGTAAGCATTGCCTACTCTGGCAATGCGTCAGCGGCGCTTCGCGGCGAATCCGGCTGCGAGCCCCATCACGGTCAGCAGCACGCCCACGCCGAGCAGCAGCCACGCGCCCAGCGCCGGCCGGATTTCGGCGGAGGGGAACACCTCGGCTGCCGCCGGCAGCGTCCGCACGAGGTAGCGCACGGCGATGCCGCACACGATGAGCCCCGGCAGCGCCGCGAACGCCAGCGGCTCGTCGCTGTGCCGCCGCAGCGTGACCCACGCCAGCGCGAACGCCGCGGCCATCGCCACCGCGCACACGAGCCGCAGCGCCAGGCCGAGCTCCGGGCCGGGGGCGATGTCGGTCAGCCGGTCGGACAGGGCGTGGGCTGTCGGCATCACGAGGGCCACCACGCCCGCCACCGCGGTGGCGGCCACGACGACCGCCCGCGTCCTGCGCAGCGACCCACCGCTCACGACACCTCCACCAGGCCCGGGGACCCGAGTCTACGGGCGTCGGCACCGGTTCCACTGCCTCCGGACGGACGCTTGTGGACGGTGCCGCTCACCGGAAACCCGGCCCGTCCGGTCAGGTCAGCGGCCGGCCTTCACGAGGTCCGCGCACTTCTCGCCGATGGCCATCGTGGTGATGCACGGGTTCACGGTCACCAGGAACGGCATCACCGACGCGTCTGCCACGCGCAGGCCCTCGACGCCGCGCACGCGCAGTTGGGCGTCGAGCACCGCGTCCGGGTCGCCGTCCGGGCCCATCCGGGCGGTGCACGCGGGGTGGTAGACGGTGTTGTGGGTCTTGCGCAGGTAGTCGGCGATCTCGTCGTCGCGCACGCAGTCGCGGCCCGGTGAGAGCTCGACGCCGGCCCACTCGTCCAGCGCCGGCTGCGCGGCGATCTCACGGGCCAGCTTCACGCCGTGGGTCATCACGCGCATGTCGTGCTCGTCGGTGAAGTAGCGCGGGTCCACGCGGGGCTTGTCGCGGAAGTCGCGCGTGCGCAGGCGGACGGTGCCGCGCGAACGGCTGCGCGTGACGTTCGGCGTCAGGCAGAAGCCGTTCTCCGTGGTCGGGTAGCCGTGGCGCAGAGTGTTCATGTCGAAGGGCACCGAGCCGTAGTGGAACATCAGGTCCGGCCGGTCCAAACCTTCCTCGGTGCACGTGAAGATGCCGATCTCCCACCACTGCGTGGATTCGGTGACCATCGGCTGCAGCGCGTCCCACTGGACCAGGCCCTCGGGGTGGTCCTCCAGGTTCGAGCCGACGCCGGGGGCGTCCACGAGCACGTCCACGCCCACCTCGCGCAGGTGCCCGGCGGGCCCGATGCCCGAGAGCATCAGCAGCTTCGGCGTGTCGATCGCGCCGGAGCTCACGATCACCTCGCGCCGCGCCGTCACGGTCGTGTGGTGGATCAGGTCGGGGTGCTGCAGCTCGACGCCGGTGCAGCGGCGGCCGTCGAACAGCAGCCGCTTGGCCCGCGCGCCGGTGCGCACCTCGAGGTTCTCGCGGGTGCCCAGGATCGGGTGCAGGTATGACACCGAAGCCGAAGATCGCACGCCGTCCTCGCGCGCGTTGATCTGGAACCAGTTCGCGCCGTGGGTCACCGTCTTGCCGGAGTTGAACTCCGTGGTCGGGATGCCCGCCTGCGCGCACGCCGCGAGCATCGCGACACCCGCCGGGTCGTGCGGCGGCACGGACCGGATCGTCACGGGTCCGGAGCGGCCGTGGTGCTCGCCGGGGCCGTCGTTGGTCTCGAGTCGTTGGTACAGCGGGAAGATGTCGGCGGCCGACCAGCCCGGCAGGCCCAGCGCGGCCCACTCGTCGAGGTCCTCGGCCGGCGCCCAGAACGCGATGCACGAGTTGTGCGAAGAGCACCCGCCGAGCACTCGGGCGCGGGCCTGGCGGAGGTAGGAGTTGCCGGCTTCCTGCGGCTCCACCAGGTAGTCCCAGTCGTAGCCGGATTCCAGCAGCGCCATCCAGTTCGTCAGCTCGAGCACGGCGGCGTCGTCCACATCGGACGGTCCGGCTTCCAGCAGGCAGACGGTGACGTCCGGGTCCTCCGAAAGTCTCGCCGCCACCACCGAACCCGCCGTGCCACCGCCGACCACCACGTAGTCGAACTCGTTCACCGGGACTCCTCCTTCTGAGACGACGGCACCGAGGCGTGGCCGGCCAGCACCCCGATGCGGTGGCGCTGCACGAACCAGTAGTAGGCGAACCCGCCGGCCGCGAACACGCCGACGAACAGCACCGAGCTCCAGCGCAGGTACCAGTGGAACGGCGGGGCCGCGTTGTAGATCTCCGTGCGCGGCCACGCGAGGTTCACGGTCATCCCGATGCCCCACAGCACCGCGAGCACGTTCACCGGCAGGCCCCAGCGCCCGAGCGAGAACCGGCCCGCCGCGCTGTCCTTGCGCGGCCAGCCGCCGCGCAGGCGCTTGATCAGCATCGGGACCGTCACCAGCAGGTAGGCCAGGTAGATCAGGATGATCGCGAGGCTCGTGACCGCCGAGAAGATCTGCGACGAGTTGATGTTCACCAGCAGCAGCGCGATCGCGATCACGCCGATCACGATCGCGGGCAGCACCGGCGTGCCGGTCTTCTTGCTCACGCGCGCGAGGCGCGAGCCGCCTGGCAGCGCGTTGTCGCGCGCCATCGCGAACGCGATGCGGATCGCTGCCGTGTGCACGGCCAGCACGCACACGGTGATCGCGATGAACACCACGAACAGGAAGATCCGCCCGATCGCCGGACCGAGCGCGTCGGTGAGCACGAACTGCAGGCCGACCGTGCCGAGCTCCGGCGCGTGGATGTTGCCGACGGCCATGAGCGCGAACAGGATGATCAGCCCGCCGAGCAGGAACGACGCCACGAGCGCCCGCATGATCGCCTTCGGCGCGTTGCGGTGCGGGTCCACCGACTCCTCGCCGAGCGAGGCCGCCGTGTCGAACCCGTACATCACGTAGGACGACGCGATGGCCGCGATGAGGAACGCGCCGAGGTAGCCGCCTGCGTGCCCGGCGCCGGTGCCGTTCGTCTCCGTGACCACGCCGGGACCGCGCACGAAGTGGAACGCCAGGAACACCACCAGCAGCACCGCGAACAGCAGCTCGATGAACACGCCCGCGCTGTTGATCCGCGCCATCAGCTTCACGCCGAACGCGTTGACCAGCGTGGTGAACACGATCAGGAAGGTGGCCAGCAGCACGCCGTTGGCCGCGTCGCTGGAGCCCGACCCGTCGCCGATGAACTGGAAGAACGAGGTGATCTGCGGCAGCGTGCGCTGGTACGCCAGCGCCGTCGCGGAGATGGACACGATCGAGGCCAGCAGCATCATCCAGCCCGCCAGCCACGCCACGTGCCCGTTGCCGAGCTTCTTCGCCCAGTTGTAGACCGACCCGGCCACCGGGTACTGCGCGGCCAGCTCCGCGAAGCTCAGCGCCACCATGAGCTGGCCGGCGAACACCATCGGCCACGACCACCAGTACGCTGGGCCGCCTTGCGAGAGCCCCAGGTAGGAGAGCTGGAAGACGCCCGTGAGCACCGAGATGTAGCTGATGCCGGCGGCGAAGGTGTGGAAGCTGCCCAGCGTTCTCTTGAGCTGGTTGGTGTAGCCGAACTCGCCGAGTTCCTGATCGCTGGTGTCCGTGTTGCCACGGCCGCCGGTGTCGGTGCTCACGGGCGCTGGTCCTTTCGGTGGTTCTCGATCGGACTAGGGCTTCAGGGCGCTTCTTCAGCGCGCGGGTGTCAGCCGGCGAACCACTTCTGCGGGCCGGGACGCAGGTTCTGGTAGATGTGCTTGGCCTCCGTGTACTCGGCCAGGCCCGTCGGGCCGAGCTCGCGGCCGAAGCCGGACTGCTTGTAGCCGCCCCACTCCGCCTGCGGCAGGTACGGGTGGTAGTCGTTGATCCAGACCGTGCCGTGGCGCAAGCGGTTCGCCACGCGCTGTGCCTTGGCCGCGTCGTTGGTGAACACGCCGCCGGCCAGCCCGTAGTGGGTGTCGTTGGCGATGCGCACGGCGTCGTCCTCGTCGGTGAAGGTCTCGACAGTGAGCACCGGTCCGAACGACTCCTCGACCACGGCGTGGCTGCCCTGTGCGACGTTGTCGAGGATCGTCGGCAGGTAGTAGAAACCGTTCTGCAGCTCGGGGTCGTCGGGCCGCTTGCCGCCGGTCCGCAGCACCGCGCCCTCAGCCAGGGCCGTGGCGACGTAGCGCTCGACCTTTTCACGGTGGGCGGCCGAGATCAGCGGTCCGGTCTCGGCGTGCTCGTCGAACGGCCCGCCGAGGCGGATCCGCTCGGCGCGGCGCACCAGCTCGTCGACGAACTCGTCGTGCCACTCGCGCTGCACGATCAGGCGCGCGCCCGCGGAGCAGACCTGGCCGGAGTGCAGGAACACGGCGGTGAGGGCGTAGTCCACGGCGGTCTCGAAGTCGGCGTCGGCGAACACCACGTTGGGGTTCTTGCCGCCGAGCTCCAGGGCCACCTTTTTCACCGTCGCGGCGGCGTTGGCGGCGATCACGCGGCCGGTGGCCAGGCCACCGGTGAACGAGACCAGGTCCACGTCCGGGTGCTCCGAAAGCGGCGCGCCGGCTTCCGGGCCCGCGCCGAGCACCAGGTTGGCGACGCCGCCGGGCAGGCCGGCCTCGGTGAGCAGCTTCATGAGCAGGATCGACGTGTGCGGCGTCAGTTCGCTCGGCTTGAGCACGAACGTATTGCCCGCGGCCAGCGCGGGCGCGACCTTCCAGATGGTCTGGAGCAGCGGATAGTTCCACGGCGTGATGAGCCCGCACACACCCACCGGTTCGTGCACGATCCGGCTGAACGCGTCGGCGCTGCCGGTGTCGACCACGCGGCCCGCGTCGTTGGCCGCGAGCTTGCCGAAGTACCGCAGGCAGGCGGCGATGTCGGCCATGTCGTAGCGGCTCTCCACCAGGCGCTTGCCGGTGTCGAGCGATTCGGCGCGGGCGAAGGTCTCGGCGTCGCGGTCGAGCAGGTCGGCCGTGCGCAGCAGCAGGTCACCGCGCTGAGCGGCGGGCGTTGAGGGCCACGGGCCGGTGTCGAACGCGCGCCGGGCAGCGGCGATCGCGGCCTCGGTGTCCTCGCGCGTGGCCTCGGCCACCTCGGCGACCGGCGACCCGTCGGCCGGGCACCGGATTTCGCGCCGGCCACCCGCCTTCGCGTCCACCCATTCGCCGCCGATGTACAAGTCCGCCATGAGGTCCTCTCGATCTTGGTCCGGTTCGGATTATCGGGGCCACTCGCGGTAGCCGCGACTTGGCCGAAGACTCCATGTTCACACCCGACCGTGGAGTTGCGCGGGGCCTCGGCGTGTGATCCGGAACGCGGGCGGCGCGGCGGTGGTGGCGCGGATCCGTAGACTGGCCCGAACTGGCGGGAGCGAAGGGAACCAGGCGAGGTGGAGCTGTGACGATGCTGGACTCCGTACACGGACCGGCGGACCTGAAGCGCATGAGCGTCGAGGACCTCGACGAGCTGGCCGCCGAGATCAGGGATTTCCTCGTCGAGAAGGTGCGGCGGTCCGGGGGTCACCTGGGCCCGAACCTGGGTGTCGTGGAGCTCACGCTCGCGCTGCACCGGGTGTTCGACTCGCCACGCGACGCGATCGTGTGGGACGTCGGTCACCAGGCGTACGTGCACAAGATCGTGACGGGCCGGCACACCGAGTTCGACAAGCTGCGCCAGCTCGGCGGGCCGACCGGGTACCCGTCGCGCGCCGAGAGCGAGCACGACCTGGTGGAGAACAGCCACGCGTCCACCGCGCTGTCCTATGTGGACGGCCTGGCGAAGGCGTTCGAGCTGTCCGGCGGTGCCCCGCGCCACGCCGTGGCGGTCGTCGGCGACGGCGCCCTGACTGGCGGCATGTGCTGGGAGGCGCTGAACAACATCGCGGCGAACCGGGACCGCCCGGTCGTGATCGTGATCAACGACAACGGCCGCTCCTACTCGCCGACCATCGGCGGGCTCGCCGACCACCTCGCGGCGCTGCGGCTGCAGCCCGGTTACGAGCGCCTGCTCGACGGCGGGCGCGAGATCCTGCGCAACACCCCCGTGGTGGGCAAGCCGATCTACGCCGCGCTGCACGCCGCGAAGGCCGGCATCAAGGACGCGCTGAGCCCGCAGGTGATGTTCTCCGACCTGGGCCTGAAGTACCTCGGCCCGGTCGACGGCCACGACCTGGTGGCGCTGGAGAAGGCGTTGCAGAGCGCCCGCGCGTACGGCGGCGCCGTGATCGTGCACGTGGTCACCGAGAAGGGCCACGGCTACGCGCCCGCGGTGAACCACCAGGCCGACCAGATGCACCAGACCGACCCGATCGACCCGGAGACCGGCCTGCCGCCGGTGAAGGGCCCCAGCTGGACCGGCGTGTTCGGCGACGAACTGGCGAAGATCGGCGCCGAGCGCGAGGACGTGGTGGCGATCACCGCCGCGATGCTGCGCTCCACCGGCCTGGAGAAGTTCTCCGAGAAGTTCCCGGACCGCTGGTTCGACGTCGGCATCGCCGAGCAGCACGCCGTGACGTCGGCGGCGGGCCTCGCGATGGGCGGCTACCACCCGGTGGTGGCGGTCTACTCCACGTTCCTCAACCGCGCGTTCGACCAGGTCCTGATGGACGTGGCGCTGCACCGCCAGCCGGTGACGTTCGTGCTCGACCGCGCCGGCATCACCGGTCCCGACGGCCCCAGCCACCACGGCATGTGGGACCTCTCGCTGCTCGGCATGGTGCCCGGCATGCGCGTGGCCGCGCCGCGCGACCCGGGCACGCTGCGCGAGGAGCTACGCGAGGCCGTCGCCGTACAGGACGGCCCGACCGCGCTGCGCTTCTCCAAGGGCACCGTCGGCGCCGACCTGCCCGCCGTGGAACGCCTCGGCACGGTCGACGTGCTCCGCCGCCCTCGCGAGTCCTGCACCCCTGATGTGCTGCTCGTCGCCGTCGGCTCGTTCGGCAAGCTGGGCCTCGCGGCCGCCGACCGCCTGGCCGACCAGGGCATCGGCGTCACGGTGGTCGACCCGCGCTGGGTCGTCCCGGTACCGGCCGAGCTGGTCGCCCTCGCGGAACAGCACAAGCTCGTGGTGACGGTCGAGGACAGCGGCCGCCACGGCGGCTTCGGCTCCGCCCTGGCCGCCGTCCTGCGCGACGCCGACTGCGACGTCCCGCTGCGCGACCTGGCCGTGCCGCAGAGCTTCCACGACCACGGTTCGCGGGACGAGGTGCTGGACCGGGTCGGACTGACCGCCCAGGACGTGGCGCGCCGGATCACGGAGTGGGCGTCGGGTCGGTTGGGCGTGGTGCAGGATGTACCGGCGGAGAATCCGCGGGGCTGAGTTTTCTCTTTTGTGCGAACGGCGGGTCCCTTCGTGAAGGGGCCCGCCGTCGTTTTTTGTTGTCGCAGCGACAAAGGGGGTGCGGCCGGGCGCTGCTTGTCAATCGGGTGCGAGAGTGATTGTGCCGCCACCGGTTTGGCGTACCAGTGCGGCAATCGGCTCATTACACGGGCTCGTTCGGGTCCATTTCACGGTCCGCCCGTTGCTTTCCCCAAAATGCTTCTGCCAGGGTCTTCTGGCTGGGTCGGCGAGGACGCGGAAGCACCGGGGAGATGCGAATGCGGGTCGTTGCGGTCATGAACTACAAGGGCGGCGTGGGAAAAACGACGCTGACGGCGAACCTCGGCGCGGTGGCCGCCGCCCGGGGCTTGCGGGTGCTGCTTGTCGACCTGGATCCGCAGACCAACCTGACGTTCTCGTTCTACTCCGTCGCCGACTGGCAGGAGCGGCTCAAGGACGGCCGCACGATCAAGCAGTGGTACGACGGCGAGATGCCCGGCCGGGACGTCTCGCTGGCCGACCTCGTCGTCACGCCGGAGCGGGTGAACAAGGCCCTCGCCGGCACCGGCGGGCAGCTCGACCTCATCTCCTCGCACCTCGGCCTCATCGACATCGATCTCGAACTCGCCGCCCGTCTCGGCGGCGCCACGACGCTCGACGGGTCGAAGCGCAAGTTCCTCGACCTGCACGGCTGCCTGCGCAACGCCTTGCAGGACAGCCAGTTCCAGGAGTACGACCTCGTGCTTATCGACTGCGCGCCGAACTTCGGCCTCGTCACCAAGACCGCGATCGTGGCCAGCGAGCAGATTCTCGTGCCGGCCAAGGCGGACTACCTGTCGACGCTGGGCCTGGACTACCTCTATGGCAACTGCGACTCCCTGGTGAAGCAGTTCAACGACTTCGCCAACCACAACCGCAGCACCCAGGACCAATGGCCGATCGACCCGCAGTTCCTGGGCGTAGTCTTCACCATGGTCCAGATCTACTCGCAGCAGGTCACGCTCGCGCAGCACGGCTACATCGAGCAAGTGCGCCTGAACTCGCAGGTTCCCCTGCTGGAGAACAAGGTCCGCAACAGCCCGCGCCACTTCGGCGACGCCGGCGAGAGCGGCGTTCCGGCGATGGTGCGCACGTCCGCGGCGAAGGACGAGGTCGTGCGGGAGTTCGATCTGCTCGCCGATGAGATCCTGGGCGCGCTCGAGCTGACGCAGGCTGGTGCTCGGTGACCGAACTCAAGCCGCTCGTTGCCCTGCAGGCTCAGCTGTTCGCCTTCCTGGTGCAGCAGGACGAAGCGACCTTGCAGGCACTCGCCTCCGGAGAAGCGCGGTTGGCCGTCGTCGACGCTTCCGGTGTGCCGAGCGCGGCACCGCCGGCCAATTCGCTCGCCGAGCCACTCAGCGAATCCGAGCGGCTTCTGCGCGAACTCTCGGCGCTGACCACCGAAGACGAACGCCGGAGTCACTTGGTCGCGCGCGACCCGTCGAAGCGGACGATGCAGGACGTGGCGAAAGCGCTTCGGATAAGGCGGTACAGCCACCTCACCATCGCGAAACTCGTGGATCTTCTGGCTCGCCACGGCGTTGCGCAAGCCGAAACACCCGTCGGTGAAACCGAACCTCGACGAGTTCGGCAGGATCCCGCTCCACCGGCCGAACCGCGGAGGTCGCCGGCCGAAGTCGCCGCGATCGTCGTGCGCTTGCGGGAAGCCGAGAACGACGAAGAGGGCGCCGAGTACCTCCGCACGCAGCAGCTCGACCGGGCGAGCCTGCTCGCAGTCGCCGCGGCCTTGCAACTCACCCGCGTGGAGCGCTTGAGCCGCACCGAACTCGAGAAGAAGGTGCTCAACCAGGCGATCGGCGCCCGGCGCAAGTTCGCCGGGCTGCGGAGCTGGTGAGCACCGGTGGTCGAGGTAGCTGACGACACGACCGGCGGCCGCTCGATGTATCTGCTCGGTGGTCGCCGTGTCATGGTTTCGGACCTGCTGAGCGCCGGATTGATCGAGCCCGGCACCAAGCTGCAGTTCAAGCGCGCGCGCATCGGCGCGACGTTCGACGCGACGGTGACCGAGGAGGGCCGCATCAGGCTGGAGCCGAGCGGCAAAGAGTTCCGCTCGCCGTCCCGGGCGGCCATGGTGGCCGCCGGTATGCGTGCCGTCGACGGCTGGCGGGCGTGGGTGGTAGTCGGCCAGGAAAAGCTGCTGGACGCCGTCCGCCAGGAGCTGCTCGACCAGGCGATCAACGCCGAGGCGGCCAAGGCTCACCAGGAGTCCGAAGATCAGCGACGCCAGGCCGTCCACGAGCGGCTCCGGCAGGCCCGCGTCCGCGCAGACGAGAACAAACCCGAGAAGATCTCCGTCCGGGAGCTCCTGGGTTTCTGGGGTGCGAAGGACCGTGGCGACCAGGTCAGCCAGATCGAAGCGGACCTGGCCAACCACGGTCTGGTGACCTCGCCCGGTTTCCGGGCGGTCACCCTCGACACGTTCGTGGAGTTGAGGACGCCTCCCGAGGACACCACTGCGGAGGCCGCACCCGAGGAAGACATCCCAGCCGGCGAGGACGACGAGGGCGACAGCGACCTGGACGTCCGCCTCACACTCGGCAACCTGACCGAGCTGGACGGCGTCGAGTCGGTCAGCCCGAACAGCACGCTCGAAGAAGCGATCACCAAGATGATCCTCAGCGACGTTTCCCAGCTCGCTGTGCTCAACGGTCCCCGTAACCTCCGCGGCGCGATCACTTGGCGATCGATCGCGGAAGCGAGACACCGCAAGCCCGACGCTGCTCTCGCCGACGCCGTCGACTCCAGCGCACAAGCCCTGCCGTACGACCGTGACCTGTTCGAAGTCCTCCCGGTGTTGCAGGAACACAAGTTTGTGTTCGTGCTGGACCAGAAGCAGGCGATCTCGGGCGTGGTCACCACGACCGACGTGGCCCGGTACTACGGCGAACTGTCCACACCGTTCGTCCAGCTCGGTGAGCTCGACCTGACGTTGCGGTGGATCCTGGACCGCGTTTTCGACCTCCCCACGATCCAGCCGTTCTGCACACGGAAGATCGACAGCTTCGACCAGCTCACGTTCGGCGACTACCAGAAGATCCTGGGCAGCAAGGAACTCTGGCCGAAAATCGGCTGGCCGTTGGACCGCGCGGTCTTCGTCGGGCATCTGGACGAGATCCGGCTCATCCGCAACAAGGTCATGCACTTCCACCCCGACCCCGCGTCCCCGGAGGCCGTCGACAAGCTCCGCCGGTTCAACAAGATGCTGCACCGGTATCGCGAGCTGCTCTAGCCGGTCGTCTCTCGGTCGCACCACCACGACAGCCGTGTCCGTTGCGACAGGGCCCCTCGACGAAGGTCGGGACCTGGGTCACCCCTTCTCCAGGTGGGTCGGGGCGAACATCTTCAGCACGGCGGGCAGCACGACCAGCGACGGTCCCGGCGTCCGCAACGCCTTGGCCACGTCGGCGCCCACGGAATCGAGAGTGGACAGCACAGCCGGAACCCCGAACGACTTCGCCAGCGCCACGAAGTCGGGCCGCGCCAGCTCGGTCGCGGTCGTCTCGCCGAACGCGCCGGTGAGGTACTCGCGCAGGATGCCGTAACCGCCGTCGTCGATCACGAGCCACGTGACGTCGAGGCCGTGCTGCTTCGCGGTGGCGAGCTCGGCCAGGCCGTACATCGCGCCGCCGTCGCCGGAGACGGCCAGTGTGGGGATGCCCGTGGCGGCCGCACCGAGCGCGCCGGGCAGGCCGTAGCCGAGGCCGCCCGCACCCTGCGCGGTGTGGATCGGCGCGCCGTCCGGCTGCCACGCCGACCACGCCCAGTAGGCGGCGATCGTCATGTCCCAGAACGTCTGCGTGCCGTCCGGCACCGCCGCGCGGAGGTCGTCGACGAGCTTGCGTTCCGCCGCCAGGTCCTGACTGTCCAATCGCGACTCGACGCGGGCCAGCAGGTCCTCGACGGTGGCTTCGGCGCGTCCGTCCGCTGCTCTCGGGGGAACTTCCAGCGCCCGCAGGAACAGCCGCACGTCGGCGTGGATGCCCAGCGCGGGGTAGTTCGACTCCAGCTTCCCGAGGTCGGCCTCCACCTGGATCACCCGCCCGCGCGGCGCGAACTCGCGGTAGTTGCTCGACAGCTCGCCGAGCCCGGAGCCGAGCACCAGCAGCACGTCCGCGCCGGCCAGGAACTCCGTGGTGTGCCAGTCCTCCAGCCACGAGCGCGCCGAAAGCTCGTGGTTCCACGGGAACACGCCCTTGCCGCCGAACGTCGACACCACCGGCGCCCGCAGCGCCTCGGCGAGTGCCTGCAATTCCGTGCGCGCACCGGATCGCAGGGCGCCACCGCCGGCGAGAATCACCGGATTCTCCGCCGCGGCCAGCAGCCGGGACGCTTCCGCCACCAGCTCCGGCAACGGTTCCAGCGGCACCGGCGTCGCCGTCACGTCGTGCAGCGTCGGCAAAGAAGCCGGCGCCAGCAGCACGTCCTGCGGGATCTCCACCCACACCGGCCCGTACGGCGCGGTTGCCGCCGCCGTCCACGCTTCGCGCAGCGCCGTCGGGATCTGGCTGACGGTCCGGACCACGTGCACCGACTTCACGACGTCGCGAAAGCTCGCCTGCTGGTCCGGCAGCTCGTGCAGGTAACCGTGCCGCCCGCCGCCGAGCCCGGCGAGGGGGATCTGGCTGGAGATCCCCAGCACCGGCACCGACGCGGCGCGCGACTCCTGCAAGGAGGCCAGCGTCAGCAGCGCACCCGGGCCGGTCGACACGATCATCGGCGTCACCGGCACCGGGCCGCGGGGGTCCGCGGCCAGCCGCGCGCGGGCGAACCCGTCGGCGGCGAACGCGAGGTTGTTCTCCACCCGCGAGCTCACCACGCGCACGTCGTCCGCGCGCCGCAGCGCCTCGAACAGCCCCAGCGCGTGCTGGCCCGGCAGCCCGAACACCGTGTCCGCACCGAGCGCCCGCAGCGTCTCGACGACGACGTCGCCCCCGATGCGCGTCATTCGCTCTTCTCCAGCGCCAGCAGGCTCACGAGGTCGTAGGCCACATGCGAGGCCGCGATGGCGGTGATCTCGGCGTGGTCGTAGGCCGGGGCCAGCTCGACGACGTCGGCGCCCACCAGGCGTAGGTCGCGCAGCCCGCGCAGGATCTCCAGCAGCTCGCGGCTCGTCATCCCGCCTGCCTCGGGCGTGCCGGTGCCGGGTGCGTGCGCGGGGTCGAGCACGTCGATGTCCACCGAGATGTACAGCGGGCGGTCGCCGATGCGCTGCCGCAGCGCGTCGACGGTCTCGTCGATGCCGCGGCGCAGCACGTCGCCGGAGGTGACGATGCCGAAGCCGAGCCGGCGGTCCTCCTCGAGGTCGCGCTTGCCGTACAGCGGGCCGCGCGTGCCGACGTGCGAAAGCGCTGCCGTGTCGAGGATTCCTTCCTCGACGGCGCGGCGGAACGGCGTGCCGTGCGTGTAGGGCTCGCCGAAGTAGGTGTCCCACGTGTCGAGGTGCGCGTCGAAGTGCAGCAGCGCGACGGGACCGTGTTTCTTCGCCGTCGCCCGCAGCAGCGGCAACGCGATGGTGTGGTCGCCGCCGACCGTCACGAGCCGCGTGCCGCCGGCCATGAGCGCCTCGGCGTCCTGCTGCACCTTCTCGATCGCTTCGCCGATGTGGAACGGGTTCGCCGCGATGTCCCCCGCGTCCACGACCTGCCGCTCGGCGAACGGCGACACGTCCAGCGCCGGGTGGTACGGCCGCAGCAGCCGGCTCGCCTCGCGCACGGCGGCGGGACCGAAGCGCGCGCCCGGCCGGTACGACACGCCGGAGTCGAACGGGACGCCGACCACGGCGACGTCGGCGCGCTCCACCTCGTCGATCCGCGGCAGCCGCGCGAAGGTCGCGAAGCCGGCGAAGCGCGGGACACGCGACGAGTCGAGCGGGCCGATCGGGGGCAGGTCACTCACTGCGGTGTGCTCCTCGTGGTTGGGGTGTTCAGGCCTTCGCGGCGGCCGGGGTCTCCGCTGCCGCTTTCTCTTCGTCTGCCGCGGAACCGTTCAAGCGCCGCGTCCAGACCGACAGGATGGCTTCGGAGGTGCGCGGCGTCGCGAGGCTCACCGCGACGTACACGATCAGGCTCGCGCCGAGGCCCCAGTAGATCGGGCTGTTGGCCGCGACCCCGTCGATGATCATGAACGCGACCACGAACCCGGTGCCGGCCACCATCGACGCGTACGCGCCCTGGCGCGTGCCGCGCTTCCAGAACAGCGCGCCGAGGATCGTGACCAGCAGGCCGCCGACGAGGATGTCGTAGGCGATGGTCAGCGCGTTGACGACGTCGTCCACGACCATCGCGATGCCGATGGCGACGATGCCCAGGACCAACGTGGTGACGCGGTTGCGCAGCACCTCGCCGCCCTTGAGTCCGATCTTGCGCAGCAGGTCCGACGTCGTCGTGGTGGCGCACGCGATCAGCGCGCCGCTGGAGGTCGACATGAGCGCCGACAGCGCGGCGGCCAGCACCAGCCCGCGCACGCCGGTCGGCAGCAGGCGTTCGGCGATGGTGGCGAACGCGTCCTGCGCGCTGCCGAGGTCGGGGTAGAGCACCTTCGCGGCGGTGCCGATGAGCGCGCCGGCCACGCCGTAGACGAGGCAGTAGACGCCGGAGATGATGCCGCCGCCGGTCGCGATGCGCGGGGTGCGGGCGGTGAACACGCGCTGCCAGATGTCCTGCCCGATGAGCAGGCCGAAGGTGTAGATCAGGAAGTACGTGAGGATGGTTTCGCCGCCGATCGAGGTGAACTCGAAGTAGGTGGCGTCGAGCTTCTCGGCCATCCCGCCGAAGCCGCCGGCGGAGACGAGGGCGATCGGCAGCAGCACGAACAGGATGCCGATCGTCTTGATCACGAACTGCGCGATGTCGGTGAGCGTGATCGACCACATGCCGCCCAGCACCGAGTAGAGCACCACGATCGAGCCGCCGATCGCGATGCCGGCCCAGCTCGGGATGGCGAACAGGACCTTGAAGATCGACGCGAACGCCAGCGTCGAGGTCACGGTGAGCATGAGCGTGTAGCCCCACATGACGACCCCGGACACGGCGCTGGTGCGGCCGCCGTAGCGCAGGTCGAGCATCTCGCCGACGGTGTACACGCGCAGCTTCACCAGCCGCCGCGCGAACACCGCGTGGAGCACGAGGATGCCGACGCCGATCGTGACCACGAGCCACGCGCCCGAGACGCCGTAGGTGTAACCGAGCTTCACGCCGCCGACCGTGGACGCGCCGCCGAGCACGACGGCCGACATCGTGCCGGAGTACATGAACCAGCCCAGCCGCCGGCCCGCCACGAGGTAGTCGGACTTCGTCTTCGCCAGGCGCAGGCCGATCCAGCCCACTCCGATCATGCCCGCGATGTACAGCGCGATCACCGCGTAGTCGCCGCCCACGGGGTCCTCCTCGGTTCTCTGCGGGGTTGTTCGGGCCACCGTAGGTTCGTGCACCACCGCTCCGGCATGGGACGATCCGGCCAAGAACCGTCGGAAGCGGGGATGAAATGACCCAGAAGCTCGAGCACGAGTCCGTGGAAGTGAATGTTCCGTTACGGACGGTTGTCGGCAACCCGGAGCTCGCGCTCGACGTCGTGAGGGAGACTTTGCGGCCGGGTGCGCTCGACGCGCCCGTGCGCTGGGCCCACGTGAGCGAGCTCGACGATCCCGCGCCCTACCTGCTCGGCGCCGAGCTGGTGCTCACCGCCGGGGTGAACCTGCCGCGCGAGCCCGGGCACTACGTCCGCCGCCTGCGCGACGCCGGCGTGACCGCGCTGGGCTTCGGCCTCACGCCGACGGTGTCGGAGACCCTGCCGGAGCCGCTGCGCGACGCGTGCGTGCGCCACGGCCTGCCGCTGGTCGTCGTGCCGCCGCGCACGCCGTTCCTCGCGATCAGCCGAGCCGTGGCCGTCGAGCTCGCCGAGGCGGGGCAACGCGAACAGCGCCGGACGGCCGTCGCGCGTGAGGCCCTCACGCGCGCTGCGGGCGACGGCATGGGGGCGCTCGTGACGGCGCTGGCCGAGCGGCTGCGGGGCTGGGTGGCGCTCGTCGGGCCCGCGGACGCGCTCGTGGCGGGCCACGATGCGCCGCAGCCGTTGCCGCGCGAAGTCACGGACCTGCTCACGACGTTGCGCGCGGGCACCGGCATCCGCAGTGCGACCACCGAGCTGCCCGACAGCACGTACGTGGTGGCGCAGCCGGTGTACCCGCAGGCGACGGCGGCGCACCTGCTCGTGCTCGGGCGTCGCCGCCGGTTCGACGGTGGTGACCGCGCGATCCTCGCTGTCGGCGCGGCTTTGCTCGGGCTCGTCGGCCGCGCCGGGTCCGACACCGCGCAACTCGGCGCGGCGGCCACCGGGCTGTTGCTCGGGCAGGGCGGCGTGGACGTGCTGACGACATTGCTGGGCACGGGGGAGTGCCGGCTCGTGGCCGGGGTCGCGCACCGCCGGGGCCCGGACGAGGTCGCCGTGCGCCACGACTGGCTGCGCGCGCGGCTCGACACCCCGCTCGTGCAGGTGCTGCCCGGGCCGCGGTTCCTGGCGGTGGTGGGTGCGTCGCCGGAACTCGACGGCTTGCGCGAGCACGGCTGGCTCGCGGTGGCCGGGTCGCCCGTGACCGCGGACGGGCTGCCGGGCGCGCTCGCGGAGGCGGAGCTGCTGCTGGCCCGGGCGCAGGCCCTCGGGCGCCCGGTGGCGGCCGCGGATCCGCTGGGTTTCGACGCGCTCGTCGCGCCCGGTGCCGCGGCGGGGTTCGCCGAGCGGGTGCTGGCGCCGTTGCGGGAGGTGGACCGCGCGCAGGACCGGGAGCTGGTGCCGACGCTGCGCACCTGGCTCGCGAACCACGGCGGCTGGGACCGCACGGCCGCCGAGCTCGGGGTGCACCGCAACAGCGTCCGGCACCGGATCGGGCAGGCCGAACGGGCGCTCGGCGTGGATCTTTCGGACCCGGAGACGAGGATGCGGCTGTGGTTCGCGTTGCGCTGGTCGTGACGCCGGCTCGACGTTCGCCGTGAGCTGCGCGTGAGGTGGCCCGGAGTGTCCATTCAGGTCTCTCAGGTGCTCTCAGGAAACTGTGGGATTGTGGTCTCGTGCGTGTTCTGGTAGTCGAAGACGAAGAGCCCTTGGCCGACGCGATCGCCCGCGGCTTGCGCCGTGAGGGCATGGCGGTGGACGTCGCGTTGACCGGTGACGACGGGCATGAGAAGTCGTCCGTCACCCGATACGACGTGGTGCTGCTCGACCGCGACCTGCCCGGGATGTCGGGCGACGAGCTGTGCCGCGAGATCGTCGCGTCGGGCGAACTCACGCGGGTGCTCATGCTCACCGCGAGCAGTTCCGTCTCCGACCGGGTCGACGGGCTGTCCCTCGGTGCGGACGACTACCTCGCGAAGCCCTTCGCGTTCCCCGAGCTGGTCGCCCGCGTGCGCGCGCTCGGCCGCCGCGCGACGCCGGCCGCGCCACCGCTGCTCACGGCGGGCGACGTGGAGCTGGACCCGGCGAAGCGCATCGTGCGCCGCGCGAGCGGGCCGATCGACCTGACGCGCAAGGAGTTCGGCGTGCTCGAGGTCTTGCTGTCGGCCTCGGGTTCGGTGGTCAGCAGCGAGGAGCTGCTGGAGCGGGTGTGGGACGAGAACGCCGACCCGTTCACCACGACGGTGCGGGTGACCGTGATGACCTTGCGCAAGAAGCTGGGTGAGCCGGGGATCATCGAGACCGTGGTGGGCTCGGGCTACCGCGTGCCGGTCGCGGAGGCCGGCGCGTAGTGAACCTGCCCGGCACACGCAGCCTGCGGGCCCGGGTCACGATCCTCGCGACCGTGCTGGTGGCCGCGGCCGGGCTGCTCCTGCTGTGGCTGGCGTGGTCGCTCGTGGGCGACGCGGTGGACGCCGTGCCGCACATGCCGCCCGGCACGATCGTGCGCGTGGACGGGGTCGACGTCGACGCGTCCACGCTCGCGCAGCACCTGCGTACGCACGCCGTGAATCGGGTGCTGATCTTCGGCTCGCTGGCGTTCTGCTTCGTCGTGGCCGCGGCGGCGATCCTCGCGTGGACCTTCACTTCGCGCGTGCTGCTGCCGCTGCGCGAGATCACCGGCACCGCGCGGCGGCTGTCGGTGGAGTCGATGGGCGAGCGCATCGGCGACATCCGCTCGCGCGATGAGCTGGCGGAGCTGGCCCAGACCTTCGACGACATGCTCGACCGCCTGCAGGCCGCGTTCGACGCGCAGCGCCACTTCGTCGCCAACGCGAGCCACGAGCTGCGCACGCCGCTTTCGGTCATCCGCACCGAGCTCGACGTCACGCTGTCCGACGAGGAAGCCGACGAGGCAGAACTCCGTCGGATGGGCGGCGTGGTCCGCGACGCCACGGACCGCGCGGGCCAGCTCGTGAACTCCCTGCTGCTCCTGGCCCGCACCGACGGCGCCGGCCTGGTGCTGCGGGAGCCGGTGGACTTGGCGGTGCTCGTCGGACGCGCGTGGGCGGCTGTGCGCGCGGAGGCATCGGCGCGTGGCCTGCGCGCCGAGTTCGCCACGGCGGCCGCCCCCGCCTTCGGCGACCCCGCGCTGCTCGAACGCATCGCCGGCAACCTCGTCGAGAACGCCGTGCGCCACAACGTCGACAACGGCTGGCTCGAGGTCACCACGACACCTGGCCTCCAGTGGTCCACGCTGCGCGTGCGCTCGTCGGGCGGCCTGCTGGACCCGGCGGCTGTGCCGGAGCTGTTCGAACCCTTCCGCCGCGCCGGCGTCGCCCGCACCGCCCGCTCCGGCGCGGGCCTTGGCCTCTCGATCGTCCGCGCCGCCGTCCAGGCCCACGGCGGCGCGATCTCCGCGGAACCCGTGGTGGGCGGCGGGTTGACGGTGACGGTGCACCTGCCGTCGGGTCCGCAAGGAGTTCCCGCCCGGTAACGTTCCCGCGCGCCGCGCTGATGATCGTGCGTGGGGATTCGCTTGTGGCGCTGGTTGGCGCCTGTTTTCGTGGCCGCGCTCGGCGCGGGCGTCGGCTTGGCCTTCGTGGTCGGCATGGCCGTGCGGCCGGATCCGCTGCCGATCGACCGCACGCCGGTGCCGCTCGCCGCGCACCAGCCGTGCCGGGATGTGCAGGCGTACTTCGACACCGACGAGCAGATGCGGCGCGCGGCCGCCTCGTTCCACGACGATCCCGACGCGCGGCTGGTCTTCGTCGAGACCAAACGCGAGTCCTTCCTCTCTCTGCGCGACGGCTTCAAGGACCATCCGGAGATCCTGAACGGCCTGGGCGGCGAGGAGAGCTCGCCCGCGGTGGTCACCGTCGTGCCGCCGCCCGCCACCGACCTCGTCGCCTACACCGCCCGCCTGAAGACCCGCTTCCCGGACGCGCAGGAGGTCTACTCCCTCGACGTCAACGCCTTCAACGAGAAGTTCGGCAAACCTCGCGACGCCCCGACCTGCCCGCGTGCGGGCGAGTACTGACGGGGACCGGTCCCGGCCGCGTGGGTGATGATCGGATGATGGGGATGCGTATCTGGCGCTGGCTCGCCCCGGTGCTGGTGCTCGCACTGGGCGCGGGCGTCGGGCTGGCGTTAGTAGTCGGGGCGGCCGTGCGGCCGGCTCCGCTGCCGGTGGATCGCACACCGGTGCCGCTGGCAGGGCATCGGCCGTGCGCGGCCGTTCAGGTGTTCTTCGACGCCGGTGTGCCCGGGCGGGATCTCGACCAGGAGATGCTCAGGGCCGCCGCCGCGCTCGCCGACGACCCGAAGGCGCGGCACGTGTACACCGAGACCCAGGCCGAGGCGTGGGTGCGCTTCCAGCAGCTGTTCAAGGACGACCCCGATCTGCTGGCCCAGGCAGGCCCGGAGAACATACCGGCCTCGGTGACCGTGATCCCCGTGCCAGGCACCGACCTCACCGCCTACGCGACAGAGCTCGGCAAGCGGTTCCCGACCGCGAAGAACGCCCAGCCCTTCGACGTCAATGCCGTCCGCCAGAAAGTGGAGCCGGACAAAAGGGGCCCGGCCTGCCCGCGCGCGGGAGAGTTCTGACGGGTCAGGAAGAATCGGCGCATGGGGATTCGTTTGTGGCGCTGGCTCGCGCCGGTTCTGGTGGTCGCGCTCGGCTTGGGCGCAGGTGCCGCGTTTTTGGTCGCCGGAGCCGTGCGGCCCATGGTGTTGGCGGCGAACCGGACATCGCCGCCGACAACCGGACATCAGTCTTGCATGGCCGTGCAGGTCTACTTCCGCGACGACGACGCGATGCGGAGCGCCGCCGCCGTGCTCCGGAACGACCCGAAGGCCCGCCGGGTCTACCTCGACACCCAGGCCCTGACCTGGATGGAGTTCAAGAAGATCTACCAGCAGGATCCGGCGAAAATCGCCGCGACGAGTGAGAGCGCCATGCCGGCGACGGTGGCCGTGCTTCCGGTGCCGGGCACCGACCTCAACGCTTACGCCGCGGAGTTGAAGCAGCGGTTCCCGGACGCGCAGAAGACAAAGACGTTCGACCTCGAGGCCGCGCAGGAAAAGTACGCCCCGGAGGCACAGGGCGACGTCTGCGCGTAAGCGCCGAACCGGGGCGGCCGTCCACACAGGACAGCCGCCCCGAGAACATCAAGCCACCGGCACCGAAGCCACACCCGGAGCCAGGAACGGCTTCCCGTTCACCCGCTCCGAAACCCCCGCGCGGTCCAGGTACGGCGTGATGCCGCCGTTCCAGAACGGCCAGCCCGCGCCCAGCAGCAGGCACAGGTCGATGTCCTGCGCTTCCGCGACCACGCCCTCGTCGAGCATGATGCGGATCTCCTCGGCGATGGCGTTCAGCGCGCGGTCACGCACCTGCTCGGCCGTGGAGGGCGACCCGCCGCGCGTCCAGAGGGCGTCGACCTCCGGGTCGACGGACGCGGTGCCCGAGGAGTCCCAGGTCCACACGCCCTTCTTGCCCGCCTGCACGAACTTGGCGAGGTTCTCGCTCACCGTGAAGCGGTCGGGGAACGAGCCGTGCAGCGTCTCGCCCACGTGCAGCGCGATGGCGGGGCCCACGAGCTGCATCAGGTTCAGCGGCGACATCGGCAGGCCCAGCGGCTCCAGCGCCGAGTCCGCGACCTCGAACGGCGTGCCCTCGTCCACGGACACCAGCACCTCGCCGAGGAAGCGCAGCAGGAGCCGGTTGACGACGAACGCCGTGGCGTCCTTCACCAGCACGCTCGACTTCTTCAGCTGCTTGCCGACCGAGAACGCCGTGGCGAGCGTGGCGTCGTCGGTCTGCTCGCCACGCACGATCTCCAGCAGCGGCAGCACGGCGACCGGGTTGAAGAAGTGGAAACCCACCACGCGCTCGGGATGCTGCAGCTTCGAGGCCATCGCCGTGATCGACAGTGACGACGTGTTGGTCGCCAGGATCGCCTCGGGCGACACGTGCTGCTCCAGTTCCGCGAACACCGCCTGCTTCACTCCCAGCTCTTCGAACACGGCCTCGATCACGAAGTCGGCGTCGGCGAACGCGGCCTTGTCGAGCGACCCGGTCACCAGCGCCTTGAGGCGGTTGGCGGCGTCCGGCGACACGCGCTTGCGGGCGAGCAGCTTGTCGATCTCGTCGTGGACGTAACCGACGCCCTTGTCGACGCGTGCCTGGTCGACGTCCGTGAGCACCACCGGCACCTTGAGGCGGCGCACGAACAGCAGCGCGAGCTGGCTCGCCATCAGGCCCGCGCCCACGATGCCGACCTTGTTCACCTTGCGCGCCAACGACTTGTCCGGCGCACCGGCCGGCCGCTTCGCGCGCTTGTTCACGAGGTTGAACGAGTACAGCCCGGCGCGCAGCACGTCGGACATCAGCAGCTCGGCCAGGCCGTCCGTCTCGGCGGCATACCCGCGGTCGAGATCGTTCTCCCGCGCCAGCTCCAGAAGCTCCACGGCCTTCGTCGCACCCGGCGACGCGCCGTGCGTGCGACCGTCCACGATGGACTTCGCCCGCGCGACCGCGGCGTCCCAGCCGGCGCCGCGGTCGATCTCGCGTCGCGCCGGGGTGACTTCGCCGTTCACGACCTTGGCGAGCCACAGCAGCGACTGCTCGAGGTAGTCGGCCGAGCCGAACACCTCGTCGACGATGCCGAGCTCCGCCGCCTGCTTCACGTTGAGCATCTTGTTCTGCGCCAGCGCGTTCTCGATGATCACGGTCACGGCGGCGTCGGCCCCGATGAGGTTCGGCAGCAGCTGCGTGCCGCCCCAGCCCGGGAACAGGCCGAGGAACACCTCGGGGAACGCGATCGCGGCGGTGTTCTCCGAGAGCGTGCGGTAGTGGCACGACAGCGCGAGCTCGAGCCCGCCGCCCATCACCGCGCCGTTGACGAAGCCGAACGTCGGGATCGTCGACTCGGTGAGCCGGCGGAACACGTCGTGGCCGGTCTGCGCGATCTTCCGGGCCAGCGCCGGGTCCGACACGGCCTCCACACCGGACAGATCCGCGCCGACGGCGAAGATGAACGGCTTGCCGGTGACCGCGATCGCCGCGGGCTCGGCCTCGAATGCCGCGTCCAGCGCGGCGTTGAGCGACACGAGGCCCTGCGGGCCGAACGTGCTCGGCCGGGTGTGGTCGTGGCCGTTGTCGAGCGTGATCAGCGCGACCGGCTTGGCGAGCCCGGGCACCTTCACCAGGCGCGTGACGGCGGTGGTCACGACCTCGTCGGGGAACGTGGCCTTGGCCTCTTCAGCGGTGAAAGTCATTTACTTCGCCCCCTCGAACGCCGGGTTCTCCCAGATCACGGTGCCGCCCATACCGATGCCGATGCACATGGTGGTCATGCCGTAGCGCACGTCGGGGCGCTCGGCGAACTGGCGCGCCAGCTGCGTCATCAGCCGCACGCCGGACGAGGCCAGCGGGTGGCCGCACGCGATCGCGCCGCCCCATTGGTTCACGCGCGGGTCGTCCTGGTCGATGCCGAAGTGGTCGAGGAAGGCGAGCACCTGCACGGCGAACGCCTCGTTGATCTCGAACAGGCCGATGTCGTCGATCGACAACCCGGTGCGCTTGAACAGCTTCTCCGTCGCCGGGATCGGGCCGATGCCCATGACCTCGGGCTCGACGCCGGCGAACGAGTAGCCGACCAGCCGCATCGCGACGGGCAGGCCCAGCTCGCGCGCGGTTTCCTCGTCGGCGAGGAGCGACGCGGTCGCGCCGTCGTTGAGGCCCGCGGCGTTGCCCGCGGTGATGCGGCCGTGCGGCCGGAACGGCGTCTTGAGCTTCGCCAGCTGCTCCACGGTCGTGCCCGGGCGCGGCGGCTCGTCCTCAGTGGCCAGTCCCCAGCCGAGTTCCTTCGACCGGGTGGCGACCGGTACGAGCTCCGGGCCGATCTTGCCGGTCTTCACGGCCTCGGCATAGCGCTCCTGGCTGCGCGCGGCGTAGGCGTCGGTGCGCTCCTTGGTGATCTCGGGGAACCGGTCGTGCAGGTTCTCCGCGGTCTGGCCCATGACGAGCGCGGTCGGGTCCACGAGCTTGTCGGCGATGATGCGCGGGTTGGGGTCCACGCCTTCGCCCATCGGGTGGCGGCCCATGTGCTCGACGCCGCCGGCGATGGCGATGTCGTAAGCGCCGAAGCCGATGCCGCTCGCGACCGTGGTCACGGCCGTCATCGCGCCGGCGCACATGCGGTCGATCGCGAAGCCCGGCACGGACTTCGGCAGGCCGGCCAGCAGGGCGGCCGTGCGCCCGATGGTCAGGCCCTGGTCGCCGATCTGGGTCGTCGCGGCGATGGCGACGTCGTCCACGCGCTCGGGCGGCAGCTCGGGGTGCCGCCGCAGCAGCTCACGGATGGCGTTGACGACCAGGTCGTCCGCGCGGGTCCCGGCGTAGATGCCCTTGTCACCCGCCTTGCCGAAGGGGGTGCGTACCCCTTCGACGAACACGACGTTGCGTACCCCACGCGCGGTCGGCGCAAGAGGCGGCGTTGCTGGTGCGGCCACGAATGCTCCTGAAGTAGACAGAAATCCTGTCCGCACGATAGCCCTTGTTACCCACGGGTAACCAGGGGAGTGGCCCGGACGAGTGGGCGACGGCACACTCCCGGGCGGCCCCGGCCCTCAGGAACGCAGGTGGGCGAGCCAGCCACCCTTCGCCGAGATGTCCTCCGCGGCGGCGAGCGCCGCGGGCTCGCACAGGAACCCCGAGACCTCCGAACCGTCGTGCAGGCGCACCCGTCCGATCGCCAGCGGTGCCGGGACCGCCGCCACGAACGCGCCGAAGCCGGCCACCGGGAGATCCCACACCTCGGCCGCGATCGCGACGCCGTCTTCGGCCACGCGCACGAGCCCCGGTTTCGGCGGGGTCGTGGCCAGCGCGTGCAGCCGGTACTCGGGCGCGGTCTCGGTTGCGGTGACGAAGCGGCCGCCGCGAGACGTCAGCTCGTGGTTGAGCGGCTGCCCCCGCAGGTGCGCCCCGACAACCGCGAGGCGCACGCGGTCCTCGACGCCGCGGGCCAGCGCCGCCAGCTTCGCGTCCGCGTCGGCCGGGCCGACGAGCATCACCCCGAACGGCCGCCCACCGACCGTCCCCGCGGGCACGGCGAGCGCGGACAAGCCGAGCAGGTTGGCGAAGTTTGTGAAGCGACCGAGGGCGGCGTTCGTGCCGACCGGGTCCGCGGCCACCTCGGCGAGCGTCGGGTGCCCGGTGGTGGTCGGCAGCAACAGGGCGTCCACAGTGGAGAGCATGGCATCGGCCTCGCGCTTGAGCCCGGCGAGCGTGGCCTGGTCGGCGAACACCCGGTGCGCGGGGAGGTCGCGGGCCGCGGTGATGATGCCCGCGACGGTCGGGTCGACGTCGTCGCGGTGCTTCTCGACGAACTCGCCGACGGCGGTGTAGCGCTCGGCGACGAACGAACCCTCGTACAGCAGCCGCGCCGCGGCGAGAAAAGGCGACAAGTCCACAGTGGTCACCACCGCACCGGCCGCGGCGTAGTCCGCGACCGCCGCGGCATACGCCTCGGCCCAGCCGTCCTCCAGCGGGCCCAGGGAAGCCGGGACGCCGATCCGGACCGCGCTCTCTTCCGACAGGCACCGCAGCGCGAGCTCCGCTTCGCCCACCGTGCGCGCGAAGATCGACACGCAGTCGATGCTCGCGCACGCCGGCACGACGCCGTCCGTCGGCAGCAGCCCCGGCGTCGGCTTCAGCCCGACGATCCCGTTGAACGCCGCCGGGACGCGGCCCGAGCCCGCCGTGTCCGTCCCGAGTGCGAGATCCGCGATCCCCAGCGCGACGGCGACCGCGGACCCCGAGCTCGACCCGCCCGACACGTACGCCGGATCGACCGCGTTGCGCACTGGGCCGTACGGGCTGCGCGTGCCGACCAGCCCGGTGGCGAACTGGTCGAGGTTCGTCGTGCCGAGCACCAGCGCACCCGCCGCCTTCAGCCGGGCGACGACGGGTGCGTCCGCTTCGGGCTCGTAGGCATACGCCGGGCACCCGGCGGTGGTCGGCAACCCGGCGACGTCGATGTTGCCCTTGACCGCGGCGAGCCGCCCGTAGAGCGGGAGCGGATCCCCGGCGGTGTACCGATCCTCGAGTGCTTCGGCTTCGGCCAGGAGCTCGGCCTCCGGGCGCAGGCCGACCCAGATCTCGGGTCGGTCGACCTGCTCGATCCGCCGGTACGCGGCGTGCACGCGTTCGCGGATCATCCGAGCACCACCAGCGGGGTGCCGGGCGCGACCTGGTCACCGGGGGACACGAGCACCTCGAGCACCTTTCCATCGGCGGGCGCGGGGATGCGCGCCTCGGTTTTCATGGCTTCCAGCGTGACCAGCGACTGCCTGTGGTCCACCCGCGTGCCGGGCTCGACGTCCACCCGCCAGACCGTGGCGGCGAACGGGGCCTCGACGACGTGGCCGCCCGGCGGCGCCTGCACGCGGGCCGGCGGCCTCGTGACGGGTTCCGGCTTCGGGTCGAACTCGCCCGCGGCGGCCCACGCGCGGCGTTCCGCCTCGAACGCCGCCGACTGCGTGGTGCGGAACCCGGCGATGCTCTCGGCGTTGTCGGCCAGGAACCGCTGGTAGTCGGCGAGGCGGAACTCCCCGTCGGTGATGTCGAGCTCCAGCTGCCCGGCGGAGCCGCGCGCCCGCAGGTCCAGCAGCTCGTCGGCCGACACCGGGTACCACGAGATCCGGTCGAAGAACCGCAGCAGCCACGGCGACCCCGGCTTGAACGCGCCGCGCTGGTGCCAGCCGCTCCACACCTGCACGGTGCGGCCGACGAACTGGTACCCTCCCGGCCCTTCCATTCCGTAGATGCACAGGTAGGCGCCGCCGATGCCGACGGAGTTCTCGGCCGTCCACGTCCGGGCCGGGTTGTACTTCGTGGTCACCAGCCGATGCCGCGGGTCCAGCGGGGTGGCGACGGGGGCGCCGAGGTAGACGTCGCCGAGGCCGAGCACGAGGTACTCGGCGTCGAACACCGTGCGGTAGACCTCGTCCACAGTAGACAGACCGTTGACGCGGCGGATGAACTCGATGTTCCACGGGCACCACGGGGCGTCGTCGCGCACGCCCGTCATGTACCGCTCGATCGCCTCGCGCGTCGCCGGGTCGTCCCACGACAGCGGCAGCCGCACCCCGCGGCTCGGCACCACCAGGTCCGCGGTGCCCGGCAGGTCGCCTTCCAGCTCGCGCACCAGGCCGAGGGCCTTGCCGACCGGCAGCGCGTCCGGGTCGACGTGCACCTGCAGCGACCGGATGCCCGGCGTGAGGTCGACGATCCCCGGCACGCCTTCGGCGGCGAGGCGCTCCGCCAGCGCGTGGACGCGCATCCGCAGCGCGAGGTCGAGGGTCATGTCGCCGTATTCGACGAGCAGGTTGTCATCGCCGCTGCGCCGGTAGGTCACCGACGGCTCGCCGTCCTGTGCGATCCGCCGGGCGAGCACGCCGCCGTCGTCGAGGGCGTCTCGGCTGGCGAGCAGCGGCACCGCCGGTAGGCGGCGCAGGGCCGCGGCGTGGTCGGTGTCGATCGGGACGAAGCGCACGGTGTCACCCGGACGCAGCTGGCCGAGTTTCCAGCGCTCGCCGGTGGCGACCGTCGCCGGGCACACGAACCCGCCGAGGCTCGGGCCGTCCGGGCCGAGCAGGATCGGCAGGTCGCCGGTGTAGTCGACGGCGCCGATCGCGTAGGGCGTGTCGTGGATGTTGGACGGGTGCAGCCCGGCTTCACCACCGTCCTCCCGCGCCCACTGCGGGCGCGGCCCGACGAGCCGGACGCCGGTGCGCGCGGAGTTGAAGTGCACCTGCCAGTCGGTGCGGTAGAAGGTCTCGATGTCGGCCGGCGTGAAGAACTCCGGCGCCGCGTGCGGTCCTTCCAGCGCGCCGATCGTCCACTGTGTACCCAGCCGCGGCCGGTCGCCGGCGGGGACGGCGCCGGCGACCGGGTCCGCGGGCTCGGCGCCGGGCGTGAGCACATCGCCCGCCGCGAGCGCCCGGCCGCCGTGGCCGCCGAACCGGCCGAGCGTGAACGTCGCCGCGCTGCCGAGGAACTCGGGCACGACGAGTCCGCCCCGCACGAGCACGTAGCTGCGCAGCCCGGCCGTGCCCGCGCCGACATCGAGCGTGCCGCCGGCCGGGACCACGATCGGCGTCCACCCGGGAGCCGGGGCACCGTCGAGCAGCACGGGTGCCGTGGCACCGGTGACGCAGACAGTGGTGTCGGCGGAGAACCGCAGCGTGACACCGTCCACAGTGCACTCCAGGCCGGCCGCGCCCTCGGGGTTGCCGAGCGCCAGGTTGCCCAGCCGCAGCGACAGGTCGTCCATCGGGCCGGACGGCGGCACCCCGACGTGCCAGAACCCGGTGCGGCCCGGCCACTCCTGCACGGTGGTCATCGTGCCGCCGCGCACGACGTCGATCCGCGGCTCGTCGTCGGTGACGCCGTCGAGCGTGGCGGTGTCGTGAGTGGCGCTGGTGAACGCCGGATCGACGGCCGCGGCGCGGAGCTGACCGAGGTTGGTGCGCAGCCCGCCGACACCGGTGACCGCGAGGGCCGCACGCAGGTTCGCCAGCGCGTCCGCGCGATCGGTTCCGGTGCAGATCACCTTGGCCAGCAGGGGATCGTAGTGCGTGGTGACGGTGGTGCCGGCCTCGATCCACGTGTCCACGCGGACGCCCGGCGGCAGCGAGACGCCGGTGACCAGTCCGGCGCTCGGCCGGTGGTTCGCGCTCGGGTCCTCGGCGTAGACGCGGGCCTCGAACGCGTGCCCGTGCGGCTCGGGTGAGGTGGTTCCGGGTGCGGTGGTGAACATCCCGCGGTCGCCCTGGGCGAGCCGCAGCATCCAGCCGACCAGGTCGATGCCGTACACCGCCTCGGTCACCGGGTGCTCGACCTGCAGCCGTGTGTTGACCTCGAGGAACGCGGCCTCCTCGCGCACGGGGTCGTAGACGAATTCGACCGTGCCGGCCGAGCGGTAGCGCACCGACGAGCACAGCGCCACGGCCGCGTCGGCGAGCTGCCGCCGCACCGCGTCCGGCAGATCCGGCGCAGGGCACTCCTCCACGACCTTCTGGTTGCGCCGCTGCAGCGAACAGTCGCGCGTGCCCAGCGCGAGGATCTCGCCGGCGCCGTCGCCGAAGACCTGCACCTCGATGTGCCGGGCGCTCGTCACCAGCCGCTCCAGGAACACGCCGGAGCTGGCGAAGCTCTTGGCCGCGACGCTGCGAACGGTGTCCCACGCGGCGGACAGCTCCTCGGCCGACGCGCACGCGCGCATCCCGATCCCGCCGCCGCCCCCGGTCGCCTTGAGCATCACCGGATAGCCGATCCCGGCCGCTTCCGCCAGGGCTTCGTCGAGGTCGCCGAGCAGCCCGGTGCCGGGCAGCAACGGCACTCCGGCCGCGATCGCGGCCTCGCGCGCGGTGTGCTTGCTGCCGAACACCTCCAGGTGCTCCGGCGCCGGGCCGACGAACGCGATCCCTGCGCTCTCGCAGGCACGGGCGAACGCGGTGTCCTCGCTGAGGAAGCCGTACCCCGGGTGGATCGCGTCCGCCCCGGTGTCGAGCGCGGCCCGGATGATCGCGTCGGCCCGCAGGTAGCTTTCGGCCGCGGGTGCTGGGCCGAGCCGCACGGCCTCGTCGGCCAGGCGGACGTGGGGCGCGGTGCGGTCGGCGTCGGAGTACACGGCGACGGTGGGGATGCCCAGCTCGCGGGCTCCGCGCAGCAGGCGCACGGCGATCTCGCCGCGGTTGGCGACCAGCAGCTTCACGCCGCACGCTCCGGTTCGGTCACGACCATCCGCACCGGCGTCGGGTCGAACCCGTTGCAGGGGTTGTTGATCTGCGGGCAGTTGGACACGAGCACGAGCACGTCGGTCTCGGCGCGCAGCCGGACTTCCAGGCCCGGCGCGGAGAGGCCGTCGACGATGCCGAGCGTGCCGTCGGCCTCGACGGGCACGTTCATGTACCAGTTGACGTTGCTCACGAGGTCGCGTTTGCCGAGGCCCCACTTGCTGCCCTCGATGAGGAAGTTGTCGGCGCAGGCGTGCTGGAACCGCGTGTGCTGGCCGTAGCGAAGGCTGTTGGACTCCTTGCTGCACGCGCCGCCGAGCGTGTCGTGGCGGCCGCAGGTGTCGGCGACGACGGTGACCAGCGGCGCGCCCTCGCCGGTGCGCAGCACGCTGCCCGTGGTGAGGAAGATGTTGCGCTGCGCGGCGATCGTCACCGCGGCGCTGTAGCGGCGGGAGGTGTCGTTCGCGTCGTAGCAGAGGAAGTCGACGGCCTGGTTGCCGCCGAGGTCGATGATCGTGAGCTCCTGGCCGCGGCGCAGCACGGTGGAGAACGGCGCCCGCGCGGGCACTTCGACGTCGAGCACGGTCGTGGTCATGCGAGCCCCCGGGCGGTGAGGTAGTCGGCGGTGTTCTCGAACGCCCGCCGAGCTTCCGGCGTGTGGGTCCACTCCGGACTGTCCGGAGTCGTGGGCCGGTCCCGCCAGGCGAGGACGCGCAGCGGCGTCACGGTGTAGTCCTCGCGCGGGTCGAGCGGATGCGCGGTGTTGGCCAGGAGCACGACCACCGGCAGTTCGACGCGCAGGTCGACCGAGGCCCCGGCGCCCGCGGAGCCGGTGAACTCGAGCCCGCCGTCCGTGTCGACCCGCGCACCCTGGAAGAACGACAGGCTGGGCGGCAGATCCCGTGGCTCCAGGCCGTTTTTCGCCGCCGCCAGCGTGAACAGCGGTACCCCGGCCGGCGAGGGACCTTCAGGTGCGCCGTCGCCGTAGCGCTCGGTGTTGCCGTCCACAGTGGACGTACCGCACAACGCGTCGTGCCGGCCGCCGGTGTCGGCCACGACGGTCGCGAGCACCCGGGCCTGGTCCGAGAGCAGTGCGACGGATTCCCCGAGGTAGGCGTTCCACTGCACCTTCACGGTGTCGGCGACGTTGAGCCGTTCCCACGGCCCGTCGGCGTTGAACAGCAGCAGGTGCGCGCAGGCGTCGCCCTCGAGGTCGGTGAGCCGCAGCCGGGTGCCGCGCGCGAGGACCTTGTGCGTGTAGCCGCCGCCCGCCACGGTCTCGGCCCAGGTCAGCGCGGCGGGCTCGACTCCGGGCGGCGCGGGCCACCCGGTCGCCGGGATCGTCGGCATCGTGTCGACGACCGTGCCGGCTTGGGCGCGGGCGTGGTCGCGCGCGCCGTACGTGGTTGCTGTGGTGCTCATGGACGTCCTCTCAGACCGCGGGTTCGAGGGCGGGGGCGGTGGTCCGGCGCAGCCGCAGCCAGCAGAACCAGCCGATCAGCAGGGCGGCGCCGACGAACTCGACGGGGAACAGCAGCAGCCAGGGCGAACCCGAGCCGGCGAGGTCGTAGATCTCCGCGCGGGGCCAGGCGATGTTCACGATCATCACCACGCCGTAGGCGACCGCGGCGACGTTCACCGGGACCGCCCAGCGTCCCAGCGAGAACAGACCGGGCTCGGCGGGAAAGCGCCCGCGCAGCCGGCGCACCAGCAGCGGGCCGGTGACCAGCAGGTACGCGAGGTAGACCACGACCACCGAGGTGCCGGTGATCGTGCTGAACAGCGTCGGATTGCCGACGTTCACGCCGAGCAGCGCGATCGCCAGCGCACCGGAGATGACGGCGGGCCACAGCGGCGTGCCGGTGCGCGGGTTGACGCCGGAGAGGCGTGCGGAGAACGGCAACGCGTTGTCGCGGGCCATCGCGTAGATCAGCCGGATGGTGCCGGTCTGGATGGTGAGCGTGCAGACGATCACGGCGATCGCGACGTCGGCGAGGAAGACCCGGCCGAAGGTGTCGCCGAAGACGGCCGTGATCACGTACGGCAGGCCGTGCCCGGCGAGCTCGCCGTCGGTGAGGCTCGGTGCGGCCATGAGCGCGGTGAGCACCACGGCGAGGCCGCCGAGGCCGGACACGAGCACTGCGCGCAGCACGGCTCGCGGGGCCGCCCGGCGGGCGTCGCGCGTCTCCTCTGCGACCGAGGCCGCGGTGTCGAACCCGTACAGCACGTACGCGGCCATCAGCGCCGAAGCGAGCACGCCGCCGATCCCGGCCGCGGAGGCGCCATCGCTCACCGGGACGCTGTGCACCACGACTTGCGGCCCGCGCACGGCGAACAGTGCCAGGCCGCCGATGAGCACGACGACGCCGATCAGCTCCGCGGCGACCCCGACGTCGTTGATGCGGGCCATCACGCGGACTCCGGCGGCGTTGACCACCGTGGTGAAGACGATCAGCAGCGTGCCGAGCAGCACGGCGTTCGTGGCACCGGTCGGCGACGTCACCGACGGGTCGCCGCCGACGAGCTGGAACCCGCTCCACACCGAGGGGAGCACGATCTGCAGCGCGATCGCCGCGGCGGCGAGTGCGACAACGCAGCCGAGCAGCATCATCCAGCCGGCGAGCCAGCCGGCGAAACCGCGCGCGAGCTGCTTGGCCCACTGGTAGACGGATCCGGCGAGCGGGTAGCGGGCGGCCAGCTCCGCGAAGACGAGCGCGACGAGGATCTGCCCGGCGAGCACGAACGGCCACGACCAGAAGAACAGCGGGCCGCCGAAGGTGTAGCCGAACCCGAAGAGCTGGAAGACGGTGGTGAGGATCGAGACGAAGGAGAAGCCGGCCGCGAAGGCGGAAAAGCCGCCCAAGCTGCGGCGGAGCTCCTGGCGATAGCCGAACTGCGTGAGGTCGTCGGAGGGGACCGAGGGCGCGGGCATGCGAGGCTCCCGTCTGCTGGCGGGTATTTCGATCGGTTGACCGAAATTAAGCCGCCGGTGGGTCGCTGCCGTCTCGCCCGCGTAAGGCGAGTGTTAACGGGTGTTTCCGGAAGGGGCTGTCGCGCGTAACACGACGGGGCGCCTGGCAGGATCGGTCGGGTGGACGGGAAGGCGACGGGAGTGGGGCGGCCGCGCGCGAGCGGCGCGGCGGCGAGCCGCCAGGACGCGCGCGAGGCGGTGCTCGACGCGGCGGGGGAGTTGTTCACCGGCGCCGGGTACGCGGCGACCACCACCCGCGCGATCGCCGAGCGCGCGGGCCTGCGGCAGGCGTCGCTGTACTACCACTTCCCGGCCAAGGAGGACATCCTGGCCGAACTGCTGGCGGCCACGGTCCGGCCTTCCCTGGCGGTCGCGGTCGGGCTGGTCTCCTCGCCCTCGGCTGAGCCGGCGAGCGTGCGGCTGTGGGCGCTGGCCTACGCGGACGTGCGGCTGCTCGGCGGGGCCCGGCACAACATCGGCGCGCTGTACCTGCTGCCCGAGGTGTCGTCGCCGA
Organism: Amycolatopsis sp. NPDC005232; assembly: GCF_040607795.1. NCBI lineage: Bacteria > Bacillati > Actinomycetota > Actinomycetes > Pseudonocardiales > Pseudonocardiaceae > Amycolatopsis > Amycolatopsis sp. NPDC005232. The sequence continues at coordinate 63,557 of NZ_JBEXHL010000035.1, read as the reverse complement.
ACCTCGCGGGGTTCCGCGCGGATCGGGCCGAGCTCAAGGCCGCGTACGGCACGCTCGTGCGGATCGCCGGTGCGCCCGCGATCCGCACGGACCTGGTGTTCGGCCTGGTGGAGAGCACCGCTATCACGCGCCGCGACGACCCGGCGCTCGACGTCGAGGCCCACGCTCGCGAAGCGGCCGACGCCGTCGTCCGGCTGGCCGGCCTCGGCGAACCGGACGACACGCTGCGAGCGGCGGCCCGCGCGCTGCTCACTGTGGACGGTCGGACATAATGCGCATTGTGGACACATCGCTTCGGTGGTGCCTGTGAAGTTCTTCCGTTCGCGACCGTTCGACGAGGCAGCCGCGCTGCGTGGCTCGGCGGCGTGGTCGCGCGGCCGCGAAGGCGCGCGTGACCTGCTGGAGCGCTTCGGGGTCGCCGTCCGGCTGGGCGAACTGGGCGAATGGCGCGACGCGGAGCCGGTCTTCCGCGAGCTCGTCCCGCCCATGACCCGCGAATTCGGCCCGCGCAGCAAGGAGACGCTGCGCCTCTGGGTGCAGCTCGCGATGTCGTGGTCCGGGCAGGGCCGCCCCGACGAGGCCGTGCCCCTGCTGGCCGAGACGGAGGACGTCTACGAGCAGACCTGGGGCCCCGAAGCCGCCACGATCTGGTGCCGCCGCATGCTCGTCGAGGCCCTGGGTGTGGCCAACCGCATCGACGAGCGTGTCGCCGCGTCGGCGTCGGTGGTCCGCTACTGCGCCTCCGAACTCGGCGACGCCGACCCGCTGACCCGCGAAGTCCGCTTCGGCGACTTGATCGCACTGTGCGATGCCGACCGCCAGGACGAGGCCCTGCGCGAACTGGCGGACAAGATCGTGCCGCATCTGAAGAAGCCTTTCGACCTCGACTGGGCGGAGGCTGCGCGCCTCGAGATCACCGCCGAACAGGGCAACGCGGCGGCTTCGCTGCCACCCCTGCGTGATCTTGCTGCTCGGCATCCTCGGCACGGCTTCTTCCGGCAGTGCCTCGCGGACACCCTCGTGGCCAACGAGGACCACGCCGAAGCCGCCGCCCTGCTGACGGACCTGGTCGCCCAGTTCTGGGGCGGGTGGCGGCCGGTGCTGCGCAACCGCGGCACGCTGGCGCAGATCCACCCGGACCCGGAGGTGGCGGCGTTCCACGCCCGCGCGGTGCTGGCGGCGGTGGCGTGGCCGGTGGGACATCCGGAAGTGCTTGCGGCGCAGGAGGTTCTGGACCGCTTCGGCTGAGTACTTGCGCCCGGAGCCCTCCCTGTACCGGTGCCGGGTGGGTCGGCCACTAGGCCTGGGCACAAGCGGTCCTCGACCGCGTTGGCCGGGTCCGGCAGACTGCTCCGGTGCTCAGACCGCGTGGCCGCCGGCAATGAAACTCTTCCGTTCCCGCACCGCACCCTCGGTGGCCGACGAGGTGGCCAGGCTGCGGGCAGTGCTGGCGAAGGCTCGTGATCCCGAAAGCCTGGCTGCCTTGGAGCGCCGGTTCGATCTGGGCTGCCTGCTCATGAAGACGGGGGATTGGCCCGCCGCCGAAGTCTTGTTCGCGGAGCTTGCGCCCGCCGAGGCGCGGGTGGTCGGCGCGCGACACCCCAACACGCTGGCCGCCTGGACGAACCTCGCCCTCAGCCAGGTCGAGCAGGGCCGCCCGGACGAGGCCATCCCGGTTCTGGCGCAGACCGCCGAGGCCTACGAACGAACGTGGGGCGCGAAGCAGCCCGGCACGTTCCACGCCCGCCTCCTCGTCGCGCAAGCGCTCGTGGTTGCGGCGCGCTACGCGGAGGCGCTTGACGTGCTCGACACCCACCTGCGCACCTGCGCGGCAGAACTCGGCCCGGCCCACGCGGTGACGCTGACGATCGGCTACGGCAAGGTCTCCGTGCTGCGGGCGCTCGACCGGTTCGACGAGGCCGAGCGTTTGCTCGCCGAGCTCGCGTCCCACGCCACCACCGACCGCCGGCGCGATACGGCTGCCGCGATCGGCTTGGTGATCCGCGCCGGTCGGGGCGATCCGCGAGCTGCCATCGCGCCCCTGCGCGAGCTCCTCGCCCGCCACGGCACCGACGCGTTTCGCGAGGCTCTAGCCACGGCCCTGCGCCGCGCTGGCGAAGCCGAGGAAGCCGCCGCCTTGCTGGGCTCGATCCTCGCCGGCCGCCCGGAACACTCCCGCGAGTCTCTGCTGATTCGCTCCTCGCTCGCCCGGGCCTACCTGGAGACCGGCAACCTCGACGCCGCCGAACACGAAGCGGGCGCCGCGCTGACCGCCGGCGCCTGGCCGCTCGGCCACCCCGCCCTTCTCGCAGCGCACGCGACACTCGCGCGCGTTGCGGCGTGTCGTGGCCACCGCGAGGAGGCCCTCCGCGGCCTGGAAACCGTGGTTGCCGGCCTCACTGCGGTCCTCGGCCCTGCCCATTCGCGGACGCTCGAGGCTGCAGCTTGGCTCAGCGAGGTGTGACCCGCTTCAGGACCAAGGCGCGATGCTGCCATCGACGGCAGGCGCAGCAGCGGCTCAGGCCGGCCGCGCCACGCCGGCACCGGCGGTTCTCCACGGCAAGCCGCGGGCGGATCGGTTGCCGTGGCCGCCGGCGGCTCATGTGGGTGGTTCGATCCGGTGCGAAACCTGGCCTGCCGCCAGGCTGGGTCCTGCCGACAAGCCCGCGAATTTCAGGCAGAAGCCGTCGTGTGCAACGCCTTGCTCAGCGCCCCCACGGTCAGCTCCACCTGCCACGGCCGGGCCCCGCCCGCTTGCAGCACCGCGGCCACCCCGTCTTCCGACAGGTCCGTCGGCGGGCGCCAGCACGTGCGGCGCACCAGGTCCGGCAGCATGAGGTTTTCCACCGGCAGCCGGCGGTCCTCGGCGATGGCGGCCAGCGCCGCGCGCGCCGCGGAGAGGCGGGCGGCGGCGTCGGGGTCCTTGTCGGCCCAGCGGTTGACCGGGGGTGGGCCGTCGGACGGCTGGGTGGGGCTGGGGAGCTCGCTCGCGGGCAGCGTCTTGGCCGCCTGCAGGTGCCGCAGCCAGCTGGCTGTGTACTTGCGCTGCACGCGGCCGCTGAACACCGGCAGGGCCTGCAGCTCCTCGACGGTCTTCGGGTCGGAAGTCACGGCGTTGACGATGGCGCTGTCGGGCAGGATGCGGCTGGGGGCGCGGTCGCGTTTGCGGGCCAGCTCGTCGCGGGCCTGCCACAGCTCGCGCACGGCGGCGAGGCCGCGCGGGTTGCGGATCTTGTGCACGCCCGACGTGCGGCGCCAGGGTTCGGCGCGCGGGGCGGGCGGCGGCGCGGTGCGCACGGCCTCGAACTCCTGCCGCGCCCACTCGAGCTTGCCCTGGGACTCCAGTTCGACCTCGAGACGTTCGCGCAGCTCGTTGAGGAGCTCGACGTCGAGGGCGGCGTAGTTGAGCCAGTCGACGGGCAGCGGCCGCTTCGACCAGTCGGCGGCGCTGTGGCCCTTCTCGAGCGTGTAGCCGAGCAGCAGTTCGACGAGAGTGCCCAGCGCCACGCGCTCGTAGCCCGCCAGCCGGCCGGCCAGCTCGGTGTCGAAGAGGCTCTTGGGGCGCAGGTCCAGCTCGGCCAGGCACGGCAGGTCCTGGGACGCGGCGTGGAGCACCCACTCGGTGTCGTTGAGGACTTCGCGCAGGGGCGCGAGGTCGTCGGCCAGCGCGATCGGGTCGAGCAGCACCGTGCCGGAGCCTTCGCGGCGCAGCTGCACGAGGTAGGCCTTGGGGAAGTAGCGGTAGCCGGACGCCCGTTCGGTGTCCACGGCCACGGCACCGGTTCCGGCGGCGAGCCGCGCGCACGCCTCGGCGAGCGCCGCCGGATCGGTCACCACGGGGGGTGTGCCTTCGGCGGGCTCGCGTAGCAGCACGGGCGATCCGGCGTCCTCGGTGGTGGTCTCTCCGGTCCGGGCGCCGTCCGCCTGTGCACTTCCCATAGCTGACGACCCTACGGGACGGGCGTACCGCGCCTGGTCCGCCCGCCCCGCAGGGCCTTTGTCTGCCTTCGTCAGCGGATCACACCGGCGCGCATTGCCAATGCGACCATCTGTGCCCGGTCACCCGTGCCGAGCTTGCGCCCGATGCGGGAGAGGTGCGACTTCACGGTGAGCGCGGAGAGGGAAAGTTCCTCCCCGATCTCCTTGTTCGACTGCCCGTCGGCGACGAGCTGGAGCACCTCGACCTCACGGGCGGAGAGCTCACGCGGGGTGTTGTCGGTACCCGCGACCCGTGTGCCGGTCGCCAAAACCGGGGCCACGCTCGGGTCGGCGTACACGCCGCCTTCCAGGACCCTGCGCACGCCGTCGGTGACAACCACCGGCGACGCGGACTTCAGCAGGTACGCCTGGGCGCCGGCCTGGAACGCCGACCGAACCGCGTACGGGTCGTCGGACGATGCGAGCACCACCACGCGCGGCCATCCGTGGCTACGGAGTTCCGTAACCAGCTCGATGCCGCTGCCGTCCGGCAGTCCGAGATCGAGGATCGCCAGGTCGCACGGGCCGGTGGCCTGTGCTCGCGCCCTCGCCTCGGCCACCGTGGCGGCTTCGTGGACCGTGCCCGCACCCATCTGTGCGAGTCGTGCTGCGATTGCCTCCCTCAAAAGCGGGTGGTCATCGACCACCAACACGGAAAAAAGCTCTTCCCGCGGGTGCGGAACCATGCTCGCCGGCAATGCACCGGCTGGCGTGGATCGAACGGCCTGAGAAATGCCGACGGTAGCCACGTCACTACCTCCCTGGAGTCGGTCGTGCCCCCCGACCGGCACCGGGACCTTCGGCCGTTCAGCCGCGCCAGCTTTAGACCGAAAGTGGTGTCGTCGAAGGCACTGTAGCCGCCCCGGGGCCGTTACGGGGGGATCGAATGGGTATCTATCTGAAACGACTCGTCACTCAGGGCGTTCACCGTCACACGATCGGGCTAGTGCTGAGCCCGTTGCTAACGGAACGGCTTCCGGAGGCGATGCAACAGAGTTACCGAACCCGAAACGCCCGTGCAGGTGGGCCGTGCACCTGCGGGTGCTTCCACCCGGACGTCTCGTGCGCAGTCCACCAGACACCGGAAATCGCCCTCCTCCGGGGCAAGATCAACTTTCTTCACGTTTGCACAGAGTGTTTTCGAGAGGCTCCGGGCGGGGCTGTATCGCGGGCTCCGGGGGTCTCGGGTGGCTTTGGGGGCGTGACCAGGGCATGACAGCCCGTGATCATGGGGTCTTCACGAACGTGGGCGTCCGCGCGTGCTAGCGCGTGCGGTCCCAGGTGGACGGACGTGAACGGCTCTCAGAATCGCGTTCGGTCCGCCGCCGGTGTCGTCGGTTGTCCAGACCACGTCGAGCGCTCCTGGGCGCTCCTGGACGTTCTGAGGGCGCGCGAAGGCCCCGGACAGGCGGCCCGTCCGGGTGAACTTCGGTGGATCAGGAGCTCTGGCGCTGTTCGAACAGCGTTACGCCGACCGGCGGCAGCCCCACGACGCTCGCCATCACCTGGCAGAACGCGTAGCCGTGGGCGCGCAGCGCGGCGTCGGTGGGCGTCCAGGACGCCCGCAGCTCGAGGTCGTCGGTGCGCGAGGGCCCGGAGATTTCGCCGAACCGCGCCGACGAGGTTTCCGTGACCGTGCCGCCCAGTGCCGTCCACGAGGCGCCCGACGATTCCAGCGCATCGGTCAGCCACGACCAGCCGACGGCGGGCAGGAACGGATCGGTGGCCAGCTCGCGGTCGAGCTCCGCCCGCACGTACATGACCAGCCGCAGGACGCCGTCCCAGCCTTCTTGGCCGTCGGGGTCGTGCAGCAGCACCAGCCGCCCCGACGCCAGCACGTCCGCCGGCCCCTCCACTTCACAGCTCACGGCGAACGACCACGGCGCCAGCCGCTGCGGCGCCCGCATGGTCTCCAGCCGCACCTCGGGACGCGGCCGCACGGACTTCAGCGCCGCGACGGCTTCGCGGAAGAGTTCGGGCACTGGCGTCATCGCGGTCACGCAACGACTGTAGGGCGGCGACGCCCCGTTGCGGACGCAGGCGCGCCGAGGGACGACCCGACCGGCCCAGTGGTCCACCGGTGCGTCGCCGGGGCGGACGAATCAGGCGCGGAGGCTTGATCAGGACGGCTTCGGTGGCAGTGCTGGTCGCGGCTTCGGCGGTCGGGCCGAGGGGGTCGGGGAACAGTGGGAGCCGACCCGGCGAGGGCGGCACGCAGCTCGGCGATCGGATCCGAAGGGCTCGGCGCGCAGGCCGCCGAGCGGCCCGCCGGCTGCTCGCCGCCCGCGAGCAACGGAGGACGAACGCGGCCGAACCCGGCACCGGGGCTGCCCCGCCCAGGCGGGAGCACAAGGCGTGGGACGATGGGCTTCGTGCCTGAGCTTTCGTCTGTGTCTGAGTCCTTCGCGTCCGAAACGGCCCCGGCTGTCGCCGCGCGGCGTGTGCTGGCGGAGTCACCGTTCCTGGCCGCAGCGCGCGGGGAGAAGCCCGTGCGCACGCCCGTGTGGTTCATGCGCCAGGCCGGGCGGTCGCTGCCGGAGTACCGGAAGCTGCGCGAGGGCGTCGCGATGCTCGACGCGTGCTTCGACCCCGAGATGCTCGCCGAGATCACGCTGCAGCCGGTGCGCCGGCACGGCGTCGACGCGGCGGTCCTGTTCAGCGACATCGTGGTGCCGCTGAAGGCCGCGGGCCTGGACATCGACATCGTGCCCGGCACGGGGCCCGTGGTGGCCGAGCCGGTGCGCGACCGCAAGGCCGTGCGGGCGATTCCGCTGCTGGAGACCGAGCAGGTCGAGCGCGTGGCCGAGGGCGTGGGCCTGCTGATGGAACGCCTGGGCGACACGCCGTTGATCGGCTTCGCCGGCGCGCCGTTCACGCTGGCCAGCTACCTCATCGAGGGCGGCCCGAGCCGCAACCACGAGCACACCAAGGCGCTCATGCACGCCGAACCCGAGCTCTGGCACGAGCTCGCCGGCCGCCTCGCCGACATCGCGCTCACGTTCCTTCGTGCGCAGCTCGACGCGGGCGCCGACGCCATCCAGCTGTTCGACTCGTGGGCCGGCGCGCTGTCCGAGCGCGACTACCGCGAGTTCGTCCAGCCGCACTCCGCGAAGGTGCTCGCCGGCGTCGCGGGCTACGGCGTGCCGCGGATCCACTTCGGCGTCGGCACGGGCGAGCTGCTCGTGGCGATGCGCGACGCGGGCGCCGACGTCGTCGGGGTCGACTGGCGCGTGCCGCTCGACGAGGCCGTGCGCCGGCTCGGCGGCACGGCCGTGGTGCAGGGCAACCTCGACCCGGCGCTGCTCTACGCGGGCTGGCCGGTGATCGAGGCCGAGGTCCGCCGGATCGTCGACGAGGGCCGCGCGGCCGACGGGCACATCTTCAACCTCGGCCACGGCGTGCTGCCGAGCGTCGAGCCCGAGGTCCTCACCCGCGTTGCCGAGCTGGTGCACTCGCTGTGAAGCACGTCGCCGTCGTCGGCGGCGGCATCTCCGGCCTTACCGCGGCCTACCGTTTGCGGACGCTGCTCGGCGACGCCGTCGCGATCACCGTCTTCGAAGCCGCCCCCGCAGTCGGCGGCAAGCTCCGCACGGCCGAGGTCGGCGGCGTGCCCTACGACGTCGGCGCCGAAGCCTTCCTCGCCCGCCGGCCCGAGGTCACGGCGCTGGTCGCCGAGATCGGGCTGGGCGAGCGCCTGGTCCACCCCACGAAGGCGCGCGCCAAGATCCACGCCGGCGGCACCGTCGCGGGACTCCCGCCCGGCACGGTCATGGGCGTGCCCGCCTCCGCCGACGCCGTGGCCGGCGTGCTCTCGGAAGACGGCCGCCTCGCCGTCGAGAAGGAACGCTCCCTCGGCCCCGTCGAGCTCACCGCCGCCGACGTGGCCCTCGGCCCGCTGCTGCGCACCCGCTTCGGCGACGAGCTCGTCGACCGGCTCGTCGACCCGCTGCTCGGCGGTGTCTACGCGGGCGGCGCCGACGGCCTCGGCCTGCGCGCGACCATGCCCGGCCTGGCCAAGGCCGTCGCCGACGGCGCCGGGTCGCTCACCGACGCCGCGGCCGCCCTGCTGCCGAAGACCCCCGGCACCGCGCCCGTGTTCGGCACGCTGACCGGCGGCCTGACCACACTCCTCGACCGCCTGCGCGAGCTGTCCCGCGCCACCGTGCGCACCTCCGCCACCGTCCGCGCCCTGACCCGCACCGCGAACGGCTGGCGCCTCGACGTGGGCGCCGCCGCCCCGGCCCATGCTCCCGAGGACACCCCGGTGGACGTCGACGCCGTCGTGCTCGCCGTGCCCGCCCCTGCCGCGCGCAAGCTGCTCACCGACCTCGTCCCGGCCGCGTCCCAGGCGTTCGGCGAGGTCGAGCTGGCGTCGATGGCCGTGGTCGCCCTCGCGCTGCCGCCCGGCACCGAACTTCCCGACGCGTCGGGGATCCTCATCGGCGCCGGCGAGAAGGACGCCGAGGGCGTGCCCTACGCGTCGAAGGCCTTCACTTTCTCCGCCAACAAGTGGGCCCACTACGGCGCTGCCGGCCCGGTGCTCGTCCGCGGCTCCGTCGGCCGCTTCCGAGAGCCCGGCGCGCTGAACGGGGACGACGAAGCCCTGGTACACGCCGTCCGCGACGACCTCGCCCGCCTCACCGGCGTCACCGCCGAGCCGCTCGACACGCTGGTCACCCGCTGGGGCGGTGGCCTGCCGCAGTACGGCGCCGGGCACCTCGAGCGCGTGACGCGCATCGAAACCGCCGTCAATGAGCTCCCGCGCCTGGCCGTCGCGGGCGCGACGCTGCACGGCGTCGGGCTGCCGGCGTGCGTCGCCACCGCAGACGCCGCCGCGAAGCGGATCGCGGCGAGCTTCACAGTGTGACGTGACGGAGGCGCTTGGCGCCCGTATGCCGCGCGGTGCGAGGATGGAGCCATGGCGCGGCTGAACTACAACGAGCTCAACGACAGCATCCGCTACACCGCCTGGTCGGTCTTCCGGGTCGAGCCCGGCCGCCTCGGCGAAGACCGCGGGACCGCGGGGCAGGAGACGGCGGAGTTCCTCGACGGGCTCGCCGACAAGGGCGTGGTGGTGCGCGGCGTCTACGACCTGTCCGTGCTCCGGGCCGACGCCGACTACATGGTCTGGTGGCACGCCGAGGAGATCGAGCAGGTCCAGGCCGCCTACAACGGCTTCCGGCGCACGCCGCTGGGCCGCGCGTCGACCCCGGTGTGGAGCCAGGTCGCGCTGCACCGCCCGGCGGAGTTCAACAAGAGCCACATCCCGGCGTTCCTCGCCGGCGAGGAAGCGCGCAAGTACATCTGCGTGTACCCGTTCGTCCGCTCCTACGAGTGGTACCTGCTGCCGGACGAGGAGCGGCGCAAGATGCTCGCCGACCACGGCAAGGAAGCCCGTGACTACCCGGACGTGCGCGCCAACACCGTGGCGTCGTTCGCGCTCGGCGACTACGAGTGGATCCTCGCGTTCGAGGCCGACGAGCTGCACCGCATCGTCGACCTGATGCGCCACCTGCGCGCGACGGAGGCCCGTCGCCACGTGCGCGAGGAGACCCCGTTCTACACCGGCACGCGCGTGGCGCCCGCCGAGCTCGTCGCGGCACTGCCGTAACCGCCGTGCAGGACGTGCTGGCCGGGGTGTGGCAGACGCTCACCGGCGAATCCCTCCCGGCCGTGTCCTTGACCGGCGACGAATCCTTGCTGCCCGGCACTTTCCGGGTCGAGGCCGCCGCGACGGCGGGCATCGCGGCCGCCACGCTCGCCGCCGGTGAGCTGCTGCGCCAGCGCGGCATCGAGCCTGGCACGGTGGGCGCCGACACGCGCCACGCCGCGGCCGCCGTGCGCAGCGAAGCCTTCGTGCGCGTGAACGGCGAGCTGCCCCCGAGCCCGTGGGGTCCGATCGCCGGTGACTACCTCGCGTCCGACGGCTGGGTCAAGCTCCACGCGAACTACCCGCGCCACGAGGCCGCCGTGTGCTGGTCGCTCGGTGTGCCTGCGAAGCGCGACGCCGTCGCGAAGACCGTGGCCGCCAAGACGGCCGCCGAGGTCGAGTCCGCCGTGGTGACAGCGGGCGGCGCGGCCGCGCTCATGCGTTCGCGCGACGAGTGGCTCGCGCACCCGCAGGGCCAGGCCGTCGCGGGCCTGCCGCTCGCCGAGATCCGGCAGATCGGCGACGCGCCGAAGAACACGCTGTTCGACTCTGACCGGCCGCTGGGCGGGGTCCGGGTGCTGGAGCTGACGCACGTGCTCGCCGGGCGCGTCGCCGGTCGCGTGCTCGCGGCCCACGGCGCGAACGTGCTGCACGTCGGCGCCGCGCACCTTCCGCGCATCCCCGCGCTCACGATGGACACCGGCCACGGCAAGCGTTCGGGGTTCGTCGCGCTCGACACCGAGGGCGGCCGCGCGCGGCTGAAGAAGCTCATCGCGCGTGCCGACGTGGTGCTGCAGTCGTTCCGCCCCGGCGCGCTGGAGCGAATCGGATTCGGTCCGGAGGTGTTGGCCGAGCTGAGGCCGGGTCTCGTCACGGCCGACCTGTCGGCCTACGGCTGGGCCGGCCCGTGGGCCCGCCGCCGCGGGTTCGACAGTCTGGTGCAGATGGCATCGGGCATCGCCGAGGAAGGCGCTCGCGTCGCCGGCACCGACCGGCCGACGCCGCTGCCCGCACAGGCGCTCGACCACACCACGGGCTGGCTCGCGGCCGCGGCGATCATGACGGCGGTGCGCCGCACGGTCGTCGAGGGTGGCAGCTGGAACGTGCGGTTGTCGCTCGCGGGAACGGGCCGGTGGCTGGATTCGCTGGGGCGCAAGGAGTCGACTGTGTCCAGTGTGGACTCAGCGGACTACGGTGACCTCGTCGAAGAAGTCGACAGCGACTTCGGCAAGCTCACCCGCGTGAAGATGGCGGGCGACCTGCCGGGCGCTCAGCCGCACTGGGACCACGCGTCACACCTGCCCGGAGCCGACAGCGCGGTGTGGCACCCGGTCAGCTCCTGAACCAGCGCCGCCGCTTCGCGGGTTCCCGGGCGCCGACCCAGGCCGCGAACGCGTCGGCGTACTCGCGCGCCCGGATCGCGTCGGTTTTCGGGTGCGCGGCGGCGTAGGCGTCGAAGAGCGGGCCGAAGCGCTCGCCCAGGCTGTCTGCCAGGTCGGGGCGCAGATACGCCATGAGCCGGCGGCGTTTGGTGAGCAGGACGTCGGCTTCGACGCGCAGCCGGTCCGGCGCGAAACCCGGCGGGGGCGGGGCGCCGGTGAGCAACGCGTCGAGCAGCGCGGCCTGCCGAGCGGCGAGCTCCTCGCGGCTCACGCCGTCACCGTCGCGCGCAGGGTGGCGAGCTCCGCGGCTAGCTCGGTATCAGTGGGGTAGTCGTCGTCGCGCTCCAGCAGCACACCCGGCGGGTCGGCGCGGCGGCGCAGCTCGGCGAGCAGGTCGAGCACCTCGGGCAGCACCGGGTGCGCGTGCGTGTCGTGGTAGACGCCGTCGCGTTCGACGCCGCCCGCCATGTGCACGTAGGCCAGGCGCTCCCAGGGAATCCCGTCGAGGAACGTCACCGGGTCGGTGCCGACGTTGCGCGCGTTGGCATACAGGTTCGCCACGTCGATGATCAGCAGGCACCCCGTGCGCTCGGTCAGCTCGGTGAGGAACTGCTCCTCCGACAACGTGTTCTCCGGCCACTGGAGCACGGCCGCGATGTTCTCCAGTGCCAAGGGGACATCCACAATGGACTGAGCGAGGCGGACGTTGGCCACGAGCACGTCGAGCGCTTCGCGCGTGCGCGGCAGCGGCATGAGGTGCCCGGAGTCGAGCCCGCCCGCGCGGACGAAGCACACGTGGTCGCTCGCGAGCGGCGCGTCGAGCGCCCGGGCCAGCTCGGCGAGGTGCTCGACGCGCTTCGTGTCCAGCGGTTCCGCCCCGCCGAGCGAGAGCGACACGGCGTGCGGCAGCACGGGCAGGCCGCGTTCCCGCAACGCCAGCAGGCTCTCCGGCAGGTGCGGCGCGTGGAGGTTCTCGGCGACGACCTCGACCCAGTCGACGCCCGGCAGCCGCGCGATCGACAGGTCCAGCTCGGCCCGCCAGCCGATGCCGACGCCCAGCCGGTCAACCACCGCAACCCCCGCCACCGCACGAGGAACCACTGCTGCATGAGGAACCACTGCTGCACGAAGACCCGCTGCTGCAGGAGGACGAGGTGCTGCACGAGGAACCACCGCTCGACGAGCCACCGCCGGGCCCGGCGAACGGCTGGAACGGCGGGATCAGCGCCGCACTCAGCTCGTCGTCCGGATACATCGCGAGCCCGCCCAGCGCCACGGCGCCGGCCGCTCCGGCGAGCAGCAAGGCCGGCCGCGCCGCACCGTGCGTGCGGCTCGAGAATCGGGCGTGCGTCAGAGCCCCGTGGCCCCTCGGCGTGATCCCCACGCGCTTGCGGCCGCGCACGACGGAGGCGACGACGGTCAGCACCAGGGCCACCACGAGCAGCAGGAAGAGCCAGCCGACAGGCCGGCCGTGCGACGCACCTGTCACGAACCGCACGGCGCCGATCGCCAGGAGAACCAGGTAGGCCAGCAACACCGTGTTGTGGAACGGACGCGCTTCGCTGCCCGAGGTGAGCAGGCCGGCGCGCTGCATCTCGGCTTCGAGGTCGCTCATCGCCTTCGACCGCGCGGCCTTCGCCCGCAGACTGCGCGTGGTACCGCCCTTGGCGCCCTTGGCGCCTTCATGCACCGAGCGTTCGATCTTGTGCCACGGGTGTTTCCCCGCGGCCGTCACGAGCCCTTCGCTGTTCACGCGCAGCAGGCCGCGGTCCACCAGCGCCGCGATCGCCGTGTCGGCCACGCGCTCGGGCCCGCCGGCGAGGTACGCGAGGTGGTAGACGTCCGGCAGCTCACCGGTGTGCTCGACCGCCCGCGTGCGTGCGACGCGCGGCCACACCACCTGGACCACGAGCACCACAACCAGCGCGATTCCGTACCACGCCAGGAACTGCGGTCCCGAAATCCCCCAGGTTTCGTCCACGGTGTGCCTCCCTCACCCTCGCAATCGCCGGACCCTACCGACCCGGTTCACCGGGTGGGTCGGCACAACTGACGCCGTCCGCGGCGCCACGGTTCCGTCAGCAGCTGCCGGAGCCGCCGCCACACCCCGAGCCGCCACCGCAGCTCGAACCGCCACCGCAGCTCGAACCGCCACCGCTCCAGAAGCCGCCCGTCGGTGAGCTGAAGTAAAACCAGCCACGGCTGGGACCGGCGCCGGGGTACCCGGTAACCAGGGTCTTGGGTTTCTTGCCACGGCTGAAGGCGATCCGCATCCGGCGGTCGGGATGGTTGGCCAACCCGCCGACCGTGACGGCACCCGCGGCTCCCGTCACGAGGCTGCGGTCGCCCCACGCCACGCGCACGGCTTCGTCACCCGCGTCGGTGCGCTGAACTGCCTGCGATGACCGGATGACGGCCACCACCCCGAGAACCGCGACGACGACCACGGCCGCGGCGACGAACCAGCTCCCGGAAACCACCCCCAGCGCAAGCGAGCACGGCTTGCGCCGCGGCCACCCACCACCACCCGCGGCGCACCTTCGCGATGTCGACGACGAGTCCCCGCGTCACAAGGTCCGCGACGAGCGCGGCCATCACGTCCGTCTCGACGAGTCGCCTGATGACGTCGGCGAAGTTCGGTGCCCGCACGCCGACGAGCTCGGCTGCCGCCACGCCGAGCGGATCGGCAGGTGCCAACGGAGTGCGGTACAGCCGGCCGCTGCTGTCGAGCCGCAGCTGCTCGCGTTCGATCATCGCCGTTACCACGGTCTCGCCGGCCCGGCGCGGCCCGCCGGTGAGCAACGCGATTTGCGCGAGCGAATCGAGCCGGGTGTCGCCGAGGAAGCCGGCGCGGGTCCGGCGTTCGCGGCGGAGGCCGTCGAGGAACACGAGCACGCCGAGCAGCGTGCCGGTGATGGTGGCGATGAGGGTCATGGCGCCTCCCCAGTGCGTCGTGTCTCGTGCACGCGCGGGAAGACGCCGTGGTTGCCCGGAGCTTCCCTAAGCCTCCCTTAAAAAAGAGCGCCCTCCCGATGGGGGGAGGGCGCTCTTGGGTGATCGTCGGTGTTACTCGGTCTCGGGAACGAGCTTCAGCGAGATCGAGTTGATGCAGTAGCGCTGGTCGGTCGGCGTGTCGTAGCCCTCGCCCTCGAAGACGTGGCCGAGGTGGCTGTGGCACGAGGCGCAGAGCACCTCGATGCGCTTCATACCGAGTGTGCGGTCTTCGCGCAGCAGCACGGCGTCGGAGTCCGTCGGGTCGAAGAACGACGGCCAGCCGCAGTGGCTTTCGAACTTCGTATCGCTGCGGAACAGTTCGGCACCACAGGCGCGGCACTCGTACGCGCCGGTGGTCTTGGTGTCGGTGTACTCGCCGACGAACGGCCGCTCGGTGCCGGCCTGGCGAAGCACCGCGTACTCCTCGGGGTTGAGCTGCTCGCGCCACTCCTGCTCGGACTTCACCACACGGGGCGTGGTGCCGACCACGGGTTTCATACCTTTCACTTCGCCCACGTTACCCCGCCAGGAAAGCGATCGCGTGGGTCACGATCTGCCATGCGGTCACGATCACCCCGAGCACGATCAACGCCGCGATGAGCGCCGAAACCCAATAGCGCAGCCCGCCCGCGCGGCTGCTGGAATCGGCGAAGTCGGAGACCTGGTCGAGGCACGCTTCGACGGTGAACGTCGGGCCCGTGCGCTCCATCCGGTCGAGGTGCGCGGCGAACGCGCGCGCCTCCGGGTCGTACGGATCCAGCCCGACGAGATCCTCGTGGAACCGAGGATTCCAGCCCGGCTGTACAGCTCCGCTCTCGGCCATGGCTCCACGGTAGGCCATCACCCCTGCTCACCACACTCCCCGCGCGGCGAGTCTCACTGGTTCGCCACCGTGGCGTAGCTCCTGGTGACGCCGTCGCGAGCCGGCGAGTCAGCCCTGCGTGATGTCCTTCTGGCTCTTCGTGTTCGAGTCGATGAGGATCTGCCCGCCGGAGTTGACGACGCGGAACGCGCGGCTCTCCGTGTGGTCGGGGAACACCACGGTGACCGTCATGTTCACCGAGTCGTCTGCGTTGTAACTACCCCGAGCGGACTTGCTGCTCACATTGCCGAACTGCTGCCAGTACTGGTCGAACGCCGCCTGGTTGCCGTAGACCTGCTGGGCGGCCGGAGTGAGCATCGCCCACGACGCCGCCGTGTCCTGCGGGAAACCGTAGAAGTCGATCACCCGCTGGCCGGCGGGCGTAAGCGCGAGTTTGCCCCCGTCATTCGGCGTCTGGCCGAGCCCGGCAACCGGCGGCGATGCGGACGGGCCGGTGCTGGGGGTGTTCGGCGTGCCGGTCGAGTTCGTCTGCTGCGGCGGGTTCGCCGTGTTCGAACCGCTGCCCTCGCCGCCGCTACCCGAGCTCAGCACCAGGAACACCACCACCGCGATCACGACCACGGCCGCGGCACCGCCCGCGAGCAGGGCGAACTTGCGTTTGTTGTCAGCCGGAGGCGGCGTGCTCGACGCGTTGCGGTAGTTCGGCGCGGCGGCCGTCGGGGCAGGGCGGGGCTGCTGCTGCGTCGGCCGGACTGGCGGCGCCGGCTGCGCGGGCTGGGGCCGCGGCGGCGTGTTGGGCGGCGCGGCGGGCGAGCGCATCGGCATGAACGCCGCCGTCGGGGTGCGCGGCGGGTTCGACGGGGCCTTCTGCGCGGGGATCGGGGCGCCGGGCTTCGGGCCGTCGACGCGCTGCCAGGGCGGACGTGAGCCGCCGCGGTCGAGGCGTTCGGTGGGGCCCGACGACAGCAGTTCGGGGCCGGCCGGCTCGCCGGACGCGAGCTTGGCGAGGCCTTCGCGGGCCTCGGCCATGCTGGGCCGGTCGCCGGGCTCGCTGCGCAGCAGGCTCATCAGCAGCGCGGTGGCCGGGCCGGCCTGGGTCGGCGGGTTGATCTGGCCGTTGGCGGCCGCGTAGAGCAGCGCGAGCTGGTTGGTGGTGTTGCCGTAGGGCGTCTGGCCCTCGATGGCCTGGTAGAGCGTGGCGCCGAGCGCGAACACGTCGGAGCTGGGCACCGGGTCGGCGCCGCGCGCCAGCTCGGGCGCGAGGTATGCCGGGGTGCCGCCGATGAGGCCGGTCTGCGTGAGCGTCATGTCGCCGGCCGCACGCGAGATGCCGAAGTCGGTGATCTTCGCGGTGCCGGTCTCGTCGATGAGGATGTTGCCGGGCTTCACGTCGCGGTGCACGATCCCGGAGCGGTGCGCGGCGACGAGCGCGGCGGCCACCTGCTCCCCGATGCGCGCGACCTGGCCGACGGGCAGCGTGCCCTGCTCGGCCAGCACGGCCGAGAGGCTGGGGCCGTCGAGGAACTCCATCACGAGGCAGGGGTCGCCGCCGTGTTCGGCGATGTCGAAGACGACGATCGCGTTGGGGTGCTGGAAGCGGGCCGCGTTCTTGGCCTCGCGCATGGCGCGCTGGCGCATGTTGTCGCGTTCGGCCTCGGAGACGCCCGGCTGGGGCAGGATCTGCTTGATCGCCACCGACCGTTCCAGGCGCACGTCGACGGCGCGCCACACCACACCCATGGCACCGCTACCAATGTGCTCGACGAGGCGGTAGTGCCCCGCGATCAGCTGACCGGTGTCGATGGCGACCGCTCCTGACGAAATCCCGGTGATCGTGGCCTTACTCAGCGCGGATACCCCTCGCGCACCCGAACGAGTGTAGCGGTCGGGTCGATGTTGCCGCCGTCAGCCAGCCGGTGCGGAGGCGGCGGGCGCTTCCTCCTCCACAGCGGGAGCGCGCTTCTTCAGCACCCTGACCAGGCCGACGGCTCCGGCCGCGGCGAAAACGGCGTAACAAGCCAGGAGCGCGGGCGGCGTGTCGCCCGTCAGCGCGTCGGCGAGGATCACCACGGCGACCGTGCCGGGGACACTCCCCAGCAGCGTGCCGACCAGGTACGGCACCAGCTTCACCGTCGACACTCCGCACAGGTAGCTCAGCGGCGCGAAGGGGACGACGGGGATCAGCCGCAGCGAGGTGATCGCCAGTACACCGCCGCCGGAGAGCCGTTCGTTCACGATGCGCACGGGCGCCCGGTGCAGGTGGCGCAGCACGAGGTCCCGGCCCAGCAGCCGCGCGAGCGCGAACGACAGGCCCGCCGCGATCGTCGTCGCCACCAAACCGATCGCGATCCCCGCGACGCTGCCGACGAGCAGCCCGGCCGCGAGGTTGAACACGGTGCGCGGAATGGGCGCAACGGTGAGCAACGAGTACGCGACCAGCAGCACCAGCGGCGTCGCCGGACCGGTCGCCTGGGCCCAGCGGCGCAGGTCCGACGGGCCGGGGATCGGCAGGAACACCGCGGCCGCCGCGAGGAGGGCGAGCACGGTGAGCGCGAGGATCAGCTTGGTTCTGCCGGACACCCGTTCCACGGTAGAGGAAAGCGTGATCGGCAGGCGCGCGGCGTGGATCCGGCTACGGTGGGCCCATGCCCAAGAACGGCGATCCGGTCGAGTACCAGGTGGGGGAGCGCACCGTCAGGGTCACGAGCCCGGACAAGGTGTACTTCCCGGAGCGCGGCATCACGAAGCGGCAGGTGGTGGAGCACTACCTCGCGGTGGGCGAGCCGTTGCTGCGCGCGATCGGCGAGCGGCCCACCACGCTCAAGCGTTACGTCGACGGCGTGGCGGGCGAGTGGTTCTACGCCAAGCGCGTGCCCAAGGGCGCACCGGACTGGGTCCAGACCGCGCGGATCACGTTCCCGTCCGGGCGCACCGCCGACGAGGTCTGCCCGACCGAACCCGCCGTGTTCGCGTGGGCGGCGAACCTCGGCACGTTCGACTTCCACCCGTGGCCCGTTCGGCGGTCCGATGTGGACCATCCGGACGAGCTGCGCATCGACGTCGACCCGCCGGACTCAGCCGGCTTCGACGACGCCGTCGCGGTGGCGCGCGTGGTCCGCGAGGTGCTGGCCGACGCGGGGCTCACCGGCTACCCCAAGACGTCCGGCGGACGCGGGGTCCACGTGCTCGTGCGCATCCGGCCGGAGTGGGACTTCATCGCCGTGCGCCACGCGGTGATCGCGCTGGGGCGCGAGGTCGAACGCCGCATCCCGGACAAGGCCACCGTTTCCTGGTGGAAGGAGGAACGCGGCGGCCGCGTGTTCCTCGACTACAACCAGGCGGCGCGCGACCGCACCGTCGCCTCCACGTGGTCGGTCCGCGGGACGCAGCGCGCGACCGTGTCCACGCCCTTGACCTGGGCAATGCTCGACGACGTGCACCCGGACGACTTCGACGTGCTCACCGTGCCGGCCTTCCTGGCCGAGCACGGCGACCTCCACGCGCCGATGGACGAAACGGCGTTCGGCCTCGAAACCCTGCTGGAGTGGTACGAACGCGACGACCGCGACCTCGGCGGCGCGGAACTGCCGTACCCGCCGGACTACCCGAAGATGCCGGGTGAGCCCAAGCGCGTGCAGCCGAGCAAGGCGCGGCCCGACACCGAGTGATCGTCTCGTCGCCGCGGGTGCTCACCGTCCGTGATCAACTTCGGCGAACGCGAAGAATTCCCACCTTTACGGCTGCGTAACGTTCCCGCAGGTCAGACTGGGAGTGGAGTAGCGTCCGTCGGGCTCCGGTTGTCCTCTGCCGCACATCCGGCGCGTAACACCCCGGCGCCGCGCGGCGACTATTCCGCGCCGGAGGAGTCCGGCTCGAGGAGGGAGGCCTTTCGTGGACGACCTGATCGCGTTCCTCGCCGCGCGGGTGGGTCAGCGGCAGGCGCTGATCATGCAGGCGGTGCAGAAGGCGAAAACTGGCGAGGCGCTCAACCGCGGCGAGACGAAGGTCGCGGTCGAACAACGCGTGCGCGCGCTCGGCGACACCGATCTCGACGTCGTCAACCAGATGATCAACGAGGTCGAGGTCACGCGCCGCATCATGCTCGCTCACCGCACTACGGTGTCCGAAAAGGTCCCCGGTTTTCCTTTGTACGGCAGCGAATACTGGTGCGAGACCTGTCACGTCCCGGCCGACGAGGCGGGGTCGAACTGGTGTCTGACGCTGCGGCTGCTCGCCCTGCCGCACGCCGAGCACCCGGACTACAGCGAACGCTGGCGGCCGTAGCTCGTCACGCCGGGGAATCCGCGGCCACGCGGCCGTGTTGATCCAAGCGTGACGTTCCGGATCTCCGTGCTCGACCGTTCGCCCGCCCGGCGCGGGCGGGGTAGCGCGCAGGCGCTGCGGGACACCGTCGCGTTCGCGCGGGACATCGAGCGGCTCGGGTACCACCGGTTCTGGGTTTCGGAGCATCACAGCGTGCCCGGAGTGGCCGGGTCGGCGCCGACGGTGCTGGCCGCGGCGGTCGCGTCGGTGACGTCGCGGATCCGCGTCGGCACGGGCGGCGTGATGTTGCCGAACCATCGGCCGCTGGTGGTCGCGGAGCAGTTCGGGGTGCTGGAATCGCTGTTCCCGGGCCGGATCGATCTGGGGCTGGGCCGGTCCGTGGGCTTCACCGACGGCGTGCGGCAAGCGCTCGGGCAGGGGCGCGAGGCGGCCGAGGACTTCGGCGGCCAGGTGCGCGAGCTGCTCGCGTTCTTCAGCGGCGACCAGACGGCCTACCCCGGCGTGCACGCGATCCCGGCCGAAGGGCTGAGCCTGCCGACGTTCCTGCTGGCCACCGGCTCCGGCGCGGACCTCGCCGCCGAGCTGAGCCTGCCGCTGGTGATCGCGCCGGCGCGCGGGGAGCGGGCGATGGTCGAGGCCATCCGCCGGTACCGGGACACGTTCGCAGGAGCGGGAACCGAGCCGTATGTCGTCGTGTCGACATCGGTCGCCGTCGCCGATACCCACGAACAGGCGCGCCGGCTGCTGGTGCCCGAGGCGTGGTCGACGGTGTACTCGCGCAGCCACGGCGTCTTCCCGCCGCTCTCGCCCGTCGACGAGATCCTGGCGCTGCCCAAGACCGACCGCGAACGCACGCGCCTCGACGACATCGTCGCGAGCCAGATCGGCGGCACCCCCGCCGAGGTGACCGGCCGGCTCGGCGAGCTGGTCGAGACCACCGGGGCCGACGAGCTCCTGGTCAGCACGAGCACCTACGACCAGGCTGCCCGCCTCGAATCGTTCGCCGCGCTCGCGGAGCTGGCCGGGCTTTCGGTCTCGGCCTAAAAACGCTTACCCGCGGCGGAACACACTGCTACGGTGAACGCATGACTGCCGGGTCGGCCGAGAGCCGTGAGCAGACGGGGTACCCGGCCTTGCCGTGACCCCCCGGTGGGCCCGTGGCCCACCCTCCCGAAGCGAACTTCCGAGGACATTCCTGCGGTTCGCGAAGGGAGGTGAAATCGTTTGTCCACATCGGAAACCAGCGCCGCGGAAACCACTTGGCGCTCCTGGCTGTCCGAGCACGCCACGGGCGGAGTGCTCGACGGCGTGGTCGTGCAGCAGTTGCCGTTCGGCGCGTTCGTCGAGGTGGCGCCCGGCATCCAGGGCCTGCTCGTGACCGACCGCGGCGCCGCTCCTGAAGTCGGTGCGAGCCTGTCGGTGCGCATCGAGCAGATCGACGTCGAACGCCGCCGGTTCAGCCTCGTCACGGCGTGACGCGCGGGGCTGGGGCAGAAGCGCTGCTGCCCCAGCCCTCAGCTCGCCTTCTTCAGTTCACCGCGGCCGAAGTCGTGCGCGCCACCTCGGCCGGCGGCGTGCCCGCCGTGTCGACCACTGTGGCCGATTTCTCAAGCCACGGCAGGGCTTTCTCGTACGCGTCGAGGTGATCGAGCCGCCACTGCCGAATACCCGGCTCGTCGGCCTCGATGCGCCGGCGCAGCTCATCGCGGTCCGCGTGCAGCACGAAGTGGTGCACCGTTACGCCGCGTGCGGCCAGCCCGTCGAAGATCTCCCGCGCGTACCGCGCGACGAGGATCGTCTGCGGCGCCACGAGCGGTCCGCCGGTGTGCGCGTGAACGCGCGCCATGGTCTCGACCACCAGCGGACGCCACAGCTCGAGGTCCTGGAAATCGCCCTCGGGCTCGGGAAACGGCACGCGCAGCAGGTACCCGACGTACTCCGGGTCGAATACACGCGCGCCCAGCGGCCCGGTGAGTTCGCGCGCGGTCGTGGTCTTGCCGGCGCCGAACGTCCCGTTGAGCCAGACGATCATCCCAGCGCCACCGGAGTGAACCCCGCAGGCGCGGGCAGCCGGCCGGTGGCGAGCAGCAGCGCTTCCCGGTCGTCCTCCGACGGCAACGGCCGACCGGCGACGCCCTCCACGATCGCCCGCGTCGCGGCCAGAGTCGACGCCGGTGGACCGTCCACACCGGACAGGTGCAGCGTCAGATCGAGGTGGTGCAGCGTCGCTTCGACCACGTACGTCGTGAGGAAGTCCGCGACCGTCAGCACCTCGTCGCGAGTTTCCACGCGAGTGGCGGGATCCGCGGCAGCCGCGGCTTTCCCCGCGGCGACGGCCAGGTCGTCGAAGTGGTGCGTGAGCGAGGCCGGCCCGGAGTACGCGACGGCGCCGCGGCGGACGAACGCCGACTCCGCGTCCGTGCCGGCACCCGGTTCGCCGGGCTCCCAGTAGGTCACGGCGTCGCGTGTCGCGGGCGCGTCGGTGGTCGTGACGAGCGTGATGAGGATGTCCTGCGCACCGATGACCAGGTGGAACACGAGGTCCTGCACCAGCCACCCGGCGCAGCCGGACGGCGCGACCCACTGCGTGTCGTCGAGGGAGTGGACGGCTTCCTGCAGGGCGCCCCAGGCCCGGGGGAAAAGATCCATGCAGCACCCTAGCGAGGCCGCACTCCGCCCCGCACAAGGTTTCTACAGCCGCAGCTGCAGCTGCGTGAGCAGCCGCTGAGCCGGATCCCCGAGGTCGACACCGGACACCTCCGCCGCCCGCCGCACGCGGTATCGCACGGTGTTCGGGTGGATGTTCAACGCCTTCGCGGCCGCCCGCGCATCCCCGAACGCGTCGAGGTACGCGAGCACCGCCGGCACGAGGATGCCGCCGTGGTCGGCGTCGTGCGCCAGCAGTTCGGTCAGCCGCGGGTCGCGGATGCGCGGCTGGTCCGCGAGGTACGCCAACACTTCCGACAGCAGCACGTCGGCACGCACATCCGCCAGCGACGCGACGGCTTCGGGCCACCGCCCGCGCGCCATCGCGAGCAGCACGCGGTCCGCGTCACCGCGAGACGCGGCCGCCTCGGACAGCCGGGGGACCACGCCGCCGAGCGCAGCCCGCACCGGCACGTCGAGGTGCCGCTCCGCCGCCGTCACGATCTCCTTGGCCAGAGCCAGAACCGCCGCGTCCGAATGCTCCGGCAGGTCAGGCAGCAACGCGTAGACGCGCGCGCCCAGCACACTCACCAGGGCACTTCGCCGGTACGCGGCGGTGTGCACCGCGATCAGGTGCACCAGCTCCGCGCGCCGCAGCAGCCGGTCCGAAGCGGCGGGACCGGTCGACGACAACGCGAACGTCAGCACCTGCGCGGGCCGCGCGGGATCGGCGCCGATGTCGTCGGCCACCGACTCGGCGTCGACGCGGCCTTCAAGCAGCCCGGCCAGCAGGTCTTCGCGCAGCCGCAGCTGGGGGCTCGGCAGCGTGCGCGCCCGGATGAGCTGCGGCGCCAGCGTGCGGCTCGCGCCGAGCAGCGCCACTTCCGCCTGTTCGGTGAGCGGCGTGGCGCCCTCCTGCACCCAGATCGTGCCCAGCGGCTGCGATCCCGCGTGGATGCCGGCCGCGATGCGCCGGCGGATGCCCAGCTCGGGCCGTTCGTCGATCCGCACGATCCCCTCGCCCGCGCGCAGCCGCTGGTAGACACCCCATTCCCGCAGCATCGCCAGGTACCGCTCGGGTCCCTCGCGCCCGAGGATCGACAGCCGGCGCAGCTCGTCGACCTCGTCCGACGATCGCGAGTACGCCAGCACGCGGCTCGCGGTGTCCTCGATGCTCACGAGACCGCCGGTGAGCGTCGCGACTGTCTGGGCCAGAGCGAACAGGTCGCCCAGCACCTCGCCGGTCTCCGCCTCGCCGCCGGCACGGGCCGCGTCGACGACCCCGCGGGCCAGCGCCTCCACCTGCTCCCACCGCGCCTCGGCCCCCACCGTGAGCAGCGCGACGCCCGCGTCGGCCGCCACGTCCGTGCCGCCTTCGCCCTTCACAGCCACCGCGGCCGCCCCGCCGCGCCCGGCCGCTCGGATGGCCGCGGCCGCCGCCCGGCCGCGCGCGCCGATCACCAGCACGAGGTCACCGGGGTGTGCTTCCGGCGGGTCTTCGGGGTCGAGGATCACCACGTCGTCGACCCGCACGCCCAGCCCCTGCGGCGCCACGAGCACCCGTACGAGCGGTTCGCCCAGCGTCGCCAGCACGTGGCGCAGCGAGGTGGCGGGCAGGCCATCGGACGCTTCGGTTGTCACCGGACCACCTTCATCCGATCGGACAAGTTCATCACCCCGATTCTAGCCGGTCGGACAAACCTGCGGGCGCGTTCCGGAGTTACCGTTCGGGCATCCCAGCAGTACAGAGCACCAGTACCTAGAAGCACCGCAGAAGAAAGACCAGAGGGAGCCGCCGTGGACGCCGTGACCCAGACACCCACCCCGAAGAACGAGCCGGTGTACACCTACGCACCGGGCAGCGCCGAGCGCGCCGAGCTGGAAGGGGCGCTGAAGAAACTGGGTCAGGCCGGTCCGGTCGACCTGACCGTGACCGTCGGCGGCGAGCAGCGCGCCGGGGGCGGCGAGAAGATCGACGTCGTCGAGCCGCACAACCACAGCCACGTGCTCGGCACCATCTCCAGCGCGTCGAAGGAAGACACGCAGGACGCCATCGCCGCCGCAGGCAAGGCCGCCCCGGAGTGGCGCGCGCTGTCGTTCGACGACCGCGCCGCCGTGCTGCTGCGCGCCGCCGACCTGCTCACCGGCCCGTGGCGCGCCACGCTCAACGCCGCCACCATGCTCGGCCAGTCGAAGACCGCCACACAGGCCGAGATCGACGCCGCGTGCGAGCTCGCCGACTTCTGGCGCTTCAACGTCGAGTTCGGCCGCCGCATCCTCGCCGAGCAGCCCGCCAGCTCGCCCGGCGTGTGGAACCGCATGGAGCACCGCCCGCTCGAGGGCTTCGTCTACGCGATCACGCCGTTCAACTTCACCGCGATCGCCGGCAACCTGCCCACCGCGCCCGCGCTCATGGGCAACACCGTGCTGTGGAAGCCCTCGCCGACGCAGAGCTTCGCCGCGCACCTGACCATGCGGCTGCTCGAAGAGGCCGGCATGCCGCCGGGCGTGATCAACCTGCTCCCCGGCGACGGCAAGGCCGTGTCCGAGGTGGCGCTGACTCACCGCAACCTCGCCGGCATCCACTTCACCGGTTCCACGCCGACGTTCCAGCACCTGTGGAGCACGGTCGGCGCGAACATCGCCGGCTACCGCGGCTACCCGCGCCTCGTCGGCGAGACCGGCGGCAAGGACTTCGTGCTCGCGCACCCGTCGGCCGACCTCGACGTGCTGCGCACGGCGCTGGTCCGCGGCGCCTTCGAGTACCAGGGCCAGAAGTGCTCCGCGGCTTCGCGTGCGTACGTGCCGCGCAGCCTGTGGGAGCAGCTGACGGACGGCCTGGTCAGCGAGACCGAAGCCATCACCTACGGCGACGTCAGCGACCTGTCGCACTTCGGTGGCGCTGTGATCGACCGGCGCGCGTTCGACAAGCACGCGTCACTGTTCGAGCGCGTGAAGGGCGACGCCGAGGTCGAGATCCTCACCGGCGGCACCGCCGACGACAGCGTGGGCTACTTCGTACAGCCGACGATCCTCGTGTCGGGCAACCCGAAGCACGAGATCTTCAGCACCGAGTACTTCGGCCCGATCCTGTCGGTCCACGTGTACGAGGACGCGCAGTTCGACGAGATGCTCAAGGTCATCGACGAGACCGCGGCCTACGCGCTCACCGGTTCCGTGATCGCCAACGACCGCACCGCCGTCGCCAAGGCCTCGCAGGCGCTGCGCTACACGGCGGGCAACTTCTACGTCAACGACAAGCCGACCGGCGCCGTCGTCGGGCAGCAGCCGTTCGGCGGGGCCCGGGCTTCGGGCACCAACGACAAGGCCGGCTCGATCTTCAACCTGCTCCGCTGGACGAGCCCGCGCTCGATCAAGGAGACGTTCGTGCCGCCGACCACCGTGCGCTACCCGCACCAGGGCTGAGGGAGAGACCGCCATGCTGCGTGCCCCGCTGCTCGCCGCCGCCCGATCCCGGCGGATGCGCGCGTTGATCGAAGCAGTGCCCGCGACGCGATCCGTCGTGCGCCGCTTCGTCTCCGGGTCCACGACCGCCGACGCCGTGCGCGCCGCGCGCGAGCTGGCCGCCGACGGCCGGTCGATCACCATCGACCACCTCGGTGAGGACACGACCGACGCCGCCCAGGCGGCCACTACGGTCCGGGCGTACGAGGACCTGCTCTCGGCGCTCGCCGACCAGGGCCTCGCCGCCGGTGCCGACGTCTCGGTGAAGCTCTCGGCCGTCGGACAGTTCCTGCCCGGTGACGGCGAGGGCGTGGCGCTGGAGAACGCGCGCAAGATCTGCGCGGCGGCCGAGGCCGTCGGCGCGACGGTGACGCTCGACATGGAGGACCACACCACCACGGACTCGACGCTTGCGATCCTGCGGGAGCTGCGCGGCGAGTACCCGTGGGTCGGTGCGGTGCTGCAGGCCTACCTCAAGCGCACCGAGCAGGACTGCCGCGAGCTGTCCGGCCCGGGGTCGCGCGTGCGGCTGTGCAAGGGCGCCTACGCGGAGCCCGAGGCGGTGGCGTTCCAGGACAAGGCCGAGGTCGACAAGTCCTACGTGCGCTGCCTGCGCGTCTTGATGGCGGGCCAGGGCTACCCGATGGTGGCTTCGCACGACCCGCGGATGATCGCCATCGCGAAGAAGGTGGCCGCCGACAACGGCCGCAAGCCCGGCGACCACGAGTTCCAGATGCTCTACGGCATCCGCCCGGAGGAGCAGAAGAACCTCGCGGCCGAGGGGCGCACGATGCGCGTGTACGTGCCCTGCGGCGACGAGTGGTACGGCTACTTCATGCGCCGGCTCGCCGAGCGTCCGGCCAACTTGGCGTTCTTCCTGCGCGGGCTCGTCACCCGCTCCTGAGAACCTGCGAAGGCCCCCTCCACCACGTCATCCGTGGTTGAGGGGGCCTTCGTCGTTCGTGACCCCTTGCTCGGGGGTGGTGCGTCAGGCCTGCTCCTGGGCGGCTTGGGTCGCCTGCTCGGCGGCGGCCTTCTTGACCTCGTCCATGTCGACCTCACGGGCCTGGCGGATGAGGTCCTCCAGCGCCGGCTCCGGCAGCGCGCCCGGCTGCGCGTAGATCAGCGTCTTGTCGCGGATCACGGCCAGCGTCGGGATCGAGCGGATGTCGAACGCGGCGGCCAGCTGCTGCTCGGCCTCCGTGTCGACCTTGGCGAAGACGATGTCGGAGTGCTTCTCCGACGACTTGTCATACACCGGCGCGAACTGGCGACACGGCCCGCACCAGCTCGCCCAGAAGTCGATCAGGACGAAGTCGTTGTCGGTCACGGTCTGGTCGAAGTTGGCGGTGGTCAGCTCAACGGTGCTCATGATGGGGTCAACGGACGGCGCCGGGCGGGAATTCCCCGGCGGCGGGTAGCGTCATGGGCCGGTTAGTACGAGGTGAGGAGGACCACCCATGGCGAACGGCGAGATCCTGGGCCGCATCGACGAGCTCATCGCGGAAGAGCACCAGCTGCGGTCGCGTTCGGTCGGTACCGGGCTGTCCGGTGACGACCAGACGAAGCTGACGAAGGTGGAGCAGGAGCTCGACCAGTGCTGGGACCTGCTGAGGCAGCGGCGCGCTCGGACGGAGTTCCACGAGAACCCGGATGAGGCGTCGGTGCGGTCTGTGGGTGAGGTTGAGGGGTATCGGCAGTAGGGTTTTGGGTGCCGGCTCGGCGCGCGGAGCGCACCGAGCCGTCCCTACTTGGCTTTCCGAGAAACCATCTCCGCAATCCAAATCGGCGAATACGGCGACGTACAATTCGCCGGCGTCGGATAATCCTTCAAAACCCCCAGCCTCTCCCCAATCCCCACCGCACGACCCCGATAACCAGGATGCTCAATCCCAATCTCCGCAAGACAATGATTCATCGCCCACTGCAACCGCTCGGGCGCATCCTTCATCTCACCCTCGATAACATCCAGCAACCCACCAAGATCCAGCCCATCAGGAGCCTTCGCCACAAGATCAGTAGTCAACGCCCACCCAGCACTGGCCACCACCGAATCCGAATCACCGAACCAAGCAACCCGCAGTTCCTCGACATGAGGACTCCTCTTCACGACATACCCCACCAGCCAGTCGTGCACCTTCGGCGTCCGAGCCCCGCGCAGCATCGCGTCCAACTCAACAAGCTCAAACAACTTCGGCCGGCAAATCAGCACCGCCACCAGCCTCGCAGCGCTATCCCCAGTAGCCCAAAGCTCAACAGCAAGCTCATGCCGCGTCTTCAACCTCTTGGCCAGCGCACGCAACTTACCGAGATTCACCCCATGGTCATCACCATGTTTCTCGTTCACCGCACGAGACTTCGGGTCCTCGAGGGCGGCCAATTCGGCCAGCACCTCGGCCACAGTGCTGTCGGTCACGGTGAACCCCCCGTCAAGCCGGGCACAGAGTCCCGTCAGTCGGAACCTTCCCATCGATCAAAAACGCCTGAACAGCCGAAGTAACACACGGCGACTGCCCGACCGCCCCATGCCCAGCGCCCTGCCACGAAATGGTCACCGCACTCGGCATCTGATCCGCACCACGCGTGGTCCCGATCTCCGGCGTCACCGGATCAGCAGCCGTCGCAGCGACCAAAATCGGCGGCGCCCCAGGCGCCCCAGCGGCCGGCAACGGCTCCCGCCGGACAGGCCACGCCCCACACCACGCGAGCTCCTGCGCGACAGCCGACCCGAACTGCGGATACTTCGCCCGCATCCCCTCGTCGACCTTGTTGATCTGATCAGCAGGCAGCCGGGTGGCCACGTCGTTGCAGCGAGTCGCCATCACCCCGCCGATCCGCGACGTACGCCCCTGCGCATCGACGATCACCGGGTCCGCGAACGACTCCAGTGCCGTCGCATCGCCGGACTTGGCCGCAGCCAGCGCATCGGCAAGCGCAGGCCACCGCGTCCGGTCAGCCAACCCGAGATACACCGCGTAAGTTGCGATACCGGGAGTCACCGTGACCCCGTCCGGAGTCGTCTCCGGCGCCGCGCGCAAGCGGTCGGTCACGGCCTTCAACGCCGCCTTCGGATCCCCCATCGCACACCCACGAGCTGCGCAATCAGCCCCGAACGCATCCAACGTCGCCTGCGCACCCGCAGCGACAGCGTCCAGCACCGCGGCACGGTCCTCACCCGGGTCAGGCAAGCCGTCCAGGACCATCCGCCCCACCTGCGCGGGATAGCGCACGGCGTACTCCGACAGCACCTTCGAACCATCACCTCGTCCGAGGGCGTTGAGGTGCGGCACGCCGAGCTGGGTCCGCAGCTCCTCGAGGTCGCCGGCGGTGCGCCAGCTGTCCAGCGCTGTCTGGGCCGTGTCGAGGTCGATGGCGCACTGCTGGCCGGCGCGGCGGGAGGCGTCGAGGACGTCCGAGAGGTCGCCCTGGGCCGGGTCGGCGCCGAGCAGCGCTTCGCGTGCTTCCGGGGGCACGCATTGCACGCCGCCCGAAAGGCCGGTGCCGCGGCGGTCCACGCCGATCAGCGAGAACTTCTGCAGGAACGCGGGTGGCAGCTGCGAGGCCAGGCGTGCGGCGAAGACGGAGCCGGGTTCGCCACCGATGTCGTTCACGACCACGAGCGGGATCGGGCCGTCGCCGGCCTTGAGCACGAGGATGCGCGCGAGCTGGTGCTGCGTGTCGTCGGGCGCGTCGAGCGGGCTGGTCAGGCGCGCGCACGTGAAGTGCAGCGAGTCCGGCGCGGCGGGGGAGCCCATGCGCTGGCGGGTGTCGTCGTCGCAGTCGGTCCAGCGCAGGCTGGGCGACTGCGGTTGCGCGAGGGGCGGGAGCGGCACGGGCGCGGCGCTGGGGGCCGGCGGCTGCGTGGCCTGACCGTCGTTGTCCACCACCGCCGGGCGCACCGACGGTCCCGTGGTGCAGCCCGCGACGGTCAACACCGCCACCAGCACCGCCACCAGTGCACGCAGACGGGGGCGGCTGGTGGAACGGCGGCGCACGGGCTGGTCCTCACGTGGTGTCGGTGGAGCTGTCCGACGAGCTTGGCACGCCGGGTGTGACGCGGAAGTTAGCGGGTCCGCACGACTTCGCCGCGGAACACCGCCGACAGGTCGTAGCGCGCCGGTTCGTCCAGCTGCGCGTAGCCGCACGACGCCGGTTCCCGGTCCGGGCGCCACCGCTTGAACTGCGCGGTGTGCCGGAACCGCGCGGGCTCGCCGCCCTCGGTGTGCTCGTAACTCACCTCGACCACGCGCTCCAGCTTCAGCGGTACCCACGCGTGCTCGGTCGAGCGCCAGCGCGTGATGCCGCCCGGGATCCGCTGGCCCTCGCGCACGGCGTCGCCCACCCACGGGTGGCCCTCGCCGTCGGTGATCAGCGGGGCCAGCTCCTCGGCCAGCTCACGGCGCCGCTTGACCGGGAACGAGCCGACCACGCCGACGTGGTGCAGCAGCCCATCGGCGTCGTACAGCCCGAGCAGGAACGACCCGACGGCCTCACCCGGCTCGCCGTCGACGTGCCAGCGCAGCCCGGCCAGCACGCAGTCGGCCGTGCGCGAGTGCTTGTACTTGAACAGCACCCGCTTGCCTGGCGAGTACGGCTCGTCGAGCGGCTTGCCGATCACGCCGTCGAGGCCCGCGCCCTCGAACAGCTCGAACCAGTGCCGCGCGGTGTCCGGGTCGGTCGTGGCCGGCGTGAGGTGCACGCCTTCACCCGCGATGCCCTCCAGTCGCGCGCGCCGCGCCGACGTCGGTTCGTCCATGAAGGACTCCGAGCCCAGCGCGAGCACGTCGAACGCCACGAACTCCGCGGGCGTCTCCTTCGCCAGCAGCTGCACGCGGGAGTCGGCCGGGTGGATGCGCTCGGTCAGCGCGTCGAAGTCGAGCTTGCCGCCGCGGCCCACGACCAGCTCGCCGTCGAGCACGACCTGCTCGGGCAGCGTCGCCAGCAGCCGTTCCACGACCTCCGGGAAGTAGCGGTTGAGCGGCTTTTCGGCGCGCGACTGCAGCGTGAGCTCGTCGCCGTCGCGGAAGACCAGGCAGCGGAACCCGTCCCACTTGGGCTCGAACAGCAGTCCGCCGGTGTCGGGGATCGCCTTCGCCGGCTTGGCGAGCATGGGCTTGATCGGAGCCTGCACGGGGAGGGCCATGCGGGCATTCTGTGCGAAACGCGCGGTCAGCGCACGCGTGCCGGGCCCGTCGTGTCGAGTTCGAGCCGCACGGCCGTGGGCAGCGAGTCGAGCCCGAGCGCCTCGCGGGCGCGGGTGAGCACGTACGTGTCGAGGTCGGTCCAGATGCGCCGGACGTCGGTGCCTTCGCTCAGCCACAGCGTCACGCGCAACGCCGGCTCGGCGGACGTGCCGACCGCGCGCGCCCTCGCCCGGGTGACGCCGGCGATGGCCTCGGCGTCGGTCTGCACCGCGCCGGCGAGCGCGCCGGCAGTCACGGTGAGCTCGGCGCCCGGCGTCTCGTCGAGCGCCAGGTCGGGACGGCGTTCGGGGCGCAGCGAGCGGAAGAACCACCACAGCCCCAGCCCGAACAGCAGCACGCCGAGCACGACGGCGCCGATCCGCGCGGACAGCTGGTGCCCGGCCAGCCAGCTCACGGCCATCGGGTCGAGCAGCGGCCGCTGCGCGCGGAACTCGCCGAGCCAGCCCTGTCCGACCACGAGCGCGGCCGCGCCCGCGAGGACCGCGAGCAGGCCAAGCAGGAACGTCAGCGTGCGCTCGGCGCTGTGTGAACGGGCCAGCGCACGGGCCGATGTACGGCTTGCGGTGGAGCGGGTCATCGGCGGTCCTTCGGTGAGTCGACGACCACGGACACCTTCGGCCGGCGCTCGAGCGGGACGTCGTCCAGCACCGTCGCGACGGTCTCCAGCAGCCGCGGCCGCAGCTGTTCCTCGTTCTCCAGCCGGCTGGTCGCGCGCACGCGCACCTTGCGGGCGCTCGCCGTCACGCTCGCGCCGGTGACGTTGGCCTGCGCGCGCACGGCGAGCCCGACCAGGCGCGCGAGTGCTCGCGGCGACGTGCTCACGCAGATCCCTTCGGCCGGGTCGGCCATCCGCACGGCCCGGCTGCCCGCGGTGAGGGCGAACAGCACGAACAGCAGCCCGGCCACGAGCACGACCACCGCCGTGATCCGCACGGACGTGGCGGTCCACGACAGCGCGGCGAGGTCTTCGCGCCAGCGTTCCCACGGCACGATCAGCGGCGCGCGGCCCGGCTGCCACCAGCGCCACCCGACCTCGATCGCCAGCAGGGCCCCGCCGACCGCGACAGCCAGACCGAGCACAGTGGACAGGAACCGCACGAGGAACCGCATCAGCGCACCCGCGGCCGGACGTCGGGCAGCAGCGCGGAAACCGTCACGTTGATCGAGCGCACGTGGTACGCCGTGATCCGCTCGACCTCCTCGGTCACCTTCGCGCGCACGTCACCCGTCACGGTCTGGACCGGCGCCGGGTACCGCAACGCGAGCTCCAGCGCCAGGTCCACGTCGTTGTCCTCGCCGCCGATCTTCGCGCTCGCGCCGGATCGGCCCCGGGTGAGGCCGGCGACGCGGCGTTCGGTCTGCACCGTGCCGGGCACGAGGTCCGCGGCGTGCTGCGCGACCTTGCGCACCACGGCGTGGGCGATGCTGAGGCTGCCGCGCTCCTCGGGTTCGGCCAGGTCGCCGCGCGGCAGGTCGACCGGGAGCGGCTGCCCGGTCACTTGTCGCGGCCCCGGCCGAAGAGGTCGCCGAGGTCGAGCTCGCCGTCGACGACTCGGCCGATGACCAGCCCCACGACCCCCACGGCGAACGTGACCAGGAAGGCGGTGAACCCCTGGGTTGCGGCGAGGCCGAGAATCAGCCCGGCGAGGATCCCGGTCTGCGTTGCGTTCAACGTTTCCTCCTGGTGCTTGGTGGTCGGAGAGTCGCGCGGCGCTATTCCACGCGGGAGGACTCGGGTTCGTCGTCCTCGTCGGGCAGGTGGACGTCGTTGACCGCGATGTTCACCTCGATCACCTCGAGCGCGGTGATCTGCTCCACGGCCTCGATCACGTTGCGCCGCACGGCTCGTGACACCTCGACGATCCGCGCGCCGTACTCCACGACCAGGTCGAGGTCGATCGCCGTCTGCTTCTCGCCCACCTCGACGGCGACGCCCGCGGTGGACGTCGTGCCGGAGCCGGGGATCCGCTCCTTCAGCGCGCCGAACGCGCGCGACACCCCGCCGCCCAGCGCGTGGACGCCGGCGATCTCGCGTGCCGCCAGCCCGGCGACCTTCTGCACCACCAGCGACGAGATCGTGGTCCGGCCCGCGGACCCCTCCTCGTTGAGCGGTGTGGTGATCGCGGTTCCCGGAACATCGGTCCGGCGGGGGCTCGGCTGCACCATGGAGTTCGCTCCTCGCTGTCGGTGGGGGACGGCGCCGCTGGTGTCGGCGCCGGAAGCGTGCCCACTCCTACGATGTCCGAACCGGGGAAAAGCTCACGGCGGGTCACTCGAACGGGTGAGTTCGGCCCGGTGACTGGTCGGTTCGGGGCGAGGAAAAGACCGTGGCCGCCAGGGGATGTGGCCTCGGAACAGCGATTCGGAGATTCAGAGCTTGCGTGCCACGCCACCCGCGATGATCTGCTGCGCGATCGTCGGCTTCGTGTACCGCGGGCCGTCGGGCCACCACTCGGCCACGGGCACGATGTCGGCGTCGCCGGCGGCGCTGGACGGGATGATCTCCAGCTCGTGGAACAGCTCGCGGATCTCGGTCTTGGTGCGCGCGGTGATGTCCCGCATGGAGCCCCGGCGGATGACCTCGAGGGTCGCCTGGAGCGTCGAGTCGTACTCGGAGCCGTCGTCCGGGTCGAGCACGTGGCTGATCACCACGAACGAGCCCGGCGGCAGACGGTCGATGAACTGCTTGGTCACCTCGGCCGGGCGGCCCCGCTCGCCCTTGTAGTGGTGCAGCGCGGCCACGAACAGCAGCGCGATCGGCTGCGACCAGTCGAGCGCGCCGAGCACCTCGGGGTTGTCGAGGATGCTTTCGGGCTCGAAGATGTCGGCCTGCACGAACTTCGTGTTGTTGTTCTCCTCCAGCAGTGCGCGCCCGTGGGCGGCCACGACCGGGTCGTAGTCGACGTAGACGACCGTCGCCTCGGGGTGGATCCGCTGCACCACCTGGTGCACGTTCTCGGCGGTCGGCAGGCCCGAGCCGCAGTCGAGGAACTGGCGCACCTCGGTGTTGTTCGCGAGGAAGCGGCACACGCGGGTCAGGAAGTTGCGGTTCTCCCAGGCGACGTCGGGCACCTCGGGCATCGCGGCGATGATCCGCTCGGCCTCGTGACGGTCGACGTCGAAGTTGTCCTTGCCACCCAGCAGGTAGTCGTACACACGCGCCACGAACGCTCGGGTCGGGTCCACTCCCACGGGGGTGTTTTCCGCTTCGAGCACCACGCGATCCTCCTGATGGCGAGACAGACTGGACACAGTGACTGACGCGGCACCGAGGGTAGCTCCGCCAGGTGGAGGGCCGAAAGTCGACCGCGCGGGGTTGCTCCGCTTGGCCGGTGAGCGCTGGTTCCTCAGCCGGGACGCACGTCGACGACGTGGACGTTGACCCGCGGCGGCCGCGCCCGCAGCAGCCGGGTGAGCTCCGCGGTCAGGCAGTGCTGCAGCACGCGCGCGGCTTCGTCGGCGACCACGCCGAACCGGATCGTGGCCAGGATCTGCAGCTCGCCGTCGGCCAGGGCGACGGCGGAAACCGTGACGCCGTCGACGTCTTCGGCTTGATCGGTGGCCACGGTGCGGGCCAGGCGGACCAGCGCGGCTTCCGAAACGGTCAGCACGCCGTCGTCGCACGGCAGCTGGAGCGGCGGGCCCTGGCGGACGACGGTCAGCGAGCGGAGCACGCGGCCGACCAAGCCGGGCGGCGTCGCGACGTGACGGCGGGCGGCGGCACGCACGAGGTCCCAGCGAGGATCCCGTTCGGTGTCCTCCGGGCCGCCGGCGCCCTCGTCCGTCATCACCGCTCCCTCAGCTGGCCGAGCAGCGCCACCCTGGCCCGGTGCAGGCGCGAGCGCAAGGCCGGGACGCCGACTTCGAGTACTTCGGCCACTTCTTCATAGCTGAGCCCCTCGAGTTCGCGCAGCACGAGCGGTACGCGCTGCGCCACGTCGAGCCGGGCGATCGCCCGCAGCACGGCGTCCACCTGCTCGGCGTGCACGACCTGGCGTTCGGGCGTGCCGTCGGCGACGAGGTCCGGTGCCTCGGCGATCGACACGCTTTCGATCGACACGGTGGGGCGGTGGCGGCGCAGCAGGTCGAGGGCGCCGTTGGTGACCACGCGGTAGAGCCACGTGGACACCGCCGACTCGTGGCGGAACGTCGCGAGCGACCGCCACGCGGCCAGCCACGCCTCCTGCACCACGTCCTCGGCCTCGGCCGGGCTGCCGGTGATGCGCAGCGCGACGCGGTACATCATCGGCGTGTGCCGGCGCACCAGCGTGTCGAACGCGGCGTGGTCACCCGCCGCCGCGGCCGCGACGAGCGCCTCGCTGTCGGCCATCAGCGGCGACCCCGCCGGTAGCGCAGCAGCGTGAAGCCGTCGTCCACGAGGATCGACGCGAGCTCCATCCGGCGCGGCGGCCGCGCGACCGGTCCCGCCGCGATGCGGCTCGCGTCGCCGCCGACGAGCAGCGGGGCGACGGTGAGGCAAAGCTGGTCGACGAGGTCGGCCGCGATCATCGCCGCGAACAACCCAGGCCCGCCTTCGCAGTCCACGCGCCGCAGGCCGCGTTCGGCCAGCATCGCCAGCGCTCTCGGCAGATCCACGTCTTCGTCACCGGCCACGAGCACGTCGGCTCCGGCCTCCCGCACCGCCGCGGTGTCGGCGCGCGAAGTGGTGACGACCAACGGCGGCACGCGCGTGTCGGTGAACAGCGGGCCCGCCGGGTCGAGCGAACCCGTCCGCGTGACGACGGCGATGGGCGGCACCGGCGCCAGACCCAGCCGCGCGCGCCGGGCCGAGCGCACCGCGTTGGTCCGGGCGCCGCGGTAGTTCTCGGCGCGCGCGGTGCCGCCGCCGACGAGGATCACGTCGGCGAGGTCGCGCGCGAGCAGGAACACACGGCGGTCGGCCGGGTGCGAAAGGCCCTTCGACAGCTCGTCCACGGCCACCGCGCCGTCGGCCGACGCCACGAAGTTGACCTGCACGAACGGGTCGGTCAGGTCTTCGGGGTAGCCGTAGACGCGCTCCAGATCCTCGTCGGACAAAGGCCCGGTCCCGCCCGGTGATGGTGGCCACACGCTCCGCACGCCCGCTATCCCAGCACGGGCCCCGACCCGGCCCCGACCGGGGGATACCCGGGTGCGGACACCCGGACCGCCCGCGCGCGGGGCCTGGCTAGGCTCTGCAGCCATGCCCGCAGCTGCCCTGACGGACCGGTTTCCCGAGCTCGGGGCCGACGAGCTGATCTCCTCGCTGGTGCCGCCGCCGCGGTTCGGCGAGGCGCGGTTCTCCACGTACCTCCCGAACCCCGACGAGCCGAGCCAGGCCGCCGCCGTGAAGTCGTGTTCGGCGTTCGCCGGGCGCATCGCGGACCGGCCGGCGAAGAAGTCGCGGCTGCGTTCCTTCTTCGGCGGCGGCGAGGCCGCCCCGGCCGGGCCGATGGGCCTCTACCTCGACGGCGGGTTCGGCGTGGGCAAGACCCACCTGCTCGCGTCGGCGTGGCACGACGCGCCTTCGCCCAAGGCGTACGGCACCTTCGTGGAGCTCACGCACCTCGTCGGGGCGCTCGGGTTCGCCGAGGCCGTGCGGCGGCTGTCGGAGCACCGGCTGCTGGCGATCGACGAGTTCGAGCTCGACGACCCCGGCGACACCACGCTCGTGAGCCGGCTGCTCCAGGAGCTCACCGACGCGGGCGTGTACATCGCCGCGACGTCCAACACGTTGCCCGACAAGCTCGGCGAGGGCCGCTTCGCCGCCGAGGACTTCCTGCGTGAGATCCAGGCGCTCTCCCGCCGCTTCGAAGTGGTTCGCGTGGACGGGCCGGACTACCGCCACCGCGGTCTGCCCGACGCGCCCCCGCCGGTGAGCGACGAGGAGCTCGACGCGTCGGCCGCCGCACACGAGGGGTCCACTGTGGACGAGTTCGATGCGCTCGTGGCGCACCTCGCGAAGCTGCACCCGTCGCGCTACGGAAAGCTGCTCGACGGAGTGCGGCGCGTGCACCTCAAGCACGTGACGCCGGCGCCGGACCAGAACGTGGGGCTGCGGCTCGTGGCGTTCGCCGACCGGCTCTACGACCGCGCGATCCCCGTCGTGGTGTCGGGTGTGCCGCTGCCGGAGCTGTTCACCGAGGAGATGGTGAACGGCGGCTACCGCAAGAAGTACCTGCGGGCGGTCAGCCGGCTGACGGCGCTGGCACGCGACGCGGTGTGACGGCGCGCAGCCCGGTCACCACGGCGGTGGCGAAGAACGTGCCGCCGACGATGTCGGTGAGGTAGTGGTAGCCGAGGCCGATCATGCCGATCGCCGCGCAGCACAGGAGAACCACGCTGAGCACGACGGTGACCACCTTCGGCTTTGCCACCAGGACCAGCACCACGAGCACGGTCACCAGGCTCACCGTGTGGCCGCTGGGGTAGACGAGGATGTCGTTCTTCCAGCGGTCGAACAGCGGCTTGAGGACCCAGGTGTTGAGCGCGAGGGCGAGCGCCGGGCCCGCGACGGCCAGCAGCGCGTCCGTGCGGCGACGCAGGTAGAGGCAGGTGCCGGCGATGACCACGATGGCCGGGATCAGCACGTACGGCTCGGTCGGCAGCACGAGCACGTTCAGCGTGGTGTGGCTCAGGCCGGCGATCGCTTGCGCGGCGCCCGCGTCGAGTGCGCCGGGGGAGTGCCCGCCCGCGTAGACGAGTCCCAGTGCGACGGTCACCAGCGCGCAGAGCACGGCGACGAGCGCCAGAATGCGGCTCACGGTCCTCCCCTCCCCGGAGCGAGCCTACGCGGATGGCGGGTGGCGCCGGTGGCCCGGCTTCGGCCACGATCACGGGCGGGAGCACGAGCGGAGGGAGCGGCATGCGGATCACCGTGACCGGCGGCGGAGTCGTCGGGCTGAGCTGCGCGTACCGGCTGGCCGAGGCGGGCCACAGCGTGACGGTCGTGACGGCGGGCAAACCGGCGGAGACGACGTCGGCCGTGGCGGGCGGGCTGATCTACCCGCCGGTGGTGCGGCCGGACGAGCGCGTGGTGCGCTGGACCGAGACCACTGTCGGCGTGTACCGCTCGCTGCTCGCCGCGCCCGGGATCCGTTTCCTGCCGGGCTGGATCCGCGTCCCGGAAGACGTGCCCGACCCGCGCTGGCTCACCGCGATGACCGACGTGTCGCGCGAGGGCTCGGTGCTCGCCTTCACCACAGCGCTCGTGGACACGCCGGTGTACCTGACGTGGCTGGCCGAGCAGGTTGCCGCGCTGGGCGTGCGCACCGAGTACCGCACGGTCACCTCGCTGGCCGACCTCGACGCCGACGTGGTCGTGAACGCCACCGGCCTCGCCGGCGGCACCCTCGCGGGCGACGACACGCTCGTCCCGGTGCGTGGCCAGGTCGTGCACCTCGCCGACCCGGGGCTTACGTCGTGGTCGGTCGAAGAGGCCGACGGCGACCTGACGTACGTGATCCCGCACGGCCGCCACGTCGTGTGCGGTGGCACCGAGGAGATCGGCCGCAGCGACCTCGAGCCGGACTCCGCCGTGGCGGCCGCGATCGTGCGCCGGTCCCGGGAGCTGGAACCGCGGTTGGCCGACGCCGCCGTGCTCGGCACGCGCGTGGGGCTGCGGCCGGGGCGGCCGAGCGTGCGGCTGGAGCGTGTCGGCGACGTCGTCCACTGCTACGGCCACGGAGGCGCGGGGATCACGCTGGCGTGGGGCTGTGCGGAGGATGTGGCTTCGCTGGTCGCCTAGAGCGGGCAACTTGGACTTCTGCATTCATCCCCGGGCTGCTGCGGGGATGGCGTTGTCGATGAGGACGGCAGCGATGGCGGCGGCTGTGGTGAACACGTCGGTGTTGAGGACTCGGGTGCGGGCCGCGGCGCCGTCCAGGAGCAGCGCCAGTTGCTCGCCGAGTTGTTCGGGGTTGGTGGCGCCGGCCTCGCGGGCGGTTTCGGTGAGCCGAGCGGCAAAGGCTTTCTTGTAGTCGCCGGCGTACACGCGTGCCGGGTGGCCCGGGTCGGGGATTTCGACGGCCGCCTGGATGAATGGGCACAGGGGCGCGTGCACGTCGAACACGGCAAGGAGTCGTTCGCGAGGCGTGAGATCGGTGCGGTCGAACACTTCGGGCAGGATGTCGGGATCAAATCGGTGCAGGCATTCGGCGATCAGCTCGTCCTTGCCGGCGAAGTGCTGGTAGAGCGTGCGTTTGGATACCTCAGCCACCGCGCTGAGCTGGTCCATGCCGGTGCAGTTGATGCCCTGATCGCGGAACAGTTGTTGTGACGCGCTGAGGATGCGCTCTCGTGCGCCCCTGCCGCGGCGCAGGCCTCGCGGCCCCTTCTCCAAGTCTGTCACACGCCCAGCGTAGCCCACCCGGGTACCGATCGGTGTGCATAGCTTGCACCCTGCGCGTCGGTTCGCTACGTTAAGTACGCAGATCGGTGTACATAACATCAGCAGGGCAAGTGAAATGGAGTTGTTGTGGGAAAGCTCGATGGCAAGGTAGCGGTGATCACCGGCGGATCCACCGGCATGGCACTGGCCGGCGCCAAGCTCTTCGTCGAGCAAGGAGCTCACGTCTTCATCCAGGCTCGGCGGCAGGAAGCATTGGACGACGCCGTCAAGCTGATCGGCCGCAACGTCACCGCCGTGCAGGGCGACGCAGCGGACCTGGACGACCTGGACCGCTTGTACGACACCGTCAAGCGGGAAAAGGGCTCGATCGACGTGGTGTGGGCCAGCGCGGGGACGGGCGAACCCGCCGTCCTCGGTGAGATCACCGAGGAACAGTTCCACCGCGCCTTCTGGCTCAACGCGCGCGGCACCCTGTTCACCGTCCAAAAGGCACTGCCACTGATCAACGACAACGGGTCGATCTTCATGACCGGATCCAACGCCTCACTCGGCGCCTTCCCCGGCTGGAGCCTTTACGCGGGAAGCAAAGCCGTCCAGCAGGCCTGGGCCCGCGTCTGGCTCAACGAACTGCGCGACCGCAATATTCGGGTCAACGTCCTGACCCCCGGCCAGGTCGCCACCGCCAAACAGGAAGAACTGTTCGACGAGGCCACCAAGGCCGCATTCGAGTCCCTCATCCCCCGCGGAGAGATGGGCCGCCCCGAAGAAATCGCCACCGTCGCCCTGTTCCTCGCCTCCGACGACTCCAGCTACGTCAACGGCCTGGAACTCGTGACCGACGGCGGCGCCACCGCCATCTGACCCACACAGACATCTGACCCACGCAGAAGAGAGCACACCTCATGAGCAGCATCACCCTCATCGGTACGGGAAACATGGCCCGTACCATCGGCACACTCGCGGTGGCGGGCGGCAACACCGTCGAGGTGATCGGCCGCGACGCGGCCAAATCCACGGCCCTGGCCAAGACGCTCGGCGGCGGCGCCACGGCCGGGACATTCGGTGCCGCCCCGGCCGGCGACATCGTCATCCTCGCGGTGCTGTCCGACAGCGCCGTGCCTGTCGTCCACGAGTTCCGGGACGGGCTGGCCGGCAAGATCATCGTCGACATCACCAACCCCTTCAACGCCACCGGCACCGGGCTGGCCATCCCCCACAACACCTCCATCGCCCAAAGCGTGGC
Source organism: Amycolatopsis sp. NPDC005232 (assembly GCF_040607795.1). Classification (NCBI taxonomy): domain Bacteria; kingdom Bacillati; phylum Actinomycetota; class Actinomycetes; order Pseudonocardiales; family Pseudonocardiaceae; genus Amycolatopsis; species Amycolatopsis sp. NPDC005232. Next base: position 23,559 of record NZ_JBEXHL010000035.1, on the reverse strand, counting down.
CGAGGCCGCGCCCGCGAGCGCCCATGTCGTGAAGGCGTTCAACACCCTTTTCCGCCACGTCCTGGCCCAAGGCGGCGCCGTGGACGTGTTCATGGCCGGCGACGATGCGCAGGCCAAGGCGAGCGTGTCAACGTTCATCGAGAGCCTCGGACTGCGCCCGCGGGACACCGGCGACCTGAGCATGGCCCACTGGGTAGAGGGAGCGGGCGTGTTGACGATGGGCTTGGCCCGCTACGGCGTGGGGAACTTCGACTTCTCCCTCGGCATCAACAACCTCGGCTGAGCTACCGCCACATCCGGCACGCGGGTTTTCAGGTAGCCGCTGTTGTTCGCGCGGCTCTGGAGCACGTACGCGGCTCGGGGAGTTCGTTCTCCGGCATCGGCCGGTTCCGCTTCAGCCGGTGAACTCCGCGTGGTCAGCCTCCGTCTGATCGGCGTAACGCAGCGCGTACGCCCCGATCGCCTCGTCCAGGTCTTCGTCGTCGGCGAAATACCCGGCGAGCAGCTGGGGGTGCAGCGAGCGCGTGTGGGCGCGGGCGAGCAGGGCGCCGGCGAGGCGGCCGTAGTCGTCGAGGTGGTTCTCGCGCAGGGCGGCCGGGTCGATGGCGCCCTTGAGGTTGCGGAACTGGCGGACCACGAAGGGGATGCCGTCGATCGTCGTCCAGCCCAGGAGGATGTCGGTCTCGGCCTGGACGAGGCGGGCGCCGTCGACGATGCGGCGGCCTTCGTGGTCGGCGGGGGAGAGGCCGAGGTAGGGCGCCAGCGCCGAGGGCTGCGCCTGTTTCACTTGCAGCACCAGGTCTTCGTCCTCGTTGCCGTGCAGCAGCACGACGTAGCTGCGCAGCCCGACGCTGCCCGTGCCGACCACGCGGAACGCGACGTCGGCCACGCGGTAGCGAGACACGAGCGTGCGCCGCGACTCGCGCAGGGTGTCCACATAGGACGCCAGCCCGGCGACGACCGCGGCGGCCGTCGTGTCGTCGACGTGGGTGAGCACCGGCGGGTCCTCGACGAACCGGTGGCGCGCCAGGCCGGTCTCGTGGTCGTCGACGTGGCGGGTCCACTTGGCCACCACCTTGGCGCTGGTGTTGCGGCGCGCCTTTTCCTCGGCTTCGGCGAAGTCGTCGATCAGCTCGTCGGCCCGCGCTCGCGACACGGCCGACGCGTCGGGCAGCGCGTTCCACGATTGCAGGAACGGCAGCTGCGCCAGCGCGCGGATCGTGCGGCGGTAGGACTTCACCGCGTCCTCCGCGGCATCGCGGCAAGCCGCCTCGCCGATCCCGCCCTCGCGCCCGGCGAGCACGAGGCTGGCCGACAGCCGTTTGAGGTCCCACTCCCACGGCCCGGGCGCGGTTTCGTCGAAGTCGTTGACGTCCATCACGATCCGGCCCTCGGGCGTGCCGTACAGCCCGAAATTGGCCGCGTGCGCGTCACCGCACAGCTGCGCCGTCAGCCCCGACGACGGCGACCCCGCGAGGTCCGCCGCCATCAATCCGGCCGCCCCGCGAAAGAACGTGAACGGCGACGCCGCCATCCGCTCGCGCCGCAGCTCCACCAGCTCGGGCAGCCGCCCCGCGTTGCTCGCCGCGAAGTACTCCTGCACGCCCGGCCGGCCCGCACCCGCCGCCGCGTGGTCGTGCGCCTCGACCGGCGCCCGCGCCCGCAGCTGCTTGCCGCGGGCGTACAACTGCGCCGGGTCGACGTCGTCCGTGCCGACCAGCGGGCGTTCCACCCAGTCCCCTCGTCCCATACCGGACTCAACGAGCGAACCGGGCGAAACGCTCCCGCGAACGGACTAGCCGCGCACCACCTGGGCGATCGCGTCGATGCCACGGTCGAGCTCCTCGCGGCTGATCACCAGCGGGGGAGCGATGCGCAGCGTGTGGTCGTGCGTCTCCTTGCACAGCACGCCCAGCCCGGCGAGCGCTTCGGAAGCAGCCCGGCCCGCAGGGCCGCCCGGAGCGATGTCCACCCCCGCCCACAGACCGCGGCCGCGAACCGTCGACAGGCCGTGGCCGACCAAGGCCGACAGGCGTTCATGCAGGTGCGCGCCCAGTTCGATGGAACGCCGCTGGTACTCCCCGGTCTGCAAGAGCCGCACCACGGCGCGGCCGACGGCACAGGCCACCGGGTTCCCGCCGAACGTCGAGCCGTGCTCGCCCGGCTTCAGCACACCCAGCACGTCGCGGCTGCCGACCACGGCGGACACGGGCAGGATGCCGCCGCCGAGGGCCTTGCCGAGGGTGTAGACGTCGGCGCGCACGCCCTCCTGGTCCAGGGCCAGCACGGTGCCCGTCCGGGCGAGGCCCGACTGGATCTCGTCGGCGATGAGCAGCACGCCGTTCTCGTCGCAGGCGCGGCGCACGTCGGCGAAGTAGCCGGCCGGCGGCACGATCACGCCGGCCTCGCCTTGCACCGGTTCCAGCAGGACCGCGGCCGTGCGGGGAGTGATGGCGGCGCGCAGGGCGGCCGCGTCGCCGTAGGGGACCGTGACGAAGCCCGGCGTGAACGGGCCGAAGCCGGCACGCGCGGTCTCGTCGGTGGAGAACGAGACGATCGTGGTGGTGCGGCCGTGGAAGTTCGAGCCGGCGACCACGATCTCGGCCGTGCCGTCGGGCACGCCCTTGACCTGGTGCGCCCACTTGCGCGCCACCTTCACCGCCGACTCCACGGCCTCGGCGCCGGAGTTCATCGGCAGCACCATCTCGGTGCCCGTCAGCTCGGCGAGCTCGCGGCAGAACAACCCGAGCTGGTCGTGGTGGAACGCGCGCGAGGTCAGCGTGACCCGGCCCAGCTGCTCCACGGCCGCGGCGATCAGGGCGGGGTGGCGGTGGCCGAAGTTCAGGGCCGAGTATCCGGACAGGAAGTCGAGGTAGCTCTTGCCCTCGACGTCGGTAACCGTCGCGCCCTCGGCTTCGGCGATCACGACGGGCAGCGGGTGGTAGTTGTGCGTGCTCCACCGCTCGTCGAGCTCGATGAAGCCGTCGGCGGAGGCAGGGATGGCGGTCTCCCGACCGGCGAGCGTCGTCATGCGTTCAGGCTAGATCCAACGGGCGGGGACTTCAGCCGGGAAACGTTGCTTTCACCCGGTGTTCGTTGCGTAGTCAGGCGGTTCGACCGGCGAATCGATGCGTGGCGTTGACGGCCGTCGTTGGTAAGCTGTAACTTACCGTTCGTGGCGACTTACGGAAGCAACCAGCTCTCCGCCCTCGCCGACCCGTCGCGGCGCGCGATCTTCGAAGCGCTTCGCGACGGGCCGCGCGCGGTGGGGGAGCTGGCCGCGACGTTGCCGATCAGCCGTCCGGCGGTCTCGCAGCACCTGAAGGTGCTCAAGGAGGCGGGCCTGGTCGTCGACCAGGCGGCCGGGACGAAACGGCTGTACCGGCTACGCCCCGAAGGGATCGCCGCGCTGCGCGCCTACCTCGACGAGATGTGGTCGGACGCGCTGAGTTCGTTCGCGAAGCAAGCCGAAGCCACCGCCCCCGACCGAGGAAGCGAAGAGCCATGACACTCGAACCGATCCGCAAGACGATCACCGTCGCCTGCTCGCGCGAGCACGCGTTCAAGGTCTACACCGAGGGTTTCGACAGCTGGTGGCCCCGCGAACACCACCTGGGCGAGTCCGAGCTCGTCGAGGTGGTCCTAGAAGCAGGGGAAGGCGGGCGCTGGTACGAGCGGCTCACCGACGGGTCCGAGTGCGTGTGGGGCCACGTGCTCGCTTGGGAGCCACCCGGCCGAGTAGTTCTGTCGTGGCAGATCGACGGGGACTGGAAGATCGATCCGGACCCGACACGCGCGAGCGAGATCGAGGTTGTTTTCACCGAGGAGGGGCCCGGGACCACGCGAGTCGAGGTCGAACACCGCGCGTTCGAGCGGCACGGCGCCACTGCCGAGAAGGTCCGCGACGGTGTGAACACCGAGGGCGGCTGGAACGGACTGCTGAAACTCTTCGCCGCGAAGGCCGCTTCCTGAGGTTATCGTCGCCGGATGGCGAAGAAGGACAACGGGACCCGGGTCCGCGACGCGCTCCGTGCCATGGCGGAGCTGCCGGATCCGGGGTCCTCACCCGTCGGGCCGGGCAAGAAGGGCAAGGGCGAGAAGAAACTCACCACCGCCGGCGAGCGGCTCGACACCCTGCAGGAGGCGCTGTACGCCGAGGGCACGAGCGGCGGCGGCCGCAGCGTGTTGCTCGTGCTGCAGGGCATGGACACCTCCGGGAAGGGCGGCACCGTCCGGCACGTGCTGGGCCTGGTGAACCCGATGGGCGTGCGCTACAAGGGCTTCAAGGTGCCCACCCCCGCCGAACGCCGCCACGATTTCCTGTGGCGCATCCGCAGGGAGCTGCCGGCGTCGGGCCAGATCGGCGTGTTCGACCGGTCGCACTACGAGGACGTGCTCGTGCCCCGCGTGTCCGGTCTGCTGACCGCGGCCGAGCGGCGCAGCCGGATCTCGCAGATCAACGCGTTCGAGAAAGAGGTCGTGGCGGGTGGCACCACGATCGTCAAGGCGTTCCTGCACATCTCGCCCGAGGAACAGCTGCGCCGGCTCGTCTCGCGGCTGGAACGGCCGGAGAAGATCTGGAAGTTCGCGCCGTCCGACGTCGAGGCCCGCGGCCGCTGGGACGCCTACGCGCAGGCATACGCCGACCTGCTCGCGCGCACGTCCACCGAGCACGCGCCGTGGTACGTCGTGCCGGCCGACCGCAAGTGGTACCGCAACTGGGCTGTCGCCGAGCTGCTGATCGAGACGATGACGGAGATGGCGCCGCAGTTCCCGGAGCCGCACTTCGACGTCGCCGAGCAGCTGGCGATGCTGAAGGGTGATGGCGTGCCGGCCTGATCGTCTGGAAGAGTGCGGGCGTGACCGACTCTGCTCTCGACGACGTTCCGTTCCTTCGCCGCCAGGCCCGCACGCAGCGCTTCACCCTCGGCGCCCCCAAGCAGTTCCGCGTGGCCCCGGACGGCTCGCGCGTGCTGTTCCTGCGCAGCGAGACGGGCACGGACCCGCGGCACAGCCTGTGGACGCTCGATCTCGCGAGCGGTGCGGAGTCCAAGCTCGTCGACGCCGCGGAGCTGCTGCCCGGCGAGGAGGACCTGCCGCCGGAGGAGCGGGCGCGGCGCGAGCGCGCGCGGGAGACCGGCGGCGGCGTGGTCGCCTACGGCGTGGACGATGCGTTCACCGTCGTCACCTTCACGTTGTCCGGCAAGCTCTACACACTCGACCTGGCCACCGGCGCCACGGCGGTGCTCGTCGACGGCTCGGTCGTCGATCCGCGGCCCAACTCGACGGGCACGCACGTCGCTTATGTCCGCGACCGCCGCCTGCGCGTGATCGAGCTGGCCACGGGCACTGACCGCGCGCTCGCCGGGGAAGACGGCGACGACATCACGTGGGGCCTCGCTGAGTTCATCGCCGCCGAGGAAATGGACCGCACGCGCGGCTACTGGTGGGCGCCGGACGGGCAGAGCCTCATCGCCGAGCGCTCCGACCGCGGCCCCGTGCCGCGTTGGACCATCGGCGACCCCTCGAACCCGGACCACCCGGCCAACGTCGTGGCCTACCCGTCGGCGGGCTCGCCCAACGCCGTGGTGTCCCTCGCGGTGCTCGGCCTGGACGGCAGCCGCGTCGACGTCGAGCGCGGCGACTGGGAGTACCTGGTCACGGTGCACTGGTCGGCCGGCGGCGCGCCGCTGCTCGCGGTGCAGCCGCGCGACCAGAAGCGCCTCACCGTGCTGGCGCTCGACCCGGCCGACGGCTCCGTGTCCGAGCTGCACACCGAGACCGACGAGCACTGGGTCGACATCGTCCAGGGTGTGCCGGCGTGGACTTCCGACGGTCGGCTCGTCATCGCGAGTGCGGCCGACGGCGACCACCGGCTCGTGGTGGCGGGGAACCCCGTCACTCCGCCGGGGACGCAGCTGCGCGCGGTGCTGCACGCGGGCGAGCAGGTGCTCTTCACCGCGTCGGAGGCCGACTCCACGCAGATCCACGTCTACCGCACCGGCTCCGGCGGCGTTCAGCGACTGTCCACTCAGGACGGCGTGCACGGAGGCTCCGGCAGCGCGGAACTGACCGTGCTCACGGAGTGGAGCCTCGCTCACAGTGGCCCGGTAGTCACCGTCCTGCGCGACGGCACCGAGGTCGGTCGCATCTCGTCGTCCACTGTGGACCCCGAGATCGAACCGAACCTCAGCTGGCTCACGCTGGGGGAGCGCGGCCTGCGCGCCGCCCTGGTGCTCCCGCGCGGCTACGAACCCAGTGAGGGCAAGCTGCCTGTGCTCCTCGACCCGTACGGCGGCCCGCACGCCCAGCGCGTGCTGCAGAGCCGCAACGCTTTCCTCACCCCGCAGTGGCTCGCCGACCAGGGTTTCGCCGTGCTCGTCACCGACGGCCGTGGCTCGCCCGGCCGCGGCCCGGCCTGGGAGCGGGAGATCGCGGGCAAGCTCGCCGACGTCACCCTCGCCGACCAGGTCGACGCCCTGCACGCCGCCGCGGCCGACCACCCGGAGCTGGACCTCGAACGCGTCGCGATCCGCGGCTGGTCGTACGGCGGTTATCTTTCGGCCCTCGCCGTGCTCCGCCGCCCGGACGTCTTCCACGCCGCCGTCGCCGGCGCGCCCGTCACCGACTGGGCCCTCTACGACACGCACTACACCGAGCGCTACCTGGGCACACCGCAGGACGCCCCCGCGGTCTACGAGCACAACTCCCTGATCGCCGACGCCGGCGAACTGTCCCGCGCCCTGCTCATCGTCCACGGCCTCGCCGACGACAACGTCTTCCCGGCGCACTCCCTGCGCCTTTCCGGCGCGCTGCTGGCGAAGGGCCGTCCCCACGTCTTCCTCCCGTTGGCCGGGGCGACCCACATGACCCCGCAGGCCGAGGAGGTCGCGGAAAACCTGATGCGCACGCAGGTCGACTGGATCCTGCGTGAGCTCGCCGCCGTCACCGTCGACAAGGAGAACGCATGAACCGGTGGGGCCTGACCATCCCGCTCACGGGGGTGCCGCTGCTCGAGCACCGCGCCCTCGTGGAACAACTGCCCGACCTGGGCTACACCGACGCGTGGACGGCCGAAACCGCCGGCACCGACGCCTTCACCCCGCTGGTTCTGGCGTCACAGTGGGCCCCGCAGCTACGCCTCGGCACCGCCATCGTGCCCGTGTATACGCGCGGCCCCGGCCTCCTCGCCATGAGCGCCTCGACCCTCGCCGAACTGGCCCCGGGCCGCTTCGTCCTCGGCATCGGCGCCTCCTCCCCGGTCATCGTCGAAGGCTGGAACGGCGCAGAGTTCAAGGACCCCTTCGCCCGCACCCGCGACACCCTGCACTTCCTCCGCAGCGCGCTGGCCGGCGAGAAGGTCTCCGAGTCCTACGAGACCTTCTCCGTCAACAAATTCCGCCTCGAACGCGCCCCCGACCCCGCCCCGTCGGTCATGCTCGCCGCCCTCCGCCCCGGCATGCTCCGCCTGGCCGCGGCGGAAGCGGATGGCGCCATCACCAACTGGCTGGCCGCCACCGACGTCCCCCAGGTACGCAAGGTCATCGGCCCCGACGTCGAACTCGCCGCCCGCATCTTCGTCTGCCCCACCGACGACAAAGACGCCGCCCGCGCCCTGGGCCGCATGATGATCTCCAGCTACCTCACCGTCCCCGTCTACGCCAAATTCCACGACTGGCTGGGCCGCGGCGACGTCCTCGCCCCCATGCACACCGCCTGGGCCGCCGGCGACCGCAAAAAAGCCAACGAAGTCATCCCCGACTCCGTCGTCGACTCCCTGGTCATCCACGGCTCCGTCGACTCCTGCCGCGACCAGATCCAGTCCTATGTGGACAACGGCCTCACCACCCCCATCATCGCCCTCCTCCCCACCGGCAACGACCCCTTCGACCTAGTCAAGGGTCTGGCCCCGAAGCGCTGACCCAGCCCCACCCAAACGCCCCAATGCGGCATTCGTTGCACCCAACGCACCGAACGCCACATTGGGGCGCTTTTGTCACCCCTCAACCCCCACCCGGCAACGCAACTCATGGTGCGCTCCGCGCGCCGAGTCGTCGGGAAACTCCTCAACCACCATCTACCACTTCACGCCCCGAATGGCCGACGCAACAACCCCACCCACCACTCCATCCTGAACACACAGGAACACAGAGGACCCACCCCGTCCTCTACCACTGGGTATCCGTATTGTTGCATAGGGTAGGCAAGGTTACCCTAAGAAAGGCGGCTCCATGGGTGGAGATTCAGCGACCTGGCTGGCCGGCGGTCGCGACGGCGCAGCGCACCTCACCGAACTCCTCCCCATCGCCCTCCAGGGCATGGCAACAGGCATCACCGAACGCAACGGCCCCATCCCCTCCGGCGGCCCCGCCACCGTCGCCGCCTCCCTGGCCGCCTCCGGCGGCACCCAACACCTCCCCAAAACCGGCATCGGCGCCGAACAAGCCCTCTACCACTACTCAACCCTCCTAGCCGCCGGCACAGCCGACCCCTCTGACCCGGCCTGCGCCGCCCACCTCCACTGCCCCCCATTGGCCGTCTCCGTCGCCGCAGACGTAGTAGCCGCAGCGATGAACCCGTCCATGGACTCCTGGGACCAAGCCCCCATGGCCAGCGAACTCGAAGCAGAATTCCTCACCGGCATCGCCCACCTCTGCTTCCCCGGCACCCCCACCGCCGACGCGGTAGTCACCTCCGGCGGCACCGAATCCAACCTCCTCGGCCTCCTCCTGGCCCGGGAAACCACGGCCACCACCATCCGCCCAGTCTGCGGCGCGAACTCCCACCACAGCGTCGCCCGCGCCGCTTGGCTCCTCGGCCTCCCCGCGCCAGTTGTCGTCCCCTGCCAAGACGACCGCATGATCCCCGCCGCACTCGCAGAAGCCCTGGCCCCCCTCGGCGCCTCCGCCGTAGTGGTCGCCACCGCCGGGACGACCAACACCGGCCGCATCGACCCCCTCGAGGAGATCGCCCGCATCTGCCGCCTCTCCGGCGCCCGCCTCCACGTCGACGCGGCCTACGGCGGTTTGCTCCTCTGCAGCGAATCCCTCGCCCCCCGCGTCGCCGGTCTTGAACTGGCCGACTCCGTCGCCCTCGACATGCACAAGTTCGGCTGGCAACCCGTCGCCGCCGGCCTCTTCGCCGCGAGAAACGCGGCAGATCTCTCCGCGCTGACCGTCCGCGCCGAGTACCTCAACGCCGACGACGACACCGAAGCCGGTCTGCCCGACCTCCTCGGCCGCTCGATCCGCACCTCCCGCCGCCCCGACGCGTTCCGCATGGCCGTGACCGTCCGCGCGCTCGGCACCGAAGGCCTCGGCGCCCTCGTCGAAGGCTGTTGCGCCACCGCGACCGAGGTCAACGAGCTGGTGGAACGCCACCCGGCGCTGCAGTCGTGGGGCAAACCGGAGCTGTCCACGGTCGTCTTCCGCCCGCGCGGCGCCGACGACGACCTCGTCGCCCGCGTCCGCCGCACGCTGCTGGAAGCCGGCACGGCCGTCATCGGCCGCGGCGCCCTGCCGACCGGCCCGGACGGCGCCTCGCAGCTGTGGCTCAAGCTCACACTGCTGCACCCGCACACCACGGCCGAGGACTACGTCGCCCTCCTCGACCAGGTCGTCGCCACGGCCGCGGCCGAGCGCGGCGTGACCGCACCGCAAAGCCCGGTCGCCTCGTGAGGCGCTTCGACCTCGCGGGCGTGGGGATCGGGCCGTTCAACCTGTCGCTCGCCGCATTGGCCGACCCGCTCGACCAGCTCGACGTGGTGCTCTTCGACGCGCGCCCGGAGTTCCGCTGGCACCCCGGGCTGCTGGTCGACGGCGCGACGTTGCAGGTCCCGTTCCTCGCCGACCTCGTGTCGCTCGTCGACCCCACCAGCCGGCACTCGTTCCTCAACTACCTGCGCGAACGCGGCCGCCTGCTGCCGTTCTACTTCGCCGAGCGCTTCCACCTGCCGCGCGCGGAGTACGACGACTACGGCCGCTGGGCCGCCGCCCGCCTGACCGCGTGCCGCTTCGGCCACGAGGTCACCGGCCTTCGCTGGGTGGCGGCGGAAGAGGCGTTCGAGCTGACTGTGTCGGGCACCGAGCCGGTGCTGGCGTCTTCGGTGGTGCTCGGTGTCGGCACCCGGCCGAGCGTGCCCGAGCCGTTGCGGGACCTCGTCGCGGCGCCGGACGTGCTCGCGCTGCACTCGGCCGACTACCTCACCCACCGCGCCGAGCTGCTGGTCGCGGAGACGGTGACCGTGGTCGGGTCGGGACAGTCGGGCGCGGAGGTGTTCCTCGACCTGCTGCGCTCGCGGTCCACTGTGGACGGACTGCGCTGGCTCGCGCGCACGCCCGCGTTCGCGCCGATGGAGTATTCGAAGCTGGGGCTGGAGCAGTTCACGCCGGACTACACGGCCTACTTCCACGGTCTGCCCGAGGCGGTGCGCGACCGGCTGCTGCCGTCGCAATGGCAGCTGTACAAGGGGATCGACACGGAGACCATCGCCGCGATCCACGACGAGCTCTACCGCCGCAGCATCGGCGGCGGCTGGCCCGGCGCGGCGCTCACGCCCGGCGTGGAGGTCGTCTCGGCCACGGCCGGCGACGGCGGGATCGAGCTGGGCCTGCGGCACGCCGAGCAGGGGAGCACCGCCACGCACCGCACGCACGCCGTCGTCTCCGCGACCGGTTACGCGGAAACGCCGACCGCACCATTGCTGCGGGAGCTCGACGGGCGCCGCGACGACCGCGGCCGCCTCGTCGTCGGCGCCGACCACCGCCTGGAGCTGGGCGGCGGCGTCACCGGCGCGGTGTTCGTGCAGAACGCCGAGCGCCACACCCACGGCCCCGGTGCGCCCGACCTCGGCCTCGGCGCCTGGCGCGCCGCGGCGATCCTCAACGCGGTGTGCGGCAAGGCCGTCTACGACCTGCCCGACCGCACCGCCTTCACCACGTTCGGCCTGAACAACACAGGATCAGAGACCACGGAGGAGCAGTGACCTTGACCGACGCCGCCGCCTGGCGGGCCGCGGGCTCGCTCGTGACGCACAAGATGCTCGGCGAGCTGTCCTACGAGGCGATGCTGCGCCCGCGGCCCGGCGAACCGACCCGCGACGGCCACCGCACCTGGCTGCTCGACCTCCCCGGCGACGTCTCGTACCGCTTCGAGGCCCGCCGCGGCGCGTTCGAGTCGTGGACGGTCCTGCCGGGCAGCGCCGTCCGGCTCGCCGACGGCGCCGAAACGCCTGCCGACGACCCGCGCACCCTGGTCGTCGACGCGCGGGAGACCCTAGGCCTCACTGGGTTGCGCCTGGCCGACGTGCTCGCCGAGCTCACCGCCACCGTCACCAACGAGGCCGCCCGCCTGGGCCGCGCCCCGACCGCCGTCGAACTGTCCACAATGGACTACAATCTCGCTGACGGCCACCTCACCGGCCACCCGCGGCTCGTGCTGAACAAGGGCCGCGTCGGGTTCTCCGCGCCCGATCGCGCCCGCTACGCGCCGGAGGCGGGCGAGGACGTCCGCCTGCGCTGGTACGCCGTGCACCGCGACCTGGCGCAGTTCCGCTCCGTCGCCGACCTCGACGCCGCCGCGCTGCTCCGCCAAGAACTGGACGACGCCCAGCGTGAGGAGTTCACCACGCGTGTCGCCGCCGTCGGCGACCCGGCCGACTACGTGTGGGTGCCCGTGCACCCGTGGCAGGCCGACGAGATCCTCGGCACGTTGTACTCCGCCGAGCTGGCCACCGGCCGGATGATCGAGCTGGGGGAGAGCGCCGACGCCTACCTGCCGCACCAGACGGTGCGCACGCTCGCCAACCGCAGCCGCCCCGATCGCCACGACGTGAAGACCGCTGTGTCCGTGCGCAACACGCTGGTCTACCGCGGCCTGAACTCCGCGGCGACGCTGGCCGGGCCGTCGGTCACCGAATGGCTGCGCCGCGTCGACGCGGCCGACCCGCTGCTGTCGGAGAAGTACCGGTTCGCGCTGCTGGGCGAAGTGGCGAGCGTGTCCGTGCGCCACCCGCTGTTCGGCGCGCTCGAAGAGCTGCCCTACCGCTTCCACGAGACGCTCGGCGCGCTCTGGCGCGAGCCGCTCGTCGCGACGCTGGCCGAGGGCGAGCGCGCGATCTCGTTCGCCGCGTTGCCCTACCGCGACGCTTCGGGTGAAGCCGTGCTCACGCGGCTGATCACCCAGGCCGGCGACGGCGCCGAAGTGTGGCTGTCGAGGCTGTTCGACCTGCTGCTCACGCCGCTGCTGCAGTGGCTGCTGCGCTACGGCGTCGGGTTCTGCCCCCACGGCCAGAACCTCATCCTCGTCGTCGACGCCGACAGCCGGCCCGTGCGCGTGGCCATCAAGGACTTCGCCCAGGGCGTGGACCTGATGGACGAGGAACTGCCGTGTTACGCCGACCTCCCGCCCGAGGCCGACGCCGACATGCTCCGCTGGCCTGCCCACCTGCTCGCGCAGTCGCTGTTCAGCTCCGTGTTCTCCGGCCAGCTGCGGTTCTGGGCGGAGGTCCTGCTCGACGACGTCGGCCTGGCGCGCGGCGACTTCTGGGCCCTGGTGCGCGAGGTCGTCGGCCGCTACCGCGACGAGAACCCCGACGTGGCCGAGCGCTTCGACGCGTGCCGGCTGTTCGCTCCGGACGTGGAGCGCGTCACGCTCAACCGCGAGCACTTCGCCGGGCAGGGCTTCGACAAGGTGGAGCGCGACGACGAGTTCGACGTCCGCTGGGGCCGGGTGCCGAACCCGTTGCACGCGCCGGATCCGGACGGCGCGTGGTGACGCCGTTCGACCGGCCCGTCGGCGCGCGCTCGCTCACCGTGCGCGCGGAGGCGGGCTCGGCCGCGGCGGCCGTGCTGCGGCACGTGCTGGCCGAGGAGGGCACGCGGCTGGTGCTGCTCGTGCCCGACCCGCACGCGCGGTTCGCCGCGGTGGAGCTGGAGGCGCCGTTCGCCGCGTCGGTGCTCGACGACGGCTACGGCGTGTGCAGCTACGTTTTCGCCTGGACCCCGGAGCGGGAGCCGTTGCCGGACAACGGTTCCCTGGGCGCGTACCTCGGCGGCTTCGGCGACCTGCGCATGCGCGCAGACGCCGCGACGGCCGTGCCGCTGGGCGATCGCACCTGGGCTGTGGTGTGCGACGCCGAGCTGCCCTCGGGTGAACCGGCGGGCCTGGCGCCGCGCACGGTGCTGCGGACGCAGCTGGCCGCGCTCGAGGAGTTCGGTCTGGTGCCGTCGGTCGGGATCGAGCACGAGGTCGTGTTCCGCGACGACACCGGTGCGCCGCTGACCGGCCACGGCGTGGACTACGCGGTGGGCGGCACCGAACGCCTGGCCCCGCTGCTGGCCGATCTGCGCTCCGCCGCGTCGGTCCTGGGGGTGGAATCCGCCCGCGCCGAATGCCATCCCGGACAGTACGAAGTGGTGCTGCGCCATCGTGACGCGCTCACCGCGTGCGACGACGCCCTGCTGCTCCAGCTGCTCACCCGCCGCGTCGCGACCCGGCACAACGCGAGCGCCGACTACCTCGCCGCTCCGGAGACCGGGCAGGGCAACTCGTGCCACGTCCACCTGTCACTGTCGACCCCGGACGGTCCGGCGGGCTTCCCGTTCGGCCTCGGCGCCTTCCTCGCGGGCGTGCTTCGCGACGCGCGAGCGCTGACCGCCGTGTGGGCGCCCACGTGGAACAGCTACGTCCGCCTGCGCACCGCATCGTTCTCCCCGCGCGTGCTGCGCTGGGGCCTGGACGACCGCACCGCCGCCGTCCGGCTCTGCGGCACCTCCGCGTCGCCGCGGCTGGAGTTCCGCTTCGCCGGCGCCGATGCCCAGCCGCACCTCGTCGTGGCCGCCCTGGTGGCGGCCGGTAACGCCGGCGTGGCCGACGGCCTGACGCCCCCGGACCCGGGCACGGTCGTCGGCGAGCTCGCGCCGACGCCGTGGGAAGCGCTGGCGGAGCTGGAAAAGGGCCGCCTGGGCGAGCTGCTGGGGGAAGACGTCTCCACCCAGCAGCTCGCCTTGCTGCGTCAGGAACTCCACGCCGGGCTGGACGCCGTCACCGACTTCCAGCGCGGGCGTGGCTCCCTCCGTTCCTGACCGCGGCGTGCTGCGGTGCGGCCCCGACCACCGCGCCGCAGCCACCCGGCCGGGCCGCTCACGAACCGGACGGCCGGATGTTCTGGTTGATGTGGAACAGGTTCTCCGGGTCGTACCGGTTCTTGATCTGCGCCAGCCGCTCGTAGTTGTCGCGGTAGGCGGCCTTCACGCGGTCGGCGCCCTCTTCCATCATGAAGTTGACGTACGCGCCACCGGCCGAGGTCGGGTGCAGCTCGGTCCAGTAGTCCTTCGTCCAGCGCGTGATCTTCTCCCGGTTGTCGGGCGAGGGGTCGACGCCCACGATCACGCCGGACCAGCCACCGTCGCGGTAGGGGAACGCCGTGGCGTCGGCGGCGACCCGGGCGGCAGCGCCGTCGATCGGGTACATGTGCATGGACGAGTGCCCGGTGGGCAGCAGATCCCCGTAGCGGCGGTGGATCGCGATCGCCTCGTCGGAAATCTCCGTGGTGACGTCGGCGCGCCAGTACCACTGCAGCCCCGGCGGGTACAGTGCGTCGAACGCGGTTTGCAACACGTTGAAGGGCATCGGCTGCAGCCCCACGACGAGCGGGGAACCGAAGGAACGCACCGGCTCCAGCACCTCGTCGGCCCGGGCGTGAGGGCCCGTGTAGCACCAGACGATGCCGCAGGCCTTGCGGCCCCAGAGCTCCTCCGGGAACGGTGGTGCCGGCGGGATGGTGAGCAGGCCGAACCAGCCACTGAGCTCTTCGGGCAGCGACGGCAGCAGCTCGCGGTACCAGCGCAGCACGTCTTCGGTGTCCTCGATCGCATACAGGACCGGGCCGCCGATGATCGTGCCGTACTCGCCGATGTCGTTGCAGCGGAAGGTGAACGACGTGACCACCCCGAAGTTCCCGCCGCCGCCGCGCAGCGCCCAGAACAGGTCCGGGTGCGACTTCTCGCTCGCGTGCACGAAGCTGCCGTCGGCGAGGACGACGTCGGCTGAGAGCAGGTTGTCCACAGTGAGCCCGAAACGCCGCGCCAGGTAGCCGATCCCGCCGCCGAGGGTGAGCCCGCCGACACCGGTCGTGGAGAAGAACCCCGAAGGCGTGGCCATGCCGAAGGCGACTGTCGCGTGGTCGACGTCGCCCCACGTGCACCCGGCGTCGACGCGCACGGTGTGCGTCTCGGGGTCCACGGTCGTGCTGCGCATCGCCGAAAGGTCGATCACCAGTGCGTCGTCGGCGATGCCGAGCCCGCCGGCGTTGTGCCCGCCGCCGCGCACGGCGAGGTCGATCCGGTTCTCCCGCGCGAAATTCACACACGTGACGACGTCCGCGGTATCCGCGCACCGGGCGATGGCGGCCGGGTGCTTGTCGATCATCCCGTTGTAGACGGCGCGCGCCTGGTCGTAGCCGTCGTCGCCACGCGTCACGAGCTCGCCCCTCAGCGCGAGTGCCAGCTCGGGGAACGGTGCGGTGATGGTGGTCATGCGATTTCTCCCTGATGTGGAACGGCCTCCCGGTCGGGCTGCCTGCCTCACCGAAGCTAGGTACGGGGCGTTCGCACAGCGTTCGGGTTCGGCGAGGGGTCCGTTCGCGCCGTTCGGGGACACGAGTTTTTTGCCGGGGACGGGGAGTGGCTGCCGACATTTTCGGCGGTCTGCAAGGACTTCTCTGCGGCGCCCACCGCCTGCCGGCGAGCCGACCTGGCGCGGGCGTCGTCCGCTGCGCCCACCGCCCGCGTGCGCCCGACTACCGTGCCTGGGCAGGAGGCACCCCGGGATGCTCTACGTGTCGCTGCTGGGCGAGCAGTCGGTCACCCACGGTGCGACCGGGCCGGCGGTGACCCGGTCGCCGCGGGCGATCGCGCTCGTCGGCTACCTGGTGACCCACGCGGGGCTGCCGCAGCCGAGGCAGCGGATCGCGTCGCTGTTCTGGCCCGATTCCTCCGACGCGCAGGCCCGCACGAACCTGCGCCGCGAGCTGCACCACCTGCGCCACGTCCTGGGTGAGGACTCGGCGCTGCTCGCGACCGCGACGGATCTGTCCTGGCAGGACACTCCCCGCTGCCGCGTCGACGTGCGTGTGTTCGACGCCGAACGCCGCGCTGCCCTGGCCGCCGGAGAAGACGAGGAAGTCCGTGCCCACGCCGACGCCGCGCTGGCCGAGTACCGCGGCGAGCTGATGCCCGGGCTGTCCGACGAATGGCTCTTCGAACCCCGCAACGAGCTGGAACAGCAGTGCGTGGCGTTGTGCGACCTGCTCGGCGACGCCCAGTGCCGCCTGGGCGACCTCGCGGGCGCCGCCGAAACCGCCCGCCGCCGCATCCGCCTGCGGCCGTTGGAGGAGCTGGGCTACCGCACGCTGATGGAGCTGCAGGCCGACCTCGGCGACCGCGCCGGGGCCGTGAGCACCTACCACCAGTGCGCGTCGGTGCTCGAACGCGAGCTGGGTGTGGTGCCCGACCGCGCGACGCAGGCGGCGTTGCGGCGGCTGCTGGCCGACGCCGTGCCCAGCCGCGAATCCCGGCTCGTCGGCCGTACCGTCGAGTTCACGCAGCTGCGGGAACGGTGGCAGCAAGCCGCGCGCGGGCAGCCGTCGGTCGCGCTCGTGCGGGGTGACGCCGGCGTCGGCAAGACGCGGCTCGTGGTCGAGCTGGCCCGGCTCGCGCGCAGCCAAGGAGCGGTGGTCGCCGGGACGCAGTGCTTCGGGACGTCGGGCCGGCTCGCGCTGGCACCGGTGGCGGACTGGTTGCGCAACCCCGTGCTCCAGCCGTCTTTGGCGACGCTCGCCCCGGTCTGGCGCGCCGAAGTGGATCGGCTCGTCCCGGCCGGCAAGGACAGCGGACCGGCCCCCGTTGTGCGCACAGTGCGCGCGGTGGCCGACGCGTGGCAGCGGCACCGCTTCTTCGAAGGCCTCGCCCGCGCCCTCACCGGCGCCGGCCGGCCGACGTTGCTCGTGCTCGACAACGCGCAGTGGTGCGATCAGGAAACTCTGGCGTTCCTGCTCTTCTGCCTCGCCCTCGAACCTCGCGCGCCGCTGCTGCTCGCCGCCACTCAGCGGTCGGATCCCGGCGACGGCACCCTGGCCGGCTGGACGGAACGCCTGCGCGCCACCGGCCGGCTGTCCGAAGTGGATCTGAGCCCGCTGGACCTCGACGACACCGCGCGGCTGGCCGAGTCCGTCTCCGGCCTCCTGCCCTCGGGCGACGAGCTCACCCTCCTGCACGTCGCGACCGGCGGCTTCCCCCTGTCCGTGGTGGAGGCGTTGCGCTCCGGCGGCCCGCCGGGCGACCTCGACGCCGTGCTCACCGAACGCCTGCAGCAGCCGACCCCCGACGCCCGCGAGATCGCCGGCCTTGCCGCCGCCGTCGGCCGGGATTTCTCGCTCGACCTGCTCACCGAGGCCAGCGACCTCGACGCCGAAGCCGTGGTGCGCGCCGTCGACGAGCTGTGGCGGTTGCGGATCCTGCGCGAGTTCCGCGACGGCTACGACTTCTCCCACGACCTGCTCCGCGACGCCGCCTACCGGCAGGTGACCCGCGCGCGGCGCTGGCTGCTGCACCGCCGGCTCGCCCAGAGCCTCGAACTGCTGCACCCCGGCGACACCGGTTCCGTCTCAGCGCAGCTGGCCGAGCAGTACGCCCGCGGCGGCCGCCCCGATCGTGCGGTCGCGTTCTACCGCCGGGCCGCCGAGCTCGCGGCCGGCACCTTCGCCCACGGCGAGGCGATTCGGCTGTTGCGCGAAGCCCTGTCGTTGCTCGCCGGCGCCCCCGCCGGACCCGAGACGGACCGGCGCGAGCTGGAGGTGCTCGAAGCGTTGTCAGGCCCCCTCAACGCCCGGCTCGGTTACGCCTCCCCCGACCTCCAGCGGGCCCTCGAACGCTCGATTGTGCTCGCGGAACGCCTGGGGCAGCAGGATTCCACGCTCGTCGCCTTGGTCGGGCTCTGGACGTCGCGGTTCGTGCAAGGCCGCACCGCCCGTGCGCACGAGGCCGCGAAACGCGCGCTCGAACTCGTCGGCGACGACCGCACCAAAGACGAGCTCAACGGCTCCGCGCACTTCGCGTTCGCCGGCTCGTCGGTGAGCCTCGGCCGGCCCGGGGAGGCGTTGCGCCACTTCGACCTCGCCGCCCGGCTCACGCGCGGCGCACCGTCGCTGCCCATCGGCACGCAGCCCGAGGTGCACAGCCCGGCGTGGGCCGCGCACGCGCACTGGCTGCTGGGCCACGAGGACGAAGCGCTCCGCAGCTGCCGCGAAGCCGTGCGCCTGGCCCGCACGAAGATGCACCCGTACAGCCTCGCCGTGGCCCTCGCGTACGCCGGCATCACCCACCAAATGCGCGGCGATCTCGACGAGGTGAAGGAGCGCTCGGCCGAGCTGCGCGAGCTCTGCGACCGCTACGGCTTCGCCTACTACCGCGAATGGGGCCTCGTCCTGGGCGGCTGGGTGCGCGGCGACGCCGACGGCCTCGCCGACATCCGCCGCGGCGTCGCCAACCTCAAGGCCGAGGGCTCGCTCGCCCGCATGCCCTACTGGCTCGCCCTGCAGGCCGACCTGCTGGCCCGCCACGACCGCCCCGGCCCGGCCCGCGCCGCCCTCGACGCGGCCCTCGTCGTCGGTCAGGCCCGCGACGACCTCTGGTGGCTCCCCGAGGTGCTGCGGCTGCGCTCCGCCTACGACGGCCGCGAACAGGGCCGGATCCGCCTGAAGACGGCGGTGGAGCTGGCTGCCGCGCAGGGGAGTACGACGCTTCGGCTGCGCTGTGAACGGGACCTCGACCGGTACTCACAACGGACGTAGCCGCGGGGCGGTCGTTCAGATCGGTGACCGCTCGGTCGGTACGTCCCAGCGCCGTTCGCCGTGCGACGTGTCGAGCCACACCCATTCATGTCGGCTGCGGGCAATTCCGATGCGGTGGTCGAAGCCGGTGTGACATTTCAGATGCGACGGCAAAAGACACTGTTCTCCTCGAAGACAGAGTTCCACGCCATCATCGGCGAGTTGGCGTTGCGCTACCCTGAATGCGACGACGACGAGGTCATGATCGAGCAGCTTCGGTTCTTGCTCGAAGTATCTCGGAGGAAACAGATCACCTTGCAGGTCGTCCCGCTCGCCGCGCGGTACAGCCCGCTGCGGGATGGTGCATTCGTGCTGATCCGCGGCATCGATCCTGGCTCCGATGTGGTCTATCTGGAGCACTACGCCACCAGCTCCACTTTGACCGCGGATCAGTACATCCGCGGGTACCAGAGCGCGGCGGAACAGCTCCGTCGTCAGGCGATGAGTCCCGAGGAATCGGTGAGTCTTATTGCCGACTTGATCGAGGAGATGGAGGGTGGAGATGACCAGTGACCGCCTTTGGCGGAAATCGTCATACTCGGGAAGCGCGCAGGGCGACTGCGTCGAGGTCGGGTTCCCTGCGGCGGGTCCACTCGATGAAGTGGCCGTTCGGGACTCGAAGGACCCCGGAGCGGGTTTCTTCGAGCTCTCGTCGGCCGTCTGGCGGGGGTTCCTGGAGAGCGTCACCCGGGACCTCGCCGGCCAGTAGTGCCGGGTGAGCGGCCGTGTCCGAGCATCCCGACGGCGCTGGGGCACGGCCGTTTTCCGTCGGTGGTTTGCCCCGTTCGGGTCAGCCGCGCGCGAACACGGCGTTAATGCGGCGTGGCGGGCGCGGGCCAGGGCTTGCGGCGCGGGGAGTGAGTGCGCAGGCTCACACCGTGAGCGAACACGACTACGACCTGATCGTCATCGGCTCGGGCCCGGGTGGGCAGAAGGCCGCCATCGCGGCCGCGAAGCTGGGGAAGAAGGTGGCGGTCGTCGATCGCCACGACATGGTGGGCGGGGTGTGCGTCAACACGGGCACCATTCCGTCCAAGACACTGCGCGAGGCGGTCCTCTACCTGACGGGGATGAACCAGCGCGAGCTCTACGGCGCGAGCTACCGCGTGAAGCAGGACATCACCATCGCCGACCTCATGGCGCGCACCCAGCACGTGGTGGGGCGCGAGGTCCAGGTGGTCCGGGCCCAGCTGCTGCGCAACCACATCGACCTCGTGCCGGGCACGGGGTCGTTCGCCGATCCGCACACGGTGCTCGTCGAGGGCAAGCACGTCGGCGACCGGCGCACGGTGTCCGGCGACAACATCGTGATCGCCACGGGCACCCGGCCCGCGCGCCCCGCGAACGTCGACTTCGATGCCGCGCGCGTGCTCGACTCCGACGAGATCCTGCGGCTCGAGGCGATCCCGTCGTCGCTCGTGGTGGTGGGGGCGGGGGTGATCGGGATCGAGTACGCGTCGATGTTCGCCGCGCTCGGCTCGCGCGTGACGGTGGTCGAGCAGCGCGACCAGATGCTCGACTTCTGCGACCCGGAGATCGTGGAGTCGCTGAAGTTCCAGCTCCGCGACCTCGGCGTCACGTTCCGGTTCGGGGAGAAGGTGGCGAACGTCGCGGTCTCGGACGAGACGACCGTGACCACGCTCGTCAGCGGCAAGCGCATCCCGGCCGACGGCGTGATGTATTCCGCCGGCCGCCAGGGCATGACCCACGAGCTCGCCCTGGAGAACGCCGGCCTGCTGGCCGACCAGCGCGGCCGTCTGTCGGTCGACGAGCACTACCGCACCGAGGTGGAGCACATCTACGCCGTCGGCGACGTCATCGGCTTCCCCGCGCTCGCCGCCACCTCGATGGACCAGGGCCGGCTCGCCGCGTACCACGCGTTCGGCGAACCCGCCAACGGACTCGGCGCCCTGCAGCCCATCGGCATCTACACGATTCCGGAGATCTCCTACGTCGGCGCCACCGAGGCCCAGCTGACGTCCTCCTCGGTGCCGTACGAGGTCGGCATCTCCCGCTATCGCGAGCTCGCGCGCGGCCAGATCACCGGCGACAGCTACGGCATGCTGAAACTCCTGGTGTCCACAGTGGACCGCAAACTGCTGGGCGTCCACGTCTTCGGCACGGGCGCCACGGACCTCGTCCACATCGGCCAGGCCGTCATGGGCTGCGGCGGCACCGTCGACTACCTGGTGGACGCGGTGTTCAACTACCCGACTCTCTCGGAGGCGTACAAGGTCGCGGCCCTGGACGCGACGAACAAGATCCGGGCGCTGGACCGGTTCCCGATCTGAGGTCTAGGGGGTTTGTGGGCGCCGCCGGGGTCCCTCTCGGCGGCGTTCCACTGCAATCCGCGGCGTGAGCGTTCGAACACCTGTTTGACACTCAATAGAACATGTGTTCGACTGGACGGGTGCGATGGGAACGACAACGTGCAGGGGAGGGCGAGCCGATCCTGCCTGGTCTGGACGGGCTGGTGCGGTCCGTGCGGTCACCGGAGTTCGACGGCGTCACCTTTCACGAGGTGCACGCCAAGTCCGTGCTGAACCGGGTGCCGGACGGGTCGCAGGTGCCGTTCCGGTGGACCGTGAACCCGTACCGCGGGTGTTCCCACGCGTGCACGTATTGCCTTGAAGGCGGCACACCCGTGCTGCTGGCCGACGGGCGCGCGAAGCCGATCGCCGACCTCCAGGTGGGGGAGCAGATCCTCGGCACGCGCGGCCACGGCGTCGCGCGGCGGCTGGTGCCCACGGAGGTCCTGGCGCACTGGACGACGGTGCGCGAGGCGTACCGCGTGACGCTCGACGACGGCACCACGCTCGTCACCGGGCCCGACCACCGGTTCCTCAGCGCGCGCGGCTGGAAGTACGTCACGGGCAGCAAGCTGGGCGCGGCGCAGCGGCCGCACCTGGTCGAGGGCACGGAGCTCGTCGGCGGCGGCAAGTTCGTGCGCACGCCCGACGACACGCTCGGCTACCGCGCCGGCTACCTGTGCGGGATGTTGCGCTCCGGCGGCTTCGCGACGGAGAAGGACGCGGCGGCGCGGGCGGTGCGGTACCTGCCCGATTTCGGTTCGTCCGTGGGGTTCATGAGCCTGCCGCAGAAGCCCGACGCGCACTGGGCGCGCGGGCTCCTCGCCGGGCTGTTCGACCTGGCGGGCGCGTACCGGCGCGGGGTGCTCTCGATCGCGCACGACGAGACCGACGTGGTCGACGCGATGTTCGCCGCGCTGGACCGGTTCTCGTTCGACTACGAGACGGTCGGCCACCGCGAGTACGCCGGCCGGCGCCAGGCGCGGCTGACCGGCGGCGCCGGGGAAGTGTTGCGGTTCCTGCATCTGACCGATCCGGCCGTCGCGTGGAAGCGCTCTCTCGACGGCACGACGATCGGGTCCGTGCGGCGCGTCGTCACGTCCGTCGAGTCGCTCGGCCTGGAGCTGCCGCTGTTCGACATCACCACCGGCACCGGCGATTTCGTGGCCGACGGCATGGTGTCCCACAACTGTTTCGCCCGCAACACCCACACCTACCTCGACTTCGACGCGGGCCACGACTTCGACACCCAGGTCGTGGTGAAGGTCAACGCCCCGGAAGTCCTTGCCGCGCAACTGAAACGCCCCAGCTGGCAGCGCGAGCACGTGGCCATGGGCACCAACACCGACCCGTACCAGCGCGCCGAAGGCCGCTACCAGCTCATGCCCGGCATCATCCGCGCCCTGGCCGATTCCGGCACGCCGCTGTCGATCCTGTCGAAGGGCACAGTCCTCACCCGAGATCTGCCGCTGCTGGAGTCGGTCGCGAAGGACGTCCCGGTCAGCCTCGCGGTGTCCATCGCGTTGCTCGACCGCGAGCTGCAGCGCCGTCTCGAACCCGGCACCCCGAGCCCGCAGGCGCGGCTCGACCTCGTCCGCAAGGCGCGCGCGGCCGGCCTGCCGTGTTCCGTGCTCGTCGCGCCGGTGCTGCCGTACCTCACCGACTCGGTCGACGCGCTCGACGCACTGTTCACCGAACTCGCCGACGCGGGCGCCGACAGCGTCAGTGTCATCCCCCTCCACCTGCGCCCCGGCGCGCGCGAGTGGTTCGCGTCGTGGCTCGGCCGCAACCACCCCGCGCTGGTACCGCGCTACAAGCGCCTCTACGCGCGCGGCAGCTACGTCGACCGCGCCTACCGCCAGCAACTCGGCGAACGCGTCGGCCCGCTGCTGCGCCGCCACGGCCTGGCCCCCAAAACGGGCTACAACCCCCGCACAGCCGCTGAACCGGAAGTCCCGGAGCCCCGAGTGGAAGCCCCACCACCCGCCGAACAGCTCCGCCTGCTCTGAGCGCGCCACCCGGCCTTCCCCGACCGGCGCGCTCAGCAGCGGTGACCCGGCCGCGACGCCCCCCGAACGGCCGGGTCACCGTCCCCCTTCCCGCGTTCGGGCCTGCTCCCGGCGGTCGGCGCGCTCCGCGCATGACCGCCGGCGGAGTTGTCCACACCTGCTCCGAGTTGTGGACAGCTCGGCGGTCCAGCGGCGTTCTCGCCGTTTTTGTCGGGGGTGCCGGATAGACTGGACAAGGGACGCCCCCCGGGGAGGGCCAGGGTTCCGGCAAAGTCGTTGGTGTTTTAGGGGTGGATGCCGAGCAGGGTGAGTGGTCGGGTGGTGTCTCGGGTCATGTGGCGTAGTCCGGCGG